>JAYWBT010000092.1:0-100343 GCA_043781235.1 Deltaproteobacteria bacterium
GGGCTACCTCGTCGCGCTTCGAGCGGAGGCCAGCGAGAAGGTGCGCGCCGAACCGTTCGACGCCGTCGAGCTTGACGTGGGCGTGCTCTTCGGCGCCGAGCCCGAGTGAGCAGACAAGCCGCCACTGGCAACTCGTCGGGAGGGTCTTCACCGGACCGAGATGAGCAGGCTGGCTGCGAAGGTACCGCACCGGCGCTGCCAGGGGCGCTGCAGGGTTGACCACCGCGATGAGGCGCGAGAGCGCGTCGTAGCGGTATTCCGCGCGGACACCCGACTGGTCGATGCGCGCGCGGCGCGGCTGCCGGCTACTCCGTGTCTTCGTGGGTGCCGTCGGCGTAGACGGTGCTGATCTGCCGATTCAGGACGTTATAGACCGATGCGGTCCTGTTGCCGTTGGCTCGGTGACCGCGACCTGGTTGCCCGCGGCTTCATAATCAAACGTCGCCGAGGGAAGGAGGTGGACCGGCGGCACGGTGAGGACGGAAAGCGCCAGCGCTGCTCCGTTGTTAGTGCGCGCGGAGGATGGCGGCCCAGGCGGCGAAGAGGATCAGGGCGATGACCGTGAGCGTGGTGATGAGGGCGCGCGGATCCGGGCGGGTGCGGTCGAGGATCTCCGACGCCTCGGGGCGCTCGTTGGCGAGCCCGGCGGCGGCGATCTCGTGCGCGAGCGACCGGGCGCGCCGGACGTTTCCCGCAGCGAGCGCGAGGCGGGCTTGCGCGAGCGGGTTGGACGGGGGCGTGCCGGCCGGCGCCTGCTTGCGGGCGACCGGGCCGCTGTCGGTGGTGCGGTTTGCTGTGCTCTTCTTCGCCATCGGGTCGCGCACGTTACCTCAACCCCGGTGGTAAGAGGAGGCCAATGGCGGGGTCTTCCGAGCTTACCGAGTTCCGCAGGGCCTTCGTCTGGCTGCTCTGCGGGATGCTCCTGCCCAGCGTCGCGCTGGTGGCGTTCGGCGTGGTCGCCGTCGCCAACGAGCGCGCCGCGGTGGAGCGCCGCCTGACCGACGATTATCAGGGCCGGCTGGCGGCGCTGCAGCAGGACGTCACCGCCCGCCTCGACGAAGCCGCGCAGGCGGTCGCCCAGGGGCCAGAGCAGGGAGTGCCGGGCGAGCCCGGAAACGATCCGCCCGGCCGCGATGGAACGAGGACGGCGTCGCGCGGCGCGCGCGATCAGCTCGTCAGCGCCACGCGCCTCCTCGACGATGGAGTGGCCGATGACCCAGCGCTCGCCGAAGCCGGGCGCCGCGCCGCCACCCTGCCCATCGGCGGCCACCTCTTTGTCAGCAGCGACGCCGGCGGTGAGCGGCGCGCCTACGCGCTTGTCCGCGTGGCAGGGCCGGTGGGCGAGCGCACGCTCACCGCGCAGCTCGACCTCGCGCGGGTCGCCGCCGAGATCGAACGCCTCGCGCGCGACCGCTACCCGCGCGACCGCGCCACCTTCCGGCTGGTCCCGCCTCGCGAGCTGCCGGGCGGCCTCGCCGCGCTCCGCCGCATCGTGGCCGAGGTCACCCCGGCCGCGGACCCCGCGTCCACCATCGCGCGCCTGGCGCTGGAGCCGCCGCTGGAGGGCTTCTCACTCGCGGCCGAGATCTCCGGCGACGACCCCGCCGCTGCCCTCGCCTTCCGCAACCGCACCTGGTACATCCTCGCGCTCGGCCTGCTCTACTCGGGCATCGGCGTCGGCTTCGGCCTGACCCTCCGCGAGATGCGCCGCGGCTTCAAGCTCTCCCGGCTCAAGACCGACTTCGTCGCCAACATCTCGCACGAGCTGCGCACGCCGCTCACCTCCGTGCGCCTCTTCGCCGAGACGCTCAAGGAGGGGCGCGCCGAGAGCCCCGAGGAGGTCCAGCAGTGCCTCGACATTCTCAGCAAAGAGGCCGAGCGCCTCTCGAACCTGGTGGAGAAGCTGCTCGACTGGTCGCGGCTGGAGAGCGGCCGCAAAGTGCTGCAGCGCGAGGCCACCCAGGTGCCGCGCCTGCTGGAGCGCGTCGGCGAAATCTTCCGCGCGCAGCAGCTCAAAGCCACCTACGACACCGAGCTCGAGCCGGACCTGCCGGAGGTCTCGATCGATCGCGACGCGATGGCGCAGGTGGTGCTGAACCTGCTGCACAACGCGGTCAAGTACACCGGCGAGGAGAAGCGCATCCACCTGCGCGCGCGACGCAAAGGCCGCGCGGTCGCCATCGAGGTGGAGGACAACGGCCCGGGCGTGCGGCCGCACGATCGGAAGAAGATCTTCGAGCGCTTCTATCGCGCCGACGATCTGCTCTCGCGCAACACCGAAGGGACCGGCCTCGGGCTCGCCATCTCCAAGCGCATCGTCGAGGCGCACGGCGGTCGCATCGAGCTGGACAGCCACCTCGGCAAGGGCAGCACCTTCCGCATCGTCATTCCGCGGGTCTAGGCATGGGAAAGATCCTCGTCATCGAAGACGATCGCGGCATCGCGCTGGGCGTGCGCCTCAACCTGCGCAAGGAGGGCCACGCGGTGGACCTTGCCCAGGACGGCGAAGAGGGGCTGCAACTCGCGCTCGATCCGGCGGTCGACCTGATCGTCCTCGACGTGATGCTGCCGGGCCGCAACGGATACGAGGTGCTCAAGGAGCTGCGGCGGAGGGGCTCGACGGCCTCGGTGTTGATGCTCACCGCCAAGGGAATGGAGAGCGACAAGATCCTCGGCCTCAAGCTCGGCGCCGACGACTATCTCACCAAGCCCTTTGGGCTGGGAGAGCTGCTGGCCCGGGTCGAGGCGCTCCTGCGCCGGCGCCCGCCGCGGGCCGAAACGCGTGCGGTGGCGCGCTTCGGCGACAACGAGGTGGACCTCGACGCGCAGACCGTGCAGCGCAACGGCGCGGGCGTCGAGCTGAGCCCCCAGGAGTTCAAGGTGCTGAAGCTCTTCCTGCAATCCGGCGGGCGCGCGCTCTCGCGCGAGGACATCCTTGCCCGCTGCTGGGGAGCAGAGTATGAGGGCACGCCGCGCACGGTGGACAATTTTGTCCGGTCGCTGCGGGTCAAGCTCGAGGACGACGCGGAGGTGCCCCGCCACTTCCTCACTGTCCGCGGGCACGGCTACAGGTTCGAGAAATGAACTTCATCGAGACGGGGCTCGACGGCGTGCTGCTCATCGAGCCGGACGTCCGTCGCGACGCCCGCGGCTTCTTCCTGGAGAGCTGGCACGAGGGCAAGTACCGCGAGGCCGGCGTGCCGGGCACGTTCGTCCAGGACAACCAATCGCGCTCGATGCGCGGCACTCTCCGCGGCCTGCACGCGCAGCGCAGGCGGCCGCAGGGCAAGCTGGTGCGCGTGCTGCGCGGCGAGATCTTCGACGTCGCAGTGGACATCCGGCCGGGCTCGAAGACCTTCGGCCGCTGGGTCTCCGCCACGCTCTCGGAAGACAACTTCCGCCAGATCTTCGTGCCGAAGGGATTCGCCCACGGCTTCTGCGTGCTCAGCGAGGTCGCCGAGATCGAGTACAAGTGCACTGAGTTCTACGACCGCACCGACGAGATCGGCGTGCGCTGGGACGACCCGGAGATCGGCATCGCCTGGCCGCTGAGGGAGCCGCTGCTCTCGCCCAAGGACGCGGCGCTGCCCTCGCTCGCGGCGCTGCGGACGCTGCTCGAAGACGGCGTGTAGACGCGCGGCGGCAGCAGCGCCAGCGCCACCAGCCAGACGCCCTCGCAGAGCAGCAGCCAGCGCCCCGCGACGTGCCCGCCCGTGTGATTGCACGAGAGCATGAACCCGTAGACGGCGAGCAGTCCCACCGCCGTCCACGCAGAAGGCACCACGCGCAAGAGCAGCCAGCCCGCCGGGAAGAGGAGCATCAGATCGTCGAGGTGGAGGAACGGCGTCGCCAGCAGCGCGCCGACCAGCGCGGCGGCGATCACCAGCTCCACCCGCGCCCGGTGCCGCCACGCCGCGAAGAGCGCGACAGAAGCGACGAACAGCTCGACCAGGCGCCGCGCGGCTGGCAGGTCGTCAAAGCGGCGCGAGAGGTTGTACGACCACGCGACCCAGAACTCGCCCGGGTGCGCCTGCGCGTAGTCGAGCCGCGCCAGGTACGCGCGCACCCCGTCGAGGCCGATGAGCGGCAACACCAGCGCCCCCACCGCCGCCATCGCCACGGCCCAGGCGAAGAACGCCCTGCGCCGCCCCGAGACCAGCAGCGCGAACGGCACCAGGATGAGCCCCTGCGGCTTGAGCGCGATCACCACCAGCAGCGCGCCCGCCGCCCGCTCGTGCCCGCGCTCGAGCAGCACGAACGCAAGCGCGAGCGCGAGCATCTGCAGCGCGATCACCTCCCCATCAAGAGGCCGAGCGTCACCGGATAGGGCAGGAAGGCCATCGCCACCAGCGCCGCGCGCAGCGTCCGTCCACCCGGCGCGAGCAGCCAGCCGCAGCCCAGCATCGAGGCGAGAAGGATCGCCGACCAGACCAGGTAGGCTCGCTCGAGCGGCAGGTGCGTGAAGGGAACCATCAAGAGAGACATCGCGGGCGTGAAGACGTTCGGGAACCACCACAGCCCAGGGAAGTTGCGGTCGAAGACGGCGTGCTGCGCGGCCAGGTCCCAGAGCCGCGGCCAGCCTTCTTGCAGGCCCTGCAGCGCCGACGCGTAGTAGAGCGTGAAGTCAACGCTCATCAGCCGGCCGGGCGCGGGGTGGAACCAGCTCCACAGAACCTGGAGCGTGCCGGGCCCCGCGATGGCAAGCGCCGCGGCCGCGAGGGCGACCGGCAGCGCCACCTGCCTGACCGCGGTGCGCGTGGTCAAGCGGGCTCCTGGGCGCCGACCAGTCCGCGCGGCAGCACCGGCAGCGCGGCCAGCCAGATGACCTCGAGCAGCAGCACCCAGCGCGCCGCGACGTGCGTGTAGTCGTGCGTGCAGAGCAGGAGAAAGACGTACGTGCCGAGCAGGTAGAGGGCGGTCCACGGCGCGGGCAGCACCCGCAGCACCAGCCAGGCCGCGGGAAAGAGCAGCATCAGATCGGGCAGGTGCAGGTACGGCGACGCGAGCAGCGAGGCGAGGATGGCCGCGGCGATGCCGATCTCCGGGTGCTCCCGGTGCCGCCAGGCGGCCACGAGCGCCAGCGCGACGGCGGTGACCTGCATCAGCGTGCGGCCTGCCACGGTGCTGAAGTGCATCGTGAGCGTGTACGAGTAGCTCACCCAGAACTCGTGCGGGTGGCTCGCCGCATACCCGATGCGCTCGAGATAGGACCGCGCGCCTTCGAGGCCCACGACCGCGACCACCACCGCGCCGAGCACCAGCGTGGCGAGCGCAAAGGACACAAAGGCGCGACGCCGCCCCGCCGCGAGCAACGCGAACGGCACCAGCACCAGCCCCTGCGGCTTGAGCACGAGGGGCAGCAGCGCGAGCCCCGCCGCAGTCTCGCGACCGCGCCGGAGCAGCGCGAACGAGATCGCCAGCGCCGCCATCTGGAGCGCAATCACCTGCCCCAGCTGCAGAGCGAGCACCGACGGATAGGGCACCAGCACCATCGCGCCCTGCAGCAGGCGCGCGCCGGGACCGCCCGGCGCCATCAGCGCGGCGCACATGCCGAGCGACGCGAGCAGCAGCAACGACCAGAGCTGGTACGCGGTGTCGAGCGGCAGCCGCGTGAGCGGCGCGATCAGGAGGGCCATCTGCGGCGTGTTCGTGGTGGGAAAGAGAAAGAGGTCCGTGCTCACGCGGCGGAAGGCGGTGCGCTGCGCCTCGAGATCATAGAGCGTGTTCCAGCCCATCGTGCGGCCCTGCAGCGCAGTGGCGTAGTAGAGCGCGAAGTCCACCTTGAAGACTTCGGGGCTGTGGATCTCCGACCAGCGGCGCAGCATCTTCGTCGCGGGCCAGCTGACCGCGAGCAGCGCCGCGACGAGCAGGAGCTTCCGCAGCGAGGCGCGTGGCATCATTGCGCGCACCTTAACCGGAACCCGGCGGCGCGCGCGAGGTGCAGAGCGGCGCTGCGCGGGCGCCGATGCTGGGCATCAAGAACGGTGGGCGTCGCCACCTGGTCGGGCGCGGGGAGGGGCCCCGATCGCGCTCGCGACCAGCCTCGCGCTCGGCATCAGCGACGCGCTCGGGTGGCTAGAAAAACTTCGCGCCGGTCTTCGCCATCTCGACCAGCAGCGGCGCGGGCGCGAAGCGCGCGCCGCATCGGTCCTGGTAGCGGCGCAGGCGCTCGACCACCGCGGCAGCGCCCAGCGAATCGGCGTAGCGGAAAGGTCCGCCGCGGAAGGGCGGGAACCCCAGGCCGAACACCGCGCCGATGTCGCCATCGCGCGGCGCGCGGAGGATCTTCTCGCCCAGGCAGAGCGCCGCCTCGTTGACCATCTGCAGCACGCAGCGCTCGGCGATCTCGCTCGCCGGCATCGAGCTGCGCTTCTGGCCACCGGGCAGCAGGTCGTAGACCGTCTTGTCGACGAGCTTCTCCTTCGAGCCCTTCGAGCCGGCGCCATCGGCGTAGAGGTAGAAGCCCTTCTTCGCCTTGCGCCCGAGCCGCCCCGACTCGACCACCTTGTCGAAGCCCGGGGGCGGGTTCATCCGCTCGCCGAAGGCGGCGTGCATGATGTGGGCGACCTTGGCGCCGACGTCGATGCCCACCTCGTCGAGCAGCTGCAGCGGTCCGACCGGAAAGCCGAAGTCCACCAGCGCCTGGTCGATCTCCTCCACCGGTGCGCCCTCTTGCAGAATGAAGGTCGCCTCATTCACGTAGGGCGCGAGGATCCGGCTGGTGTAAAAGCCGACGCCGTCGTTGACGACGATGACGGTCTTGCCGATCTTCTTGCCCAGCGCCACGAGGGTCGCGACCGTCTCTGCCGAGGTCTGCGGGCCGCGGATGATCTCGAGCAGCGGCATCTTGTGGACCGGGGAGAAGAAGTGCATGCCGACGATCTTTTCGGGCCGCGCCGCGCCCTCGGCGATCTTGCCGATCGGGATGGACGAGGTGTTCGACGCGAAGATGGCGTTGGGCGCCTCGCGCTCGACCTCGCGCACGGTGGCCTGCTTGAGCTTCAGGTCCTCGAATACCGCCTCGACGATGACGTCGGCGGTCTTCATGCCGCTGTAGTCGGTGGTGCCGGTAACCAGCGCGAGCTTGTCGTCGCGGTCGCGGCGCGACAGCCGCCTCCGCTTCAGCTTCTCGTCGAGGATCCCCGCGATCTGCTTGAAGCCGCGCCCCAGGCCCGCGTCGTCCTTGTCCTTGAGCCGCACAGGGATGCCGGCGTCCGCGGTGACGTAGGCGATGCCCGCGCCCATCAGGCCCGCGCCGAGCATGCCGATCTTCCGCACCGGGAGCGACTTCACGGCAGGGTCGTCGGTGCCGTTGTCCTTCTTCAGCGCGGTGGTGGCGAAGAAGATCTCCACCAGCCGGCGCGACACCTCGCTCACCACCAGCTCGCCGAAGAGTGTGGCCTCGGCGCGGTAGCCCTCCTCCGGGCCCTTCTCCACCCCGATGCGCACTGCCTCGAGCGCCTTCTCCTGCGCCGGGTAGTGGCCGCGCGTCTTCGACAGCAGCGCCTTGCGCGCCTGCCGGAAGAGGATGCGCCGTCCGACCGGGTTCTCCTCGAGCGCGACGGCCTGGAGGACATCGGAGTCCGCCATCGAGCGCAAGATTTTTGGCAGCCCGCCCTTGAAGTCGAGCCGCGTGCGCACCGGCTTCAGCGCGCCGGACGCCAGCTCCGCCGCCCGCCGGCGCGCCAGCTCGATGAGGATCGCCTTCGGCACCACCTCGTCCACCAGTCCCAGCTTGCGCGCCTTGGACGCGCGCACCGTCTTGCCGGCGAGAATCAGATCGAGCGCCTGCGCGATGCCGATCAGGGCCGGCAGCCGCTGCGTGCCACCCGCGCCGGGCACGAGGCCGAGCTGCACCTCCGGCAGGCCGAGCTGCGTCCGGGTCGAATCGGTCGCGATTCGATAATTGCAGGCGAGCGCGAGCTCGAGCCCGCCGCCCAGCGCTGGCCCGTGGATGGCAGCGACGATGGGCTTGCGCTTTCCCAGCTCCTCGAGCTGCGCCATGGCCTGCTGGCCGCCCCGCGACAACGCGGTCGCCTCGGTCTGCGTCTTCACCCCGGCGAGCATCTGCACGTCGGCGCCGACCACGAAGCTGTCCGGCTTGCCCGACGCGAGCACCGCCGCCTTGATGGAGGGGTCTTCGGAGATGCGCTTCGCCATCGCCACGAACTCGTCCTGGAACGAGCCGCGCAGCGTGTTCACCGGCTCGCCGGGCACGTCCATGAGAATGAGGGCGACGCCGTCCTCACCGATGTCCAGCGTGAAAGTCCCGTCCGCCATTTTGGCCTCCGTGGGGGGCGCTGGGATAGCAGCCCGTGGTCCGATGCGACAAGAATCGGCTAGGGGTGAACCGGTGGCCTGGCGCTACTCGCGCTCGAGGATGCAGGCCCCGGCGAGACCGCCCGCTGCGCAGATCGAGATCAGGGCGGTGCCCTTGCCGCGCTCGGCCAGCTCGCGCAGCGCCTGGTGGATGAGCCGCGCGCCGGTGGCGCCGAATGGATGCCCGAGCGCGAGACTGCCGCCATGCGGGTTCAGCTTCTCTTCGGGGACCTCGCCGACGGGCTCCGCGCCGCCGAGGTGCTCGTCGGCGAACTTCTTCGAGCCCCACGCCTGCAAGTTCGACAGCACCTGCGCGGCGAACGCCTCGTGGATCTCGATCAGGTCGATGTCCGCCAGTTTCATGCCCGCGCGCTTCAGCACCTTGGGCACCGAAAAGCCCGGCGCCTGCAGGAGCTGCCAGCCCGGGTCCACCGCGGCGTAGGCATACGCGCGCAAAAACCCGAGCGGCTTCAGGCCCAACTCGCGCGCGCGGTCTTCCGCCATCACCACCAGCGCGGCCGCGCCGTCGGTCAGCGGCGAAGCGTTGCCGGCGGTGATGGTGCCGTACTTGCGATCGAAGACCGGTTTGAGCTTCGAGTAGCTCTCGAGCTTCGAGTCCTTGCGGACGATGTTGTCCTCCGCGACCACGGTCTCGTAGCTGCGCCCGGTGAGGACGCGCATGACCTCTTTCGAGAAGTGGCCGTTCTCCCACGCCTGCGCGGCGAGGAAGTGCGAGCGGTGCGCCCAGGCGTCTTGCGCCTCGCGCGAGATGCCGTTCTCCTTGGCCATCTTCTCGGCGCTCTCGCCCATCGACTGGCCGGTGGAGTACTCGGCGATGGCGGGCGGCACCGGCAGCAGGTCCCTGGCCGAGACGTCGTGGAACGCCTTCATCTTCTCCATCAGCGTGCGGCCCCTGGACGCGGCCACCACCGCCTGCGCGACCGGGCGCGAGTAGCTGATCGGCACGTCGCTCATTGCCTCGGCGCCGCCGACGATGGCGACGTCCACCTCGCCCATCTCGATGGCGTCGGCGGCGGTGGTCATGGCCTGCAGGCTGGTGGCACAGGCGCGCGTGACCGAGAAGGCGTCGATCGACTTCGGCAGGCCCGAGGCCAGCCCGACCTCGCGCGCGATGTTCGACAGCTGCACGCTGGGGATGACGGTGCCGAAGACGATCTGGTCGATGGCGCTCACCGGCAGCTCGGTCCGCTGCACCAGCTCGGAGACGACCTGGCGGCCGAGCTCGAGCGCGCTCAGGTCCTTGAATGCGGTTCCCGACTTGACGAAGGGCGTTCGCAAGCCGCCGACGATGGCGACGCGGCGTCCGGGGCGAGTGGCCATGAAGAACCTCCTGCGGTTGGCGAGGCGCGGGGTATAGCGGCGACGACATGGCGCGTCAACCGCCGCGGCGCTGGGAAAGTTCGACCGCGGAGCGCGAGCAGTTTCACCCCGGCGGAGCGCGAAGTCAGCGCGGCTTTTCGTCGCGCAGCTTGAGCAGGTAATCCCAGGAGTAGATGCCGGTGTTGTGCCCGTCGCTCCAGTCGATCTGCACGGCGTAGCGGCCCACGGCGTTCATCCCGCGCGGCTTGATATCGGAAGGAAGCTGCGCCTCGCTGACCATGCGGCGACCGGTCCACTCCTCGACGCAGCCCGCGCAGGGGCAGTTGGCGCGCAGATAGCGCGGCGCAAACGAAGACTCCTGCCCGTCGTCCCAGCGGACTTTCAGGGCGCCTTCGGCGTCGAAGCCGAGATCGGCGGGGCGGACGAGCTTCGTTTGCGGCTTGATCTTGTCGAGGAGGCCCATGCCGCGGGCTTGTATCAGTAGATGGCCTGCAGCCGCACGCGCGACCGCGTGCGCTTCTGCAGCGGATAGAAGCAATCCTTGGGGATGAAGTCGTCGAGCGAGCAGCCGGCAATGGGCACCGGCGGGATCTGGGTGAAGTCGGTCTCGAAGGCCCAGAGCGTCTCGCGCCCCTGCTTCGGCGGCCCGAGTTGCAGCTTTCCCAGCCCACGCGCCTGGCCGAGCGCGAGGCGATCGTAGGCGGGGCTGCCGCTGCTGCCGAGGAGCTCGACGCCGAAAAGTGAGCCGTCCTCGCGCTGCGTGATGCGCACCATCGCGACGAGGTTGCGCGTCCACAGCTTCCCGCCACCGGCGCCGGTGGCGAGCGAGGGAAACGGCGCTAGCCCACCGCCGAGGCTGACACTGTCGAGGCCGCGAGCTTCGTTCGCCAGCGCGCCGAGCTCGTCCTGCAGCGGCCGCCGCGCGCCGGGCTCGTCGGGCTCGCCGCGGTACGGGTTTCCCGACTTGCCGTAGGCCGCGGCCGAGCTCTGCCAGGCCTCGAGGAACTGGCGGACTCGCGAGCCGCCGGCTGCCTCCGGGCCCTTGTCGAGCATGTCCCAGCCGGGGTCGAACCCACGGGCGAGCGCGTCCTCGAGCGTTTGCCAGTACGCGTCGCGGCCGGTCCGCGCGCGGTCTCTGGCGGGGACGTCCGAGAGCCAGCCTTCCACCTTGCGCGAGACGGTGGCCTGCTCTTCGGCGAGCTGCTCGGCGCGAGACTTCTCCCGCACCAGTCCCTGGCCGGCGGGCTCCACGCCGCGGTTGACGTTGCTGCCGGGCGCGGCGTCCAGGTGATCGAGCTGCAGCGAGAGGCCGCCCGGTGCGACGCCTTCGCGCGTGAGCCAGGCGCGCGACCTGTCGGCGGCGGCAACGCCAGCCGGGCGCCCGAGTTCGCCTGCCGGAGCCGCCTTCGCGGATGCCGGCGGAGCTTGCGCCGCGAGGGGCGATCGGGCCGGCGACGCCGCGAGCGGCACGCGGATCGCCGAAGTCGCCCCGGCTGCGGGCGCCGCCGCGCGCGGCTCGGCGGCGGCCGGTCGTGGGGGAGCCGGCGATACGGCCGGCTCGGGAGGAGCGGTAGGCGCTCGAGCTGTGCTCGGCACTGGAGCTGCGGCGGTCGCGCGCGTTGGATGCGGCGCTCGAATCAGCTCGACTCGCAGGGTCCGCAGCCGGGGGGCGCGCGCGCCGAGCAGCAAGGCGCCGAGCAGCAGCGCGTGAAGCGCCAGAGCGCCTGCGGCTGCCACCCAGTACCGCCTTGTCCACCGCCGCATCGCACGCATCCTCGCCAAACCTTCGCTGCAGCGCAATCTGCTAAGCAGCGTCCATGCTGCATTCCGGGCTCGTCTTCAAGGCCGTCGCGCTCCCGTATGAGCTGGTCACGCGCCACGAGGTCTGGGAGCGCCACTGCGCGCAGATGGCCACGCACCTGCCGGAGGGCGCGCGGCGCGTGCTCGATCTCGGCTGCGGGCCGGGCAACTCGACCACGCACCTGCGCGCGGCAGCCGGCGCCGGCACGGTGGGCGCCGACTATGCCTTCCCCATGCTGCAGCGGGCGCGCAAGCGCGACGGCGTCCTGCCGCTCGTCTGCGCCGACAGCGGCTCGCTGCCCATCCGCAGCGGCTCGCTCGACGCGGTCACTTTCCACAGCGTGCTCTACCTCTTGCCCGACCAGCCCGCGGCACTGCGCGAGGTGGCGCGCGCGCTGCGGCCCGGGGGGCGCGCGGTATTGCTCGAGCCGCAGGCGGGCGCTCGCGCTACCTTCTTCGGCCTCGCGCGCGCCCTGCCCACGCCGCGCTGGGCCTTGATCGCGCTCTTGTGGCGCACCATGAGCGCGCTCTACGGACGGCCCTCGCGCGAATCGCTGCGCGCGGCGCTGGAGGCGGCAGGCCTGCGCGTGATCGCCATCGACGAAACGCTGGGCGGCCTCGGCCTTCTCGCCGTCGCCGAGCGGCCGCCGTGAAGCTGCTGCACTTCTCCGATCCGCACGTGCAGCTGCCGCGCTGGCGTGAGCGCACTCTGCGCGAGCTCGGGCTCCTACGCGCGCTCGCCACCGTCGAGCTCTGGAAAGGCCGCGGCCGCGACTATGACGACGCTCTCGAGCAGCTGCGCGCCATCGTGCGCGCGGGCGAGGCCGCCGATCACGTGGTCTGCACCGGCGACCTGACGCAGCTCGCGCACCCCGAAGAGTTCGCGCTCGCGCGCCAGGCGCTCGCGCCGCTCAAGGGCAAGCTGACCGTGATCGCCGGCAACCACGATCGATACCCACTGGGCGCCCGGCCGAACCGGCTCTTCGAGGAGAGCTTCCCGGAGCACGGCGCCGAGGTCACGCTGGTTGGAAGCGAGCTCGCCCTGATCAAGCTCGATACCGCGGGCGCGGTGAGCTGGCCGATCCTCTCGCGCGGCCACGCAGCCCGGCTCGATGATCTCTCGCGCGCGCTGCGGTCGCCGGCGCTCGAGGGCCGCTGCAAGCTCGTCCTGGTCCATCACGCCCCCGTGCGCGCGAACGGCCGCGGCGACTTTCCCTGGCACTCGCTGCGCGGCGCGCGCGGGCTGCTCCAGGTCGCGGCGGAGGGCGGCGCGGCGGCAATCCTCTGCGGCCACATCCACGAGCGCTACGACGTGCCCGCCGCGCCCCGCCGCGCCCGCGTCATCTGCGCGGGCTCGTCCACCAGGCGCGGCGACGAAGGCTACTGGGAGCTGCAGATTGAAGGCGGCGCCATCGCCTCGGCAACCATGCGCGCACTCTGAAGCGCGCTCCGCTTCGGCCTAAGCAAAGTCCCAATCCGGCGGTCCGATCGGCGGCTTCTCCAGACTCTCCACGTATCCGATCAGCTCATCCGCATAGGGGGGCTGTTCGGCGGCCATCCCGGAAACTTCCTGAGCGTCCCGCGGTCTCGATGCTCGCCGCGCAGCCTCCGCCTCAACCCGCGTCCAGCACGAGCCGGCCGTTCGGCCACTCGCGGAAGACTCGTACAAGATTCAGTTCACTGCCAGCCGTGCATTTCGAGACCAGCTCAAGCAGACACAGGATCTGCTTCGGCACCGCGTCCCCAACGGAGATCTGGCTGCGATCTTCGAGGCCGCACTCGACTCCGGCCAAGGTCGACGAGCCACGCGCGCCGTCGCGCTCAGCGGTGGCTGCGGCCTGCTCGCGCACGCGGAGAAAAGGCTCAGGGTGCACGAGCGCGAACGCGGACTCCCACGTCAATGCTGCCGCAAGATCAGGCGCTGCTACTCGTCGCGCAGCGCGACGGCGGGATCCAGGCGCGAGGCGCGCCAGGCCGGATAGATACCCGCCGCGAGCCCGACGCCGCACGAGACGCCGAGACCGAGGCCAACCGCCCAGAGCGGCACCTGCGCCGGGAAGCTCAGGTATCCGGCGATGCCCGCCGC
This sequence comes from Deltaproteobacteria bacterium, assembly GCA_043781235.1. Classification (GTDB taxonomy): domain Bacteria; phylum Myxococcota; class Myxococcia; order Myxococcales; family 40CM-4-68-19; genus JANYKT01. Next base: position 13,547 of record JAYWBT010000092.1, read on the forward strand.
CGCGTAGCCGAGCACCACTCCGATGGCGCCGCCGAAGCTCGCGAGCAGCACCGCTTCGATCACGAACTGCGCCAGCACGCGAGAGCGCCGCGCACCGAGCGCCTTGCGCAGGCCGATCTCGCGGGTCCGCTCGGTGACCGCGACCAGCATGATGTTGAGCACGCCGATGCCGCCGACGATGAGCGAGAAGAAGCACATGATCAGGCTGGCGCCGGTGACCGCGTTCGCCATCTGGTCGAAGGTGCCGCGGACGGAATCGTTGGTGAAAACCTCGAAGTCGTCGTCGGCCTGCGCCTCGAGCCCGCGCAGCCGGCGGAAGGCGACGACTGCCTGGTCCTGCAGCTTCTTCAGGTCGTCGTGCTTCTTCGCCATGATCGAGATGCTCACCGAGCGCGAGGTGCCGTATAGCTCCATGAAGAGCGAGATGGGGATGGCGACGATGGCGTCGGGGTTGTCGCCCATCGGCAGGCCGCCCTGGCGCTCGACGGTGCCGATCACTTCCAGGTCCAGACGGCCGAGGCGGATCTTCTGGCCGAGCGCATCGCCGCGCGGAAAGAGCGCATCGACCACGACGGCGCCGAGCACCACCACGCGCGCCGCGCCCGTCGCTTCGGTTTCGTTGAAGGGACGGCCGCTCGCCATCGGCAGGTTGTTGTTGGTGAAGAACTCGGCGGTGCCGCCCGCGATCATCGCGCCCGGCGAGCTCTGGTCGTCCGCGGTCACCGTCTTGCCGTACTCCCAGATGTCGCCGCCCACCTGCTTCGCTTGTGGGAGCACGTCGCGCAGATGGTTGACGTCGGCGAGCGTGATCTTGCGGCGCTTCTGCATCTCGGGCGAGAGCGGACCGAACTGGATGGCGGGGAAGCGCTGGATCTCGAAGACGTCGGCGCCGAGCTGGCTCATCTGCTTGTCGATGGTGCTCTGCAGCCCGTTGAGCACCGCGGCCATGGCGACCACGGTAAAGACGCCGATGACGATGCCGAGCAGAGTCAGGCCGGAGCGCAGCTTGTGCCCGTTGATGGCGGCGAGGGCGAGGCGCGAGTCGTCGAGGCGCGACTGAAAGAGGGCGCGAGCCCGCCTGAGCCACGCGCGGCGCGGCGCGGGAAGGACCAGCGCGGCCTCACTCATAGCGGAGCGCCTCGATGGGGTGGAGGAAGGCCGCGGACATCGCCGGCCAGAGGCCGAAGATGACGCCCAGCAGGAACGAGCCGAGAACGCCGCCCGCGACTACGCGCGGGTCGACGGCGGCCGGCAGCGGCGTCACCGCGTCGAGAATCGCGGCGGCGCCGGCGCCGAGCGCGATGCCGAGCAGGCCGCCCACCAGCGAGACCATCACCGCCTCGCAGAGGAACTGCAGCAGGATGGTCGAGCGCCGGGCGCCGAGCGCGCGGCGGATGCCGATCTCGCGCGTCCGTTCCTTCACCGAGACGAGCAGGATGTTCATGATGCCGATGCCGGCGACGATGGCGATGATCACACCCACCAGCCCGCCGGCGATGTTGACCGCCAGCATGGTCTGGTTGAAGCCCTCGAGCAGCTTGTCCTGGCGGTTGACGGAGAAGGTGTCCTCCTGCTCGGGACCCAGCCGGCGCGCGTTGCGCATCACCGCCACCACCTCGTCCTCGGTCTCCAGCACCTTGCCCTCGGGGGCGACCACCGCGATCACCAGCCCGCGCTTGCTGCCGAAGTTGCGCATGAAGGCAGAGAGCGGGATGACGATCCGCAGATCCTGCGACTGGCCGAAGGCGTTGCCCTTGCGCACGAAGGTGCCGACCACGGTGCAGCGCAGGGTGGCGCCCACGCGCAGCTCGCGGCCGAGCGGCTCCTGGTTCTTGAAGAACGCGTCCTCCAGATCCGCCCCGATCACGCAGACGTCGCTGCCCAGCTCGTAGTCGAGCTCCGAGAGAAACCGGCCGCGCTTCATCTGCCAGCCGGTGGCGTCGAGGTAGCCCTCGGTGGTGCCACGGGTGTCGACGTTCTTCACTTCCTTCACGCCAGAGGCGACCACTGCGTTGGTGGTGACGATGGGCGCGATGGCGACCGGCAGGCGCGTGTTGGCCACCAGCGCGTGCCAGTCGAGCGTGCTGACGTTGGGGCGGTTCTTGTACTTCCACCAGTCGTTGCCGCTGCCCCACTTCCACTTGTGCACGAAGAGCGTGTTGGGCCCGAGCGTGTTGAGCTGCTTGGCGAAGCTCGACTGCATGCCGGCGCCGACCATGAAGATGATGATCACGCCGGTGATGCCGATGGAGATGCCGGAGATGGTCAAAGCGGCGCGGAGCTTGTGCGAGACGAGAGAGGTGGCCGCCTGCACCACCGCGTCGCGCAGCTCGGCGAACAAGCGGCGCCCCTTGCGCAGGAAGGTCAGGTCGCGCGCGGCGGGGAGCGGGAGCGCGGCCTCAGCCATGGCGGCCGGCCTCTGCCGCGTGCTGCGCCGCGAGGAGCTGCGCAACGGCGTCGGCGCCCAGCGCCTCGGCGTTGGCCATCGCCACCGCGCGGCCGGGGCCGTCGGCGATGACGAGCCCGTCCACGATGCGCACCGCGCGCGGGCAGCGGGCGGCGAGCTTGGGCTCGTGCGTGACCAGGATGATGGTGTTGCCCTTCTGATGCAGATCGAGGAAGAGCTGGATGATGTCCTCGCCGGTGCGGCTGTCGAGATTGCCGGTGGGCTCGTCGGCGAGCAGCAGCGAAGGCTCGGTCACCAGCGCGCGGGCGATGGCGACGCGCTGCCGCTGGCCGCCGGACAGCTCGGCCGGCCGGTGGGTCATGCGGTCGGCGAGCTGGACGATCTCGAGTGCCTGGATTGCCCGCGCGCGCCGCTCCTTCTTCGAAACTCCTCGATAGATGAGCGGCAGCTCGACGTTCTCCAGCGCGGTGGCGCGCGGCAGCAGCTGGAAGCTCTGGAAGATGAAGCCGATCTCGAGGTTGCGCACGTCGGCGAGCTCGTCGTCGGAGAGCTCGCCGACGTCGCGGCCAGCCAGGCGATAGCGGCCTTCGGTCGGCACGTCGAGGCAGCCGATGATGTTCATCAACGTGGACTTGCCCGAGCCCGACTGGCCGACGATGGCGACGAACTCCCCGCGCTCGATGGAGAAGTGGATGTCGCGCAGCGCCGGCACCTTGGAGAGGCCCAGGTCGTAGGTCTTGACGATGTGGTCGAGCTCGATGAGGGGCATAGGGAGTCGAGAGTTGGAAGTTGAGAGTTAAGAGTTTCTTCGGCCGCAGCTGTCGTCGAGGGTGACTGTCAACTGTCGACTGTCGACTCTCGACTGCTTTTAGCTACGGCCGCCCTGAGGGCCCTTGGCGTCGGTCCCCTTCGCACCGGGAGCCTGCGGTTTGACCTTCTGTCCGTCCTGCAGCTCGCGCGCGAGGGTGCGGTAGGGCCCGTCCACGATCACGTCGCCTTCAATGACGCCGTCGAGGATCTCGACGTCGGTGCGGCTCGCGATGCCGGTGTGGACCTCGCGCATCTGCGCGACGCCGTCCTTGTCGACCACGAAGAGCACCTTGACCGGCTTCACCTTGCCCGCCCCCGAGAGCATGGGCGCTGCATCGCCCGGCTTCGCCGCTCCGGCCTCTGCCGTGCGGAGCGTGCCTTCGCGCTGCGGCGCTTTCTCCTCTTTCTTCTTCGGTTCGCGCGAGGTGACCGCCTGGATGGGCACCATCACCACATTGTCGTGCGTGGCGGTGGCGATGGAGACGGCCGACGACATCCCCGGCAGCGCCGATTCGGGCGGCGTGTCGAGCCCGACCCGCACGAAGAAGGTGGTGACCTCGGCGTCGGTGCCGGGGTTCTTGACCTGCGCGTTCTTGCCGACCGCGACCACGTGTCCTTTGAACTGCTTGTCGGCGATGGCGTCAATGTCGATGGTGGACTCATCGCCAACGTGGATGCCGACCACCTCGTGCTCCCCCACCTCGGCCTTGACTTCCAGATCCTGGAGACCGCCGAGCAGCATCACCACGTCCTCGGAGAAATCGGAACCGCGGATGCGCTCGCCGACCTTGTGATCCAGCTCGAGCACCGTGCCGTCGATGGGCGCGGTGAGCGTGGCGCGGCTCAGGTTGTACTGCGCTGTCTCGAGCTGGCCCTGGCTCTGCGCCACCAGCTCCTTCTGCGCGGCGAGCCGGCCCTCGTCGACCTTGAGCTGGGTCTGCGCCTTCTCGAGATCCGAGGGCGGCGCCAGCTTTTCTTCCAGCAGCTTCCTGGTGCGGCCGAGGTCGGCGCGGTCCTGGATGATGGAGGCTTCGATCTGGGCCACCTGCGCGCGCGCCGAGGCGACGCCGCCGCGGAACTGGCTGACGCCGGCCTCACCGAGGCGGCGATCGATCTGCCCGAGCACCTGCCCGCGGCGGACGTGGTCGCCCTCCTTGACGGAGAGGGAGATGAGGTCGCCCGAGATGTTGGAGCTGACCTTGACCGTCTCGCGCGCCTGCACGTGGCCGGCGGCGGTGACCGTGCGCGTGACGGCGCCTTTCTTCGCCGGCGAGGTGGTGACCTCGACCGGCGGCGGCGGATGCGGCCGCAGGCCCTGCACGGTGGCGAAGCCCGTGGCGACTATGACCAGTGCAGCGATGATCCAGCGTCCCGTCGTCATTCGTCTCTCCAGCTTGCGAAGTGAATACCAAGGCCTCGACCGTCATGGCCTTGAGGAATTCCGATTCTTCAGCTTCCCTGCGCGCGGCGCAGCGCCGCTTCCGCCTCGCGCCCGTCCACCAGCGCCCCCACCTGCGACAGCTGCGCCTGCGTCAACTTCAGCTCCGCGTCCCGCACCTCGAGCTGCGTCCCGACCCCGACCTGCTGCCGCGTCCGCGCCAGCCGCAACCCCTCTCCCGCAGTGGTCAGCGTCTGTGCCGCGACCCGCGCCTGCGCCCGCGCCGTCCCCAGCTGCGCGATCGCCTTCTCCACGTCCGAGGCCACGTTCCGCCGGCCGTTCGCCAGATCGTTCTCGGAGAGCGCGACCTGGTACTCGGCCTTCCGCACGTTCGCGTCGGTGGCGAGGCCCGCGAAGAGGTTCCAGTTCAAATTGACGCTCCCGGCGATCTGGCTCGAGTGCAGCGGGTTGAGGTCGTCGAACTGCCCGAACTGATCGGTGTTGCGGCCGTAGCTCGCCCCGAGCGAGACCTGCGGCCAGTAGTCGCCGCGCGCCGCCGAGACCGACTTGCGGTTCGCCTGCGAGGCCAGCTCGAACGCCTTGAGCGACGGCCGGGCGGACAATGCGCGCTGCACGGCCTCCTGCGGGCGCGGCGGCTGGGCCGGTTCGTCCATCAGGCCCGGGGGCTCTGCCACCGAGAGCGGTTCGCCCGGATCGACGCCGACCGCCAGCGCCAGATCGGCGCGCGCCAGCTCGACGTTCCGCTCCTGCCCGAGCCGCTGGATCTCGTCGTTGTCGCGGTTCGCGCGCGCCTGGTAGACGTCGGCCTGGGTGGACCTGCCTCCCTCGAAGAGCCGCTGCACGAAGTCGGCCTGGTCCCGGCTGCGCGCCGCCGCGTCGCCCAGCACATTGAGCTGCCGCTGCGCCCGCACCAGCTCGTAGAAGCGCTGCTGCACCAGGTAGGTGATCTGCAGCCGCTGCTCGTCCACCGAGGCGCGGCTCGCCTCCAGCCCGAGCTGCGACGCCTCGAGATTGTTCCACCACTTGCCGCCGTCGAACACCAGCTGCTTGACGTTGAGCCCGCCAGTCCATTGGTTCGACGCTCGAATCGCGGGCACGGGGACCGGGACGCCCTGGACCAATTGGGTGCCGCCCTCGGACTGGTAGCGGTTGCGGCCGTAGCCGGCGTTGAAGTCCACCCGCGGCAGGATGGTTGACCGCGCCAGGATGCGGTCCTGCTCGGAGGAGAGCGCCTGGATGCGCTGCCGGGTTAGATCCGGGTTCTTCTCCAGCGCGATCTTCACGGCCGCATCGAGCGTCAGCAGCGCCGGCGCGGGAACCTGCTCCTGCGCGAGCGCGCCAGAGCCAAAGGAAGCCGACACGACGAGACCAAGGGCAAGGACGATGCGCACCGCTATCCTCCAACCGCGACGTGAGTGAGGAGACGCCAGCAGAGCCACGCGACCAGGGTGCCGGTGACGGCGCGCCGCGCGGGGATCGATGCCGCCGCGGCCACGCCATAGGCCATCATGATCGCGCTCCAGAGAGAGAAAAGATCGAAGGCGCCGCCGAGCTTCACGCCCCAGGCCGCGAGCGGATGGCCCAGCGAGGCGGCGATGTCGGTGAGGTTCATCGGCACCAGCGGCGTCGCGTCGGGCGCGATCGAAGCCGCGCGCAGCGTGGAGATGCCGCGCAGCAAATTGGCGATGGCGGCTGGCAGCAGCGTCGCCGCCGCGACCGGCCCGACCGCGCTGCCCTTGACCCGCCCCTTGAGGAACCATCCGAGCAGCACGGTGGCGAGCGCCGCGAGCCCGAGGCCCACCGGCGCCTCGAAGAGCGCGCTCCCCACCCGCGCCACGGTGAACAGGCGCTCGGCGTTGCGGGTCTCGTCCTCGATCTGCCGCTCGCTCATCGTGGACAGCGTACCGGCCTGCTCGAGCTTCTTCAGCGTGGCGCTGCTGGCGTTCACCCGCAGCGCCAGCGCCCCGCCGGCGAAGATGGCGCACGCCATCGCGATCAGCAGCGAGAGCTTGACGCCGCCCACGCGCGCCTGGCGCTCCATGCCGACGTCGGGCGCGACCAGCGCGACCAGCGCAGGCGGAATGGCCCGCGGCACCGCTGACGCTTCGACTTCGCTCGACACGCTCACGAACACCCCCGTTGGGCCCACCTACGGGCCTTGCCATGGCATATTTCGGACCATGTGACAGCAGGCGTCGCTAGCGTTAGCATTGGCGCATGCGCCGCTTCCTGCCCCCGAATCAGGCCGTTTGGCTCATCGTCGCCGGCTTATTGTGTCTGATGGCGGCCGGATTCGCGACCATGCGCAAGTTCGGCCCGCCGCGCGGACATGTCTACGCCGCGCTCCAACGCGACCGCTAGGGGGTCTGCCCGGGCGGCGCGGCGCCCATCTCGGCGAGCTTCTCGAGCAGGCCTTCGGGCAACACCTTCGCGCCGGTCAGGTCGCCCACCGCCTCCTCGAGCCGGCGAACGAAGCCACGCGCGGCGCGCGTCCGATCAACCTTCAGCCCACCGCGCACCAGCTCGTCGAGCAGCGGCCGCGCGCCGAGCACCGCACGGGTTGCGCTGGCGACCAGGCGCTTGCGCACGCGCCAGAGACGGCCGCCGCTCAGATCGCCAAGGACGTACGAGGCGAGTCTGCGCGCCTCGGCGCTGCGCTGCGAATCGTCCGCGCGCACCTGCTGCAGCAGCATCTGCAGCCCCGGATACGTCACGGTCCGGAGCAGCAGCTCCTCGAGCTCGGGGACCACGCACTCGTGCACCAACAGATCAACCGCGGCCTCGAGCACATCGTCGTGGTGCGAGAACGCCTGCGCGAGCGCGTAGAGCGCGTCGGGCAGCGGACGCTGCGCCACGGCCGGGAATCGCTCGCGAAAGAAGATGAAGAGGTCCATCCACGCCATCGTCCGCGTCGAGCGCAGGCGCAGGTGCTCGACCGCGCCCCGCGGCTGCCGGAGGAAGCCATCCGGATCGAGCACCGCCTTGTCGTGCGCGAGCACCGTCGGGACCGGCAGCAGCGTCAGGGCCGCATGTTCGGTGTGCACCAGGAACGCGAGCGCCGCGTAGGTCGCTTCCTGTGCGAGCGCTGGCGTCTCGAGCGCCCAGCGGGCGAGCTTCTCGGACGGGATGCGGACTTCCTGGATGCCATCGTTCAGGCGGAGCATGGGCCCTCGGAGGGTCGCGAATGTACGCGGACCAGAATTGCCCGCAAGTGCATAAACCTGTTCGCACGGCCGCTTCTTCCGGACGTGCTCGCCAACTGTGCTTAAATCATCGGCGATGCTGCTGAGCCGCGAGGAGATGACTTTCAACTTCGGTGGGGCGCGCCTCGACCCGGTCCGGGACAAGGCGCTGCTCGGCTGGATGATGAACCAGTTTCTCTACGGCGAGGTCACCGGCATCCAGTGCGGCCACTGGCTTTACCACGCACCGGACCTCGACGCGGCGCGCTTCTTTTCCCGACAGGCCGTCGAGGAATTCCAGCACGTCGACAACTTCCTCCGCATTCTCCAACTCCTCGACGAGCCGCCGCGCAAGGCGCACCCGATGGTGCGCTTCCTCACCAGCGGCATGATGCCGGGCTCCTTCGAGGAGCACGTCTGCCTCGAGATGGCGCAGGGCGAAGGCTTCGTGCTCGCCGCGCTCTACGCGGTGATCGACACCCTCGACCACCCGGCCATCCGCGAGGTGCTGGTGCGGGCCGTCCGCCAGGAGGAGAGGCATGTCGACTTCGGCGAGCGCCGCACTCTCGCCGCGTTGCAGGCGCGTCCGGCGCTGCGCCGCAGGCTGCTCGGCCTCTCGCTGGTGTCGAGTTGGGGCGTGCGCAAGCTGGGCGCGTTCATGCGGTCGCGGCTGCCGACGGATCATCCAGTGCTCCAGCAGCTGCCGGCCTTTCTCGACTTCACCATCGCCACCGGCGAGCGGCGCCTGCTGCGGATGGGCGTGCTCGATCGCCCTTTCGCCGAGCTGTCTTTCGGGAGCAAGGCTTCGGCGCTCGGGGCCGCGTACCTGGGGATGCTGGCCGGCCCGCTGCGAAAGCTTCGCCGCCCGAGGCGCCTGACCGAGACGTACCTGCAGGATCCGCAGCTCCAGAGCCGCGCCGACCTGGCCGAGCAGGAGCGCCTTCGCCTCGTGCCCTGAGCTGCGCGCCGGCGACCTGGCCTCAAGCGCCGAGAGCGCGCAGCACCGTGCGCCGCACCAGCACCGGCAGGATCTCGCGCCGATACGCCGGATCGACGCCGATGTTCGTCAGCGGCTTGCACTGCTTCTGCGCGCGCCGCCCCAGCTCCTCGGCGAGCCGCGCGTCGGCAGGCTTGCCGAGCAGGTCATCGAGCCGGTGGATCAGCGCCGGCCGCGCCGCGATGGCGCTGACGCAGAGGCGCACCGCGGTCACGAGGCCGCTCTCTACCGAGAGCGCGACCGCGAGGTTGAGCGCGGGAAAGTCGATGGCGGCGCGCGTGCGCAGCTTGAAGAACGCCTGCTTCATCTTTGCCGCCGGAGCTGGGACGACGGCCTCGACCAGCAGCTCGTCCGGCGCGAGCACGGTGTTGTGGATGCCGTCGTGCAGGTAGAAGTCCGCGAGCGGAACCACGCGCTCGCCCCGGGGGCCGACGATGCGCACGCTCGCGCCCAGCGCCAGCAGCACCGGCGCGGTGTCGTTGGAGGCGGCCGCCACGCAGCGACTCCCCTGCGCGACCACGTGGCAGACCGTGCCGTCCTTCTTCAGGCAGAACCCGAGCGCGCTGCGCCAGAAGTGGCTCTGGTTGATGTAGACGCAGCGGGTGTCGAGGCAGAGGTTGCCGCCCAGCGTGCCCATCCGCCGCAGCTGCGGGCCGGCGATCTGCCCGCAGGCATCGGCGAGCGCCGGCAGGGCTTCGATCACCGAGACGTCTTTCGATAGCTGATCGATGGTGCAGAGCGCGCCCAGCCGCAGCACCGCGCCCTCTTTGCGCACGTAGCGCAGCTCTTTCGATAGTCCGCGCAGCGCGACCAGGTGCTCCGTCTCGTACATGCCGTACTTGAGATTGGGGACGATATCAGTGCCGCCGGCCAGGATGCGCGCGTTCGGCTTGCTGGACAAAAGCGCGAGGGCGTCTTTCACGCTCTCGGGACGGTGCACTTGCAGCCGCGGGAGCGTCATCATGCGGTCTTCCGCTCCGTCGCTTGCGCGCGATCTTTCAATAGCTGCAAGACGCGCTGCGGATAGAAGGGCAGCTCGCGAATGCGGATACCGCAGGCGTCGTGGATGGCATTGGCAATGGCCGGAATCGCCGGATGCAAGGGACCCTCGCCGGCCTCTTTGGCGCCATACGGTCCGTTCGGGTCGTGCGACTCGACGATGAGCGCGTCGATCACCGGAGTATCGAGCGAAGTCGGGATTCGATAATCGAGCAGCGACGGCCCGAAGAGCAGGCCCTGCTTGCCATAGACCATCTCCTCCATCTGCGCCTCGGCCGCGCCCATATAGACCGAGCCTTCGATTTGGCCCTCGACCAGCGTGGGATTGAGCGCCTTGCCGCAGTCGTGCGCGGCCCAGATGCGCGTGACCTTCCAGATGCCGGTCTCTTCGTCCACCTCGACCTCGGCGACATGGGCGGTGAACGAATACGCCGGCGAGGCGCCGATGGTGCCGCCGCGATAGTTGCCGCCCAGCTTCCTCGTACGATACCCGCCGCTGGCGACCAGCGGCGCGCCATCGGCTGCCTCGGCGAGCTGGCACGCTTCGGCGAAGCTGATGCTGCCGCGCGGGCCGCGCACCGTGCCCAGCTCCAACTCGATATCATCGCCAAGTTGAATCGAGGCCGCGGCTTTCAGCTTCTGTGCCAGCTTCTCGCACGCCTCGCGCGCGGCGAGGCCGTTCATGAAGGTAACCCGGCTCGAGTAAGCGCCCATATCGACGGGCGTGAGGTCGGTGTCGGCTGCGACCACCGTCACCTCGCGCGGGTCGCAGCCCAACTCCTCGGCGGCGATCTGGCAGAGCAGCGTGTTCACGCCCTGCCCGATGTCGGAGGCGCCGCTGAAGATCGCGACGCGCCCCGAGCGGTCGAGCTTCACCAGCACCCCGCTCTGCGGCATTTCATTGGGATAGACCGGGTAGGCGGTGCCGCTGATGTACATCGAGCCCGCGACGCCCAACCCGCGGCCGGGGCCGAGCTGGCCGTGCCGCTCCTTCCAGCCCGACGCCTGCTCGACCAGCTCCAGGCACTTCAGGAAGCCATTGGAAGTGATCCGCTGGCCATTGACCGTCTCGACCTCTTCGCCGATGAAGTTGCGGCGCCGGACCTCGATGGGATCGATGCCCAGCTTTTCCGCGGCTTCGTCGAGCGCGACCTCGAAGGCGAAGCGCGGCTGCACCGAGCCGTGCCCGCGCTTGGGCCCGCAGGGCGGCTTGTTCGTATACATGCGCTTGCTATCGAATCGATAAGTGCCAAACCGGTAAGGCCCGGTCAGCAATTGGCCGGCGTAATAGGCGGTGACGAGGCCGAACGAGGCATAGGCGCCGCCGTCGATGAGGATCTTGTTATCGACGGCGCTGATGCGGCCCGCGGCGTCGAGCGCCACCGTGACGTCCATCGCCATCGGGTGGCGCCCGCGGTGCGCGTAGAAGACCTCTTCGCGGGTGAAGAGGATCTTCACCGGCCGCCCGGTCTTCAAGGCGAGCTTCGCCACGCAGAACTCGAGTGAGAAGGGATCGCTTTTGCCGCCGAATGCGCCGCCGAGCAGCGGCTGGATCACGCGCACCCGCGCCGGCGGCAGGCCGAGCACGCGCGACAATTCACGGTGCACGTAGTGCGGGATCTGCGTCGAGGACCAGACCGTGAGGTTGCCGTCGCCGTCCACGCGCGCGACCGCGCAGTGCGGCTCGATGGGCGCGTGGGTGGAGCCGGCATAGAGGTAGCGTTCGTGAACCAGCGCGGCGGCCGAGGCGATCGCTTCGTCCACCGGCCCGAACTCGAGCTTTACCTCCTTGGTGATGTTGCCGACCTTGGCCTTCTCGTTGACCTTGATCTCCGGATGCGCGAGCGCCTCTTCGGCGGAGAGCAGAGCCGGCAGCGGCTCGTACTCGACGCGGATGAGCCGCAGCGCCTCCTCCGCGGTGCGCTCGTCGAGCGCCGCCACGCAGGCCACCTCGTCGCCGACGAAGCGCACGTGGTCGGTCGCGAGCGCCTGCTCGTCGTGCGTCCAGGGGATGACGCCGTACTTCGCGGGCATCTCCGCGCCGACGAGCGTGGCGACCACGCCGGGATGCCTTTCGGCGGCGCTCACGTCGATGGAGACAATCCGCGCGTGCGCGTGCGGCGAACGCAAAAGCTTCGCATGCAGCATGCGCGGGAAGGCGATGTCGTCGGCGTAGACGCCCGAGCCATCGGCCTTGCCGGCGCCGTCCACCTTGGGGAAGCGCGCGCCGATGTCGCCGCGCTCGTGGAGCTTCGAGCGGGTCATGGCACGAGCTCCTTCACGGCGTGCGCGATCTGGTCGCTCGGCGGCGCCTTGTCGGAGGTCACCGGCGCCCGCGACGACGGCTCGCGCAGCCCGGCGGCGACCTCGATCGCCTCGTAGATCTTGGTGTAGCCGGTGCAGCGGCAGAGGTTGCCGCTGAGCGCATCCTGGATCTGCGGCAGCGACGGCCGCGGGCAGCGATCGAGCAGCGCACGCGCGCTGAGCATCATGCCCGGCTGGCAGAACCCGCACTGCAGGGCACCGCAGTCGGCGAACGCCTGCTGCACCGGATCAAGCCCGGCGGGTGTGGCGAGGCCCTCGATGGTGGTGATGGCGAGGTCCTGCGCGTCCTGCGCGAGCGTGATGCAGGCGAGGATCGCCTCGCCGCGCCCCTCGGTGCCGGAGCTCGTGCGCTCGCGGACGAGCACCGTGCACGCGCCGCAGTCGCCCTTGTCGCAGCCCTGCTTGGAGCCGGTGAGCAGCAGGTCGTAGCGCAGCGCTTCGAGCAGCGTGCGCTGCGGCGGCGCGGCGAGCACATGCTCTTCGCCGTTGACCAAGAGCCGGATGAGCACGGAGTCGGGCACAGCGCGGTTCTTATAGCGAAGCGAAGCTCCTGCGCAATCTGCCCGCAGCAATGCTGGTGCGGCGCTCGCCTGGCGGTCCCTTGCGGCCCGGCAACCGATGCCGACCTTGTCACCGGACTCCAGAGGAGGTCAGCGCGATGACCAGCACCGAGAAGGGCTTGAACCGCGGCGGCGTCGAAGTTCAAGAAGGCGAGCTGTCGAATCATATCGCCCTCGAGGGCAGCATCGGAGCAGATCAAGGGAAGCAGCAGCGCGAGCAAGGGCAGCAGCAGCGCGACGTTCCTGCCGGCGCGCCTTTGAAGCGCGCCCGCAATCCATTCATGGACCAGGAATCGCAGGATCTCTTCGACCGCGAGCCGCAGCGCAAGCGTGACGGCGATTAGGGTCAATGCCGATGACTTTGGAACTCGTCATCGCCGGGCGCTGGTCACTCAGCGCAAGACAGCCGGCGTGGGGGGCGTGGGGGTCGGCGAACGAGTTGCGCAGGCAACCGGCAACCACTCCATCCCGCAACCCACGCCAGGCGCTTCACAGAAGCACCTGTGTGAGGGCGACGACCCCCATGCCTCCCGCGACGGCGATCGCTGCCGCGTCGCGACTACGCCCAGTGACGGCAGATGGTTTGCAGCGGGCAGCCCGCGCATTTGCGCTCGTCGCGGCGAGAGGGGCAGCTCCCGCTGATGCCGAGGTGCGAGAGCGCGAAGTCGAAGCGCACCGGGTCTGCGCCGTCGAGCAGGCGCAGTCGTTTGGTCACGTCCTCGGCGGTGAGCCAGGATAAATCCTTGCGACGGGTGAGGCCGATGAAGCGGCCGATGCGATGCACGTGCGTGTCGAGCGGGATCAGGAGCGCGCTCGTGGGCACCTCGCGCCAAAGGCCGAAGTCGACCCCGTCGGGGCCGCGGATCATCCAGCGCAGGAACAGGTTGAGTCGCTTGCAGGCGCTGCCGCGGCCCGGGTGCGGCACCAGGTGCTTGAGCCGCCGCGAGGGCGCGCGCTCGCCGGTGAGCGGGGTGAAATCGGGCGCGCAGAGGTCGTCCACCAGCGCACCGAGCGCATCGCGCAGAGTCGATAACTTTCGATAATGGTCGGTAAAGCGGGCGCCCAGCGATCCGTGCGCGCGCAGGATGGCGCCAGCCCCGTAGAGCAGGCAGGCGACGTCGCGGCCATCGGTCATCCGGTAGGAGAACCCGCGCGTGCGCGCGAGCAGCTGGCGAGGGGTCGAATCGCGCGCGGTGGCGGCGGGCGAGGGGCCGAGCTTCTCCAGCAGTGCGGTCAGGCGCGGCTTGAAGAGATCGACGCGGCCGTAGGCGAGCGCAGCACTCAAGAGCGCGCTGATCTCGATGTCGAGCGGGTCCGTGTAGCGATGCGGCATCTCGACCGGATCTCCGCGCACCCGCGCCTGGGCGTCGGTCGCCACCAGCAGCTCCTCGAGCGCTGGCAGAACCACCTCCCGCTTCACCGCTGCAGCTCTTCGAGGAGGTGGGTAAGCTCGGGGAAGATCAGCCGCTCGCAGGCGAGCCGCACCGCGCCGGGACTGCCGGGCATGGCAAAGACGACCAGCCCCTCGCGGGTGACGCCGGCGACGGCGCGCGAGAGCATGGCCGCGCTGCCGATCTCGGCGAACGAGAGCGAGCGGAAGAGCTCGCCGAAGCCCGGCAGCGGCCGCGCGAGAACGCCTTGCAACGCCTCGAAGGTGCTGTCGCGCGACGAGAGCCCGGTGCCGCCGGTGACCAGCGCCACCTGCGCTCCGGCCGCGCGCGCTTTCGATAACGATTCGATGATCTGCGCCGGCTCGTCGCGGACCAGGAGCGAGCCCGCGTGGACGTGGCCAAGCTCGGCGAGCCGCACACGGATGAAGCGCCCGCCCTCGTCGGTTTCCCCGGTGCGCGTGTCCGAGCAGGTGACCACGAACACCTTCGCGTACGCCGGCGCCCGTGCCTTGTGCTGGTGCGGGACCGCGTCGTGGGTGTGGCCGTGCGTGCCGTGATCGCGGTGAGGGTGCGGCGGGACCTTCGGGTCGTCGTGTGCCATCAGCCGCCGTCCGTTTCGGGGAGGCGGATCATCACGCGCCCGGCCTCGATGCGCACCTCGAACGCCTGCTGATCGGGGCAGAGCCTGGGGAAGGTGATGTTGCGGCCCGACCCCAACGCAAAGGCGTACTCGTGGCAGGGGCAGACCACCGCGGCCTTGCGCTCGTCGATCCAGCCGCCAGAGAGCAGGCAGCCGGCGTGGTTGCACGAGTCGTCCATCGCCGAGACGCGCTCGGCGTGGCAGGCGAGCAGCACCAGCCGCTCCCCCACCTCGAGGCCCCGCAGCTCTCCCGCGCCCAGGTCGGCCGGGCCGACGTCGATCCAGTTGTCGTTCGCCACACGCTTTCGCTACCACGCGGCGTTGACCTGACTCCAGATTGCTCTTACACCGTAGCCCGATGCGAAACCTCCTCGCCCTGTCGCTGCTCGTCGCCGCCTGCTCCCACAACACCATCGCGGGGACCAACATCCCCGACGATCCGCAGACGCGCGCGGTGCTTGGCGTGCTCAACCAGTACAAGGATGCGATGGAGGAGCGGAACGCGCCCGCGGTGCTGGCGCTGACGGCGCCGGGCTACTACGACACCTCGCGCGTGACCCGGCCCATCGACTACGCAGCGCTGCAGAAGGAGCTGCCGGTCGATCTCGGCAAGCTCACCGGCGTGCGGCTGGAGTTGACCATCAAGGACGTGAAGTTGGATGGGCCCAAGGCCAACGTCGACTTTTTCCAGGTGCTGCGCTACGCGGTAAAGCTGCCGGACGGCAGCGAGAAGTGGGAGCCGCCGCAGAGCGACGACGCGCGGATGAAGTTCGTTCAGCAGGACGGCGTCTGGAAGATCGCCGCCGGGCTTTGAGGGCGTGAGGGGGCGCGCTGGGCCTCTGCTCGACGCGCGCTTCGTGCTCTGCCGGCCGCGCAATCCGCAGAACCTGGGAGCGGCGGCGCGGGCGCTCAAGTGCGCCGGCGTGCCGGCGTGGACGCTGGTCGATCCGCAGACGCTCGACTTCGAGGCGGCGCGGCGGCTCGCGGTGCACGCGGAGGACTGGCTCGAGCGGCCTCTGATCGCGCAGTCTCTCGAGCAGGCGCTCGAAGGCTGCGTGCTGTCGGTGGGGACCACGGCGCGGCCGCGGCCAGAGCGCCCGCTGCTCACGCCGCGCGAAGCGGCCGAGCGGCTGGCGGCAGCGCGCGGTCCCGTCGCGGTGGTGTTCGGCGACGAGCGCAGCGGGCTCACGGCGGAAGAAGTGGACCGCGTCGATCTGCTGTCTGCGATCCCCAGCGCGCCCGAGCAGCCGTCCTGGAACCTGGCGCAGGCGGTGGCGATCTATGCGCACGAGCTGCGCGCGGCGGCCTCGGCGGTGAAGGCTGCGGGCGCGGCGCCGCCGGTTGGGATCGAGGGGCGAGACGCGGATCCGGCGGCGTTCGCGGCGGTCGATCGCGCGCTGGCCGAGGCGCTCGGGGCGATCGGGAAGCCCGGCGCGCGCCGGCGGCTTTCGCGCTCGCTCGAGCGCGCGAAGCTCACCGCGCGCGAGGCCGCGTTGTGGACCGCGATGTGGCGGGCGATGATGCGGGCCGCGCGGAGGTGAGCCGCGCTGCACCGCGCACGCTGGAGAGGCTAGAGGAGCGCTTCTACCTTCAGCGCGCGCCCGGCGCGGCGTGAACCTCGGCCTCGCCCAGCTCGTCGGCGGCCTGCAGCGGCGCGAGCGGATGGGCCTCGCCCGCGAGCATCCGCCGGGCTCCTTCGCGCGCGGCCGCGTGGCGCAGCGCCGCGAACAGCGCGTCGGCCTCCTCCCGCGCGAGCCGCCGCAGGCCTTGGTATCCGGAGACCAGCGCCCGCAGCGCGCTGGCGCGGCGCGGAGCGGGCAGCGCCCAGGCCGCCAGCGCCTCGGCGAGGTCGAGCACCAGCGGCGCAGAGCACGCGCGCCCGCCCGGCAGGATGGCGCTGCAGCGGTCGCCGATGAACAGCGCGCGCCCCGGCCCCAGACTGCCATGCGCCGCGCCCGAGGGCAGCCTCGGCAGCGGCTCGATGAGCACGCGCGCGATCACCGCGGCCGCCGCGCCCGACTGCAGCCGCGCCGCGAGCAACGCTCCATCGATGGGATCGGCCACCGCCGCCGGATGCGTCTCGGCCAGCTGGTGCAGACGCGCGAGGAGCCGCCCGATCTCGAGCAGCTGCGGCACCGTGGCCGTTGCCGGGTCGAGCGTCTCGCCGGGCGGCCAAGAGTAGCAGGCCGCGGCGGCGGTCCCTCCGTCTGAGGGCTGCAGTCGGGCCACCAGCGAGCCCCCGCGCGCGCGCCGGGGGCGTGGCGCCGGAAACCGCGACTCCGCCAGGAGATCGAAGAGCGTCGCCTCGAACGCCAGCCCGAGCGCGGCCTTGGAGCAGAGCAGGAGAAACCGCCCGGCCGGCGCGTGCACCCGGCACGCCTGGGTGCCGCCCAAAGCAGCGGGCAGCTCGTCGACCTGCTGCGGCGCGGCGGGTAGCTCGAACTCGAGCAGCGCTTGGGGCCGGAGTGGCATGAACTGCCAGACTTACCACGGCGCCGACCCTACGGAAGTGGCCGCCTGCCCTCGTCCGATCATCCGATGGCCCCCCCTCTCCTCTTCAGTAGGATGCCCGGTACGCTGCCCCCGGGGTTAACCCATGCTCGCCGCCAAGAGGTCGCTCGTAGCAACTCTGTGCCTCTTGGTCGCCGCTTGCGGCGGCAAGCACGGAGAAAGCCCCCCGGACGGCGGCAGCAGCAGCTACGCGCTGACGCTGATCGGCAGCGCCAACCTGCAGCTCCACCCGGGCGAGAAGCGGACACTTCAGGTCGTCGTCGCACAGGACCAGGTCGGCCCCGTCGCCAACGCTGGCATCCACTTCGAGTTCCAGGACGGGGACTCCGCGGGCGCTGCGCTCGAGGGCGGCTACGACGTCACCACCGACGCGAACGGCATCGCCACCGCGCATTTCACCGCGGGAGGCAGGGCCACCAGCCCGTCCAACTTCAAGCTGGTCGCGAGCACGCCGAGCTACCACGCCGCGCCGGTCGCCTTCAGCCTCAGCGTCATCCCCATCCGGCGCCTGCTGCAGATCGTCGGCGCGCCCGGCACCAAGGTGACCGACGGACAAGACGCCACCGTCTCGATGTACGTCGCCTCGAGCTACAGCCTGAAGGTCCGCGAGGTCGACCAGGACACCGGCGCCCCCATCGCCGGCGACACGCTCAACTTCACCCTGCCCGCCATCGCCCGCTCGGGCTGGAGCGGGACCACCACTCGCAGCACCAGCGCGGTCACCGCGACCGGCGGCGAGGCCCAGGTCTTCCTCGTCAGCACTGCGGCGGCAGAAGCGGCGTTCCTCGTCGTCGGCCAGTCGGCGGCGGGCGGGGCGGCGGTGAACTTCAATGTCACCGTCCAAGCCTACTCCACGGCGATCTGCGGCGGCTCGACCCAGCAATGCAAGCCCGGCCAGACCTGCGTGGACGGCCACTGCCAGGACGGCGGCGGCGGCGCCGGTTGTGGCTCCGGCAGCGACAACCCCTGCCCGAACGGCTACCAGTGCATCGGCGGCACCTGCCAGCCTCCGCCTAACCCTACCTGCGATCCCAAGGCGTCTGGCTGCGCCAACGGCATGTGCTGCAACAGCACTTCCCTTCAGTGCGAGGACAACTGCAAAACGCCTTGCCAGGCCGGGTACACCTGCGTGGTCGCCGGGGGCGCCCTCTGCGGCTCCGGTGTCTGCCAGCCGCCGACCGCACCGGCGCCGGACGTCAGCGGTGTCTGGACCACGCGCCACATCTTCAGCATCCGCGACGCATTGCCGGGCGCGGTGCGCACCATCTTCGACGCGCTCCGCTACCTGGATCAGGCGCTGCTCGGCAAGCTCGCCATCACTGGCATTCCGTGGATCGACAAGCTGATCAACCAGATCCTCGGGCCGATCCTCCGCAATTACAGCCCGGCGTGGGTGCAGACCATCATCCACCTAGGCGACGATCTCGGCGTCATCCTCAGCAACCTGCGCAGCGAAGGCTCGATGCGGCTCACCAACGGCATCGACATCGCGCACGTCAAGGGGACTGAGGTGTGGACGAGCCTGGTGTTCTACTGGCTGCCCCTCTGCGGCGACAACATCGGCGGCGATGTCGACGTGCCGCCGGCCTGCGCGCGCATCGACATCGCCACCACCGACGCCCAGAACCCGTCCGACAACGGCCAGTGCAAGGGACAGGCGATCCCGTCCATCACCGTGCAGGCGGCGCCCTTCACCGGCCACGTCACCAGCACCCCGACCGGCACCGCGACCGTAGCGACCCTCAACATCGATCGCCGCCAGGTGAGACTGAAGATGGGCAAAGTGCTCCTCGTCATCATCGACTACATCATCGCGCTGACCACGCCTTACCATTGCATCGACGACGCGACCGACTGCCAGAAGGGCCAGCCCTGCCTGATCGACTGCCCTCAGCTCGGCGCAGACCTCGCGAACTTGACCAACGGCATCATCGACGCGGGCACCGGCGAGCAGATCTGCGACACCGTCGTCACCACGCTCGGCCAGACCATCACCGGCCTGCTCGCCAACGCCTGGCCGCTCAGCGCCGACGTGCTCGACTTCAACGGGCACGCGGTCATCCGCGCTGGCAGCGACACCACCACCTGCACCACGGGCCCGGCTGGCGGAGTCTGCGCCGATCAGCTGGGCAACGACAGCTTCGAGCGCGACCTGGCCAAGAACGTCAACGCCCGCGACGGCTGGTGGGAGGGCGACTTCTTCTTCAAGCTCCTCCACAAGCTTCCCGGCGCGTTCGAAGCGCAGCGTCCGGCGCAGTAGCCCGTCGGTTGACCCCCGGAGGACGGCGCGGTAGCAAGTCCGGTCCGCGCCGCTCGCACACCGAGGAGAAGTTGAAAATGCCCGCTGCGTCCGAGGCGCTGCCGCCAGCACACCGGGCCGAGCTGCGCGCCGCCGGAATCAAGATCGCCATCGCGCTGCTCGTCTGCGCGGGCCTCTTCGCGCTGTACTCCCACGAGGTCAAGGTCGAGCAGCAGGTCGCCGACCTCCTCGCCGGCCAGAAGGGCGCCGGCGGCCGCGCTGGCGGCGCGCGCGCGGAGTTGAACCGCGACACGCCGGGCGGCTGGCTCGCCGCGGAGGACCTGCTGCAGCAGGCGCTCTCGCTGCAGCCGTCGAACCCCTGGGCGCTCGGCGCGCTCGCCGACGTGGAGGTCCTGCTCACCGGCGGCGGACTTCTGGACCACTCCTCGCGCGCCGAGGAGGCGCTCGCGCGCGCCGAGGCGAAGGACGTCGAGCAACCCGAGCGCTTCGAGGCGCACACGCTGCAGCTCATCCAGGAGGGCCGAGGCGGCGAGGCGGAGGCGTACGTGCTCGCGCTGCTACAGAACTACGGTGCGGTGCCTCGCATGATCGATGCGCTGGGCCATGCGCAGCGCGCCTCTGGCAAGCTGCCCGAGGCGCGCGCGAGCTTCAAGCGTGCGCAGGACGCCGACTGGCGCTCGCCCCGCTTCGTGGCCGACTTCGCGCAAGCGCAGCTCGAGGATGGCGCGAACGCGGAGGCCGCCTCCTCCTTCGATCGCGCCCTGCAGGCGAACAGCGATCACCTGCGCTCGCGGCTGGGCAAGGCGCGCGCGCTGGTGGCGCTCGGCCGCGACGGCCGTACGGGCGGAGATCTCCGGCTCGCGCGCTCTCTCGTCGACGGCGCGGTCCGGCAGGACCTGGCGGCCATGCTCAAGGCGCAGGCGCTCGCCACCCGCGTCGAGGTGCGGCTCGCCCAAGGGGATCTCGACGGTGCCGCCTCGGACGCCACCTCGGCCGAGCACGCCGCGCCGAAGCTTGCCGCCGTGCTGCGCGCGAAGGCAATGGTGCTGGCGGCGCAGAAGAAGCCCGAGGCCGGGGCTGCCTTCAAGGCCGCTGCCGCCGCCGATCCCTACGACGCCTCGCTCTACTTCGACGGCGCCAACGCGCTGGCAGCGGCGGGCGACGCAGCGGCGGCGGAGAAGCTGCTCTCTGCCTTCGCAACGACGCTGCCGCAGACGGCGCGCTACCATCTCGCGCTCGCGCAGACGCTCGCGCGAAAGGACGACCTCAAGGCCGCGCAGGACGAGCTGACCCGGGCGCAGAAGCTCGAGCCCACCAACGCGACGGTCTACTTCGAGGAGGGCCGCGTCGCGCAGAGACAAAAGGACACCAAGGGCGCGGTGGCAGCGTACGAGCGCGCCGCGCAGCTGCGCGATGACTATCCCGAGGTGTACCGGCAGATGGGCGCGCTCTACCTCGAGAACCGCGACGTCGAGGGCGCGGTCCGCGTCTTCAACGAGGCGCTCGCCCGTTACAAGGCCGCGCGCGCCCCGACCCCGCAGCTCGAAGCCTTCTACACCGATGTCCAATCGCAGATCACCCACGCCGGCAAGAAGAAGCTCGCGATCGAGTGGGCGAAGGAAGCTCGCGCCCTCCACTGAAGCGCGCGCCTTCGCCTGAGGAGATTGCGCGCGGCGATCAATTGGGTAGAGTGCGGCCATGCGCCGACTTGCTCTCGCCGTTCTGCTGCTCCTTCCGGTGGCAGCGCGCGCCGGCGAAGGCGTCTACATCACCCTCGACGGCGGCTATGCCCTGTGGAACCGGGACGACTTCCGCAAGCGCCTGCAGGGCCAGGTCGGCACCGACCCGGTGAGCGGCATTTCGAACGTGGACCTGCTCGTCGATCGGCAACTGAAAGACGGCGCGCTGTTCGGGCTGCACCTCGGGTACAACATCGGAGGCCACGTCGCTTTCGAAGCGCAGGCGATGATCTCGCCCTACGACGTGCTCGCCGACACCCGCGGCAGCGCCAGCCTCTTCGGCGGCGCGGTGCGCTGGTATCCGCTCCAAGGCTTGGTGCGCCCAAACCGGCAGTTCGACCTCTCGGTCATCGGCGGCATGGACTACGTGCTCACCGGCGGCAACGGCATCCACGGCCCCGGCGCCGGCGGGGTGGGAAACGCCAACACGCGGCTCGAGAATACGGGCCGCGGCTTCGATGGCATCGCGGTCGAGGTCGGCACCACGCTCGAGCTCTACCCCGCGAAGTGGGTCAGCCTCGGCGTCACCCCGCGCGCGTACATCATGGACCCGATGCGATACTTCGTGAGCTTCGACAAGCGCGATCAGGGCGGCGCAATCCCCATCGGGGGCACGGGCAGCCTGACCCTGTACAGCATCAGCCTGTCAGTCTCGTTCCACTTTGAGCCGCTGCCCGACTAGGAGCGGTGGCGTGTCCCCGCGCCCGCCGAACTACTTCTGCGCGCCGCCCGGGGTTGGCTGAGCGGCCTCGGCGGGACCGAAGAGATCGTCCTCGCGCGACTTCAGATCTGCGGCCTGCGCGGCAGCGCCGGGCTCCTTGCTGGCGGCGGCCAGCTTGAGCTGCGTCTCGAAGAGGTCGCGATCCTGCGCTTTGACCGCGACGGCGCGTGCGAACTCGAGATGGTTAGCCGCCGCGCCGGGTGCACGCGCGGCGGCGGCCTCGAAGTGGCGCCGCGCCTCGGCCAGATCGCCGCCGGCGTACGAAGGCAGCGCGCCGTAGAGCGCGCCCAACTCACGGTCGGGACCGGCAGAGTCGAGCGCAGGCGCGAGCTGCGCGGCGCGCCTGAGCTCCTCGATCAGCTCGACACGCCGCTCCACCAGCTGGGTAAATCCTTGCGTGCGCGCCCACGCCGCCGAGCAGACGGCCTCGAGGTAGAGCGCTTCGGCGCCCGCCGCCCCGACTTGCGCGAAGATCTCGGCCGCCGGATGCGTGCCGTCCACCTGCGCGCCCGCAGAAGGGAACTGCACGCTCCAGGCACGGTGCGCGTCGGCCGCGCAGGCCTCCGCGTCGCGGGCCACGACGGGTAGTGAAGCGGCGCCATCGGTGGCGGCGAGCGCGGCGGCGATGCGTGCCTTGCGGGCGCGCGCGGCGCGGACCAGCAGCACGGCCGGATCCGTCGAGCGAAGCGCCGCGTCCTCGCAGATGGCGATGGCCTTGCCGGTCTCGCCGCGCGCGAAGGCCGCATCGGCTTCGGCCAGTGGATCGGGCGTACCTGCGTCGGCCGTCTCGCCATCGCTGGCGCCTCCGTCGGCAGGCTCGCTCGTGGCTCGCGGCCCCGCCGCATCCGGCAAACGCTGCGCCGCTGCTGGCGACGCCTGCGCCACCGGTCGAGCTGACCGGCAGGCGGCCGCCGCGACCAACAGCACCGCCAGCACGCGTGCTCTCACTTCTTCTTGGTCGGCTTGCCCGCAGGCCTCGCGGGCTCGCCCTTGCGCGCCGTTGCCGCGGGCGCCGCCGCGCGGCCCTGCTGCAGCGCGAAGAGCAGCCCGCCGCCGTCGCCGCCGCCCGCCGTGGGCGACTCGTACAGCTCGCAGGTCGCCTGGCCGCGCACAACCAGCTCGCCCTTCTGGTTCTCGGCCCACAGCTCGACGTCGGCGTAGCAGGCACCGCGCTCGCGGCGGAGTTCGCCGATGCGGCCCCGGCAGGTCAGTTCATCGCCCGGCCAGACGATCTTGACGAAGCGCGCGGACAGCTTGCGGACATGCCCGCGCCGCAGCCACGCCGTCAGGAGTTGGCCGATGAAGCCCATCGCCAGCATGCCCGGCGCGAAAAGCCCCGGGAAGCCGACCGAGTGCGCGAATGGCTCGTCGAGGTGGAGCCGGTTGAAGTCGCCCGAAGACGCCGCGTAGCGCGCGATCTGCACGCGATCGACCATCGGCTTGGTGAGCGGCGGCAGGTCGTCGCCGACGCGCAACTCGGTCCAGTAGAAGGATCGCGCCAGCGACTGCTTCGCCGGTTGCACCTGGCGAGCTGCCGTCAGCGCCGGCAGCTGCTGCCGGTCCGACGGCCTCCTGGGCGGCACCACCGTATGCGGCACGCTCTTCTTCGCGGCGACGGCGGGGGGCAGCGGCTTGCGCGCCACCGCGGTCGAGGGAAACTTCGTCACCTTGGCCAGCTTGCCCCTGGCCGGCTTCACCTTGTTGGCTGGCTTGGCCGCGGGCTTGGAAGCGGGCTTCGACATCTTCTTGGCGGCGCTTCGGCTACTCATGGACCTCTCCGTGCGGGTGCTTGGGCGCGGTCCGCACCACCCAAAGCTGGCGGGAGCGGTAAACCAGTTCTCCTGCGTCATCGCGGCCTTCGTCCTCGATGACGACGACGTCGGTCGGGCCCGACGGCGTGGCCCGCTGCGCGATCTCGACCACCTTGCTTCGCACCATCAGCTTGTCGCCCGCCACGATGGGTCGCGCGTATTCGAAGCTCTGCTCGGCCTGCAGCAGGTGCTTGCCGGGCGAGAGCAGGAGGCCCTCGCGCAGGTCGGAGCCAGCCCGAAGCGTAGTCGGGAACGTCGGCGGCGCGACCACGCTGCGGTAGCCTGCGGCGCGCGCGGCGGCCTCTTCGAAGTAGATGGGATTGGTCTCGCCCAGCGCCTCGGCGTACCGGCGAATGGCCCCCTTCTCCACTTCGTTGACTGCGGGCTTCGACTCTCGCCCTGCTGCGTTGCGGTCCACGATGCGTACTCCCTATCTGCCTGCCGGCAGGTCCAAAACGCTGATGAGCCCCGGCTCCGAGCCAACGACCAGCGGAGCGGCGTTGACCACCGTCCAAGCCGTGGCCTTGTCGCCGGGAATCCCGCCCGGGATGATGAGCCGAAGGCCCGGATCGCCCTCGAGCTCGATCTCGTCTCGCGGGTCGGGAGCGCCGAGCGCGATGGTGAGGTCCAGGTTCGCGACCTCCTTGCCGTCGTGGAAGGCGCGTGCCACCTGCTTGAGGCCGACGATGCCGCCCTTCGGCACGCGCAGCCCGCCCTCCCCTTCCATGTCCTCGTCGGCCTCGACCGGATCGATGGATTCGTCGACCTCGTCCACTTCGAGCCCGACGCCGAGCGCCGCCAGCGCCGCTGACTCCATCAGGCCGACGTGGCCAATGGTGCCGTCGTCCACGCCGCGGTCGAACTCTTCTTCGTTGAGCCCCGCGCCCACCTTGCGCTGGAGCTGCTGCCGCCGGGAGCGGGCGTCCACCACGCGCACCGCGCGGACGCGCTCGATCCGTCCACAAACCGCGCCCAGCGTGGCCGGGAGCCGATCGAAGACGAAGCCGGGATTCACGCCGGTGCCGAGCAGCGCCACCTTGCGCTTTTGCGCGAGCTTGTCTAGCCGCTCGGCGATCTCGGGGTGGCGCAGCCACGGGTACGACAGCTCCTCGCAGGTGGAGACGATGCTCAGGCCGGCGGTGAGCGCCTGGGCGAGCTCGCCCTCGACGCCGTCCAGCCTGCTGCCGGTGGCATGCAGGAGGATGCCGCCCGGCGCCTTGCGCAGCTCGGCAGCGGCGTCGGAACCGATCACGATATCGGGGGCCGGGGCGTCGAGCACTTCGGCCAGCTTCTTGCCGACGCGGGAGGGATCGAGGTCGATGGCGGCGACGATCTCCAGTTCGGGCTTCTGCAGCGCAGAACGGGCGATGGCGCGCCCGATGGGGCCGAGGCCCATCACGACGACCTTGATGGCCAACCCGCGCCTCCTTCCGAACCCGTTTTCGTCGAAATTCGATGACGGGTGCCGCTCGCAGGCCCGCTTATAGCCCGACGCTCAAAGAGCACACAAGGAAAAGGGCGCAAACCTTACCGATCTGGGCGAGCACGGTTGCTTGCCCGCCTGGGAGCCTGTCCGGTAGGCTCCGTCGCGTGCGTTGCCCGCGATGTAGGGAGATGGCCCCTGAAGGGACGGCGATCTGTGACAATTGCCACGAGATCCTCGACGGGTCGTTCCTTAACGATGAAGAGGTCACCCCGGTCGAAGGAGCCAAGACCGATGTAGGTCCGGCGCCCACCGGCCCGGCGGATCGGAGGCCGCCCAGGCTTCGGCGCCCTCCGAGCTCGTGCGGGTCCTGGGAGCCACCCAAGAACCCGGTGGCCGCGCCTTCGAAGCGGAGGCCCTATTTGGCGCCGCCGCCCGCCGCACCCGCGCCGTCCCCGGTCGACGAGGCGCGCAGGACCGCGCAGGATCTCGGGTCGTTCTTCCGCTCGCTGACCCTGCCGGATCGCTGGGCCGCCGGCGCTGCGGCGGCGCTGCTCGCGATGCTGGCGCTGCCGTGGCGCTGGACGAAGGAGGACGACGACACCATCGGCCTCGTCGCTGCCTGGCCGGTGGCGCTTCTGGGCGCGACGGTGATCGGCATCATCTACGTGCGCGCCGCGCGCGCGCACGCCGAGCTCGACCAGCGCCTGCGGCTGGCGCAGCTCGCGGCAGCCGCGATGGCAGCCATCACCACCGGCGCCTTCCTGCCCTGGGCGACCAAGGCGCACTCGCTGCACGCGGCGGGGAAGACGCTGTCGATCCCGCTTTCGTCCCCGCTGATCGGCGCCTACCTCGGGCTGGTCTGCGCCATCACCGCGCTGCTCGCCTCGCTCCCGAACCTGCGCGAATAGAAAACGGCTAGCCTTTTCGCTTGGCGCCGAGGGATTCGAGCAGCTTGTACATCTCGGGGTCGTCCCAACGGCGGGGCCCGACGAACTTGAGGCGCAGCCTGCCCTGCTCGTCCACGAGGTAGCTCTCGGGAAACTTTGAGGTGCCGTAAACGAGCGACGTCCGGGCGCCCTCGTCGAGCACGACCTTCAGCGGCGTCCGCGGCGCGAGAAACTTCTCCACCGGCGCCCAACCATCATCGACGCTGACCGCGACCACCTCGAAGCTGCCCGGCTCCAGCGACGCCGCCAGCCTCTCAAGCGACGGCATCTCGTCGCGGCAGGGAGGGCACCAGGTCGCCCAGAAGTTCACCAGCACCAGCTTCCCGCGCAGCTTCGTGAGATCGAGTTGCCCACCGCCGCGAGCCGGCAGCCGCAGCGGCGGCGCGGGCAGCGGCTCGAGATCGTCGGCGTCCACCGCGGTCCGCGCGCGATCGAAGCGGCCGCCGAAGTGCTGCACCGCCTTGGAGATGCCCACCCCCAGCACCGCAACCAGCGCGAAGGCGACGAACGCCTCCTTCAGCGAGCGCGGCACGATCCAGGTGCGCCGCGCCTCCTTGGGCATGCTGCTGTAAGTCATCGCCGAAGCCTCTCTCTCAGCGCCGCCGGCTCGACGCGGTGCTTGAAGGCGCGGCGCCCGTCGATCTCGATCACCGGGATGTCAGTTCGATGCGTGGCGAAGAGCGCGGCGTCCGAATCGATGTCCACCTCGCGGTAGGCGAACTCGACCTCGCGGCGCACGGCGGCGATGGCTTCCTTGGCGTGCTCGCAGAGCCCGCAGCCTTGCCGCGTGTAGAGGACCACCTCGTGCACGTAGACCTACCGGTTCTTGCGCCGGCGGACGTGCCGCGCGCGCGCCACCGGCGGCTGCCCGATGCCGCCGCCGACCAGATACGCCCTCAGCGCCTCGCGCGCAACGAAGGGCGCATGGATGCGCCACTTGAGCCCGTTGACTACCACGGCGGCGACCGCGATCTTCGGATCGTCCGCGGGGGCGAAGCCAACGAACCACGAGTAGTCCTTGAAGGGCCGCTCGTGGTTGCTGAGCGAGCCGGTCTTCCCCGCCACCTTGATGTCGCCGAGGATGTTCTTGCGACGCTCGCGGAAAGACGAGGACGCGGTGCCCTCGCTGACGGTCAGCTTCATCATGTCGCGCAGGGTGGCCGCGGTGTCCGGCCTGAGCAGCCGCAGCGAGCCGGTGGATGACTCCTCCTCGTCGCCGACCGACTCGATCAGCGAAGGCTCGAAAGCGAGTCCGCCATTGCCGACCGCGCCCGCGATCATCGCCGCGTGCAGCGGAGACAGCTTGACCTGCCCGAAGCCCGCCGCGCTCTTGGCGAAGTCGAGGCCCTTGTCGCCGATGGTCGCGCTCGACTGGTCCGGCTGGTCCCAGATGGGCCGGTTGAAAAGGAACTTCTCGGCCTCCTTGCGCAGCGAATCGGCGTCGAGGTGCTTCACCGCCATCTTGGCGAAGACCACGTTCGCGCTCTTGGCGAGCGCCATGCTCAACGACAGGCAGCGGCGGTCGAGGCGCGGCTTGTCGGTCAGGAGGTTCCCGACGATGCCGTGCATGCCGCCGTGGTAGCAGGTCTCGGTGGCGGGATCGACGCCGTGCTCGAGCAGCGCGGCGCCGGTGATGATCTTGAAAACCGACGCGGCGGGATAGAGCGCGCGCGTGGCGAGGCCCTCGGACTTGCCGTCGTGCGCGTACTCGGCCATCGCCAGCACCTTGCCGGTGCGCGGATCGAGCGCGACCAGCGCCGCGCCGTCGGGCTTGTAGATGGCGAGCAGCTTCTGCATCTGCGCCTGCAGCTTCGCGTCGATGGTCAGGTGCGCGATGCGGCCGTCGTCGGTCTTGGCGAGGTACGCGCCGTCGACCAGCTTCGCCTTGCGCCAGAGGGACAGGCCCTGAAGATGCTGGGTGTGCTGCACGACGGCATTCGCGGCGGCGGCGGGGACCGCCAACACTTCCGCGGGCTGCGCGGTGCCGCCGTCGAGCGCCTGCGCCGCGAGCTGCTCGGCCTCGGCCTCGGCGACCGCGTTCTCGAGCACCCGGGGATCCTCGTCGGGCTCCTGCGGATCAACGGTCGCGCCTGGACCGTCTCCCGCGAGCCCCGCCGCTGCAGCGGGCCGCGGGTCTGCGGACGGCGCTGCCTTTTGCGAGGCGCGCGCCGCAAAGGTGAGCGAGGCCGCGACGGCGGCGACGGCAATGACAGCGAAGAGGCGTCGTGGAGGAGTCAGCTTGTTCACCGTGGAATCCAATAGTACCGGGGAGGCGGCGCCTCGCAACTTTGCAGTGAAACGGAGCGCCTCGCCGGAAAGCTACCCTTGACGAAGCGGTTCCGGGGATCAACCTTCCGGCGCCGTGCTCCCTTCCCCGATCGTCCATTCAGCGTCCGGCCACCTCTCGCTGCTCGCGGATCTGCACCCGCGCCACTTCATCACCGCGGGCGTGGTGGTCGCCCTCGCCATCGCGCTCTCCCGCTTCATCAACCTGATGTTCAAGCGCGCCCTCGAGCACCAGCGCAGGCGCGGCACCTTGCTGCCCGAGACTGCGACGCAGCTGCACGTCGCGCGGCGGCTGCTCAACGCCGGCGTGTGGTTGGTGGCGGGCGGCATTTCGCTCGCGCAGTTCCCCGAGCTGCGCGTGCTGTCCACGGGCCTGCTCGCGTCGGCCGGGCTCTCGGGGCTGGTGGTCGGCTTCGCCGCACGCGGCACGCTGGGGAACGCCATCGCAGGGATCACCATCGCGTTCTCGCAGCCGGTGCGCATCGGCGACGACATCGAGCTGCGAGGCGAGCGCGGCGTGGTCGAGGACATCCACCTGCTCTTCACCGTGCTGCGCCTCGCCGACGGGAAGCGCTTCATCATCCCCAACGACACCCTCGCCACCGAGGTGGTGAAGAACCTGACCATGGGCGGGGTGACGCGGGTGGCGCGGACAGAAGTGCTGGTGCCGCCCAAGGGCGACGCGACCGCCGTGCGCTCTGCGATGATGACCGAGGCGATGACCTTCGACGGCCTCGACAAGTCCACCACTCCGGAAGTGTTCTGGGTGCGCATCGACGAGCGGGGAACGCTCCTGCGCCTGGTCGCGACCTGCGCCGACGGGAACGCGGCCGACCGCCTGGTGCAGAAGACGATGGCACGAGCTGCCACCATCGTCTTCCGGAACAGCCTGTAGGTCTTCGTGGACCGCCTTTTACTTGGTGGCGGCGTCGGCGGCCTTGTCCATCTTGGCCTTGGCCTTCTTGCCGCCCTTCTTCGCCTTGTGCTTTGCCTTGGCGCCTTCTGCCTTGGTGTCGGCCTTCGCATCGGCCGCGGTGGCCTTCGCGTCGGCGGCGGTGTCGCCCTCGGCGCGGGCCGAGAAGGAGAGGAGGAACGAGGCGGCGATGGCCGAGAGCAGGAGCTTCTTCATGGGAACCTCGAGACACACGGGCGAGATGCCCGCAAGATTGGCGGCGGTTGAACCGCAACGCGACCGGGCTGTCAAGCGCCAGCGGCCCGGCACGGAGGGCTTCCTGCCCTGCGATCGCCCGGAATAGATGGCGGGCCGGAGGCGTTCCTTACGGCGCGCAGGAATGCTACGGTGCGCCGCCTTTCAAAAGGGAGTCCTGTCGTGAAGAGCAACTGGAACGTATTCGTCGGCGTCTGCTTGGGCGCCGTTCTCGGATTTGCGGTCGGGCAACACCTGGGCGCGAAGGGGCCGCTGGGCACGCCGAGCAACCGCGCCGACGCGAAGCTCGCCAACGCCAACCAGCCTGCGGGCGCGGAGCAGGTTTTCAAGGTCGACCTCGGGAACGCACCGCAGCAGGGACGAGACGACGCCAAGATCACCATCGTCGAGTGGTCCGATTTCCAGTGCCCGTTCTGCGGCCGCGTGATGCCGACCCTCGAGCAGATCAAGAAGACCTACGGCAGCGACCTCCGCGTGCTCTTCAAGCAGAACCCGCTGCCCATGCACCCGAACGCGCCCTACGCCGCCAAGGCCGCGCTGGCCGCGCAGAAGCAGGGGAAGTTCTGGGAGATGCACGACAAGCTCTTCGCCGCCAACAACGCGCACGCTCCCGACGGGCTGGCGAAGGACAAGGTTGATCAGATGGCCCGAGACCTCGGGCTCGACATGGACCGGTTCAACACCGACGCCGCCTCGCCGGAGATCGCCGCCATCATCAGCGCCGACCAGACGCAGGCGCAGGGGCTGGGCGCAAATGGGACGCCGCACTTCTTCATCAACGGCGTGCGCGTCTCGGGCGCGATGCCGTTCGACAGCTTCAAGACGGTGATCGACGCGCAGCTCAAGCGCGCGAACCAGGTCCTGTCGTCGGGCGTGTCGCGCAAAGAGCTCTACGAGACGCTAACCAGGGACGGCCTCACGCAGCAGGCCGCGCCGCCGCGCCAGGAGCAGCGGCCGCCGCCTGCGCAGGCAAGGAACGTCGACCCGGGCGACGCCAGCCCCGCCATGGGCGGCAAGCATCCCAAGGTCACCATCGTCGAATGGTCCGACTTCCAGTGCCCCTACTGCAGCAAAGTCGAGCCGACGATGAAGCAGATCATGGACACCTACAAAGACGACGTCCGTTTGGTATGGCGCAACGAGCCGCTTCCGTTCCACCCCAACGCGATGCCGGCGGCCAAGGCCGCCATGGCCGCCGCGCGCCAGGGCAAGTTCTGGCAGATGCACGACCTGATGTTCGCGCACCAGCAGGACCTCTCCGACGCGAAGTATGAGGAGTGGGCGAAGCAGATCGGTCTCAACCTCGGGAAGTGGCGCGCCGACAAGGACTCGCCGGAGGTCGCCGCCGAGATCAACAAAGATTCGAGCTACGGTCAGTCGGTCGGCGCCGACGGCACTCCGGCGTTCTTCCTCAACGGCAAGTTCATCTCGGGCGCGATGCCGTTCGACAGCTTCAAGCCGGTGATCGACGAGCAGATCAAGAAGGCCGACGAGCTGCTCAAGAAGGGCACGAAGCAGGATCAGCTCTACCAGGCGCTGGTGGACGACAACGTGAAGTCGGCGGGCGCGGCGCCGGCCGCGGGAGCGCCGGCGGCGAACAACGATGCAAAGGTCAAGGTCGACGTGGGCTCGGCACCGGTGCTCGGTCCGAAGGCGGCGCCGATCACCATCGTGGAGTTCTCCGACTTCCAGTGCCCTTTCTGCGGCAAGGTCGAGCCGGCGCTCCAGCAGATCCGCGCCGAATACAAGGGCAAGGTGAAGCTCGCCTGGAAGAACCAGCCGCTGTCCTTCCACCCCAACGCCATGCCGGCGGCCGAGGCGGCCATGGCCGCCTACGAGCAGGGCAATGACAAGTTCTGGGCGATGCACGACAAGCTCTTCGAGAAGCAGCAGACCCTCTCGCCGGAAGTCTACGACCAGATCGCCAAGGAGATCGGCCTCGACCTCAACAAGTTCCACGCCTCGATCGGGGCGCACAAAAACCAGGCCGGCATCCAGGCCGACATGGACGCGGGCAGCGCCATTGGCGCGAGCGGCACGCCCACCTTCTTCATCAACGGGAAAAAGCTGGTCGGCGCGATGCCGTTCGAGTCGTTCAAGCAGGTGATCGACGCGGAGTTGGCCTCCAAGGTCGCGCACAAGTAGCGGACCATGGCTCTCCCTCCGCAGTCCCAGCCGCCGCCGTCGCCGAAAGGGCCGGACTGGAAGCTGCGCTCGCTCAAGCGCGGCGACCGCGACGCAGCCTTCAAGCTGCTCGCCGCCGACGGATGGGTGGTGCCTGCCAACGAGCAGGAGCTGGCGATCTCGTGGGTAGTGCAGCACCCGGAGATGGAGAGCTTCGTGGCGCACGACGCGGGGGCGTACTCGCGGCTGTTCGGGATGATCACCATGTCCCACCGTCCGCAGCTGCGGCTGGGCGGCCGCGTGGCCTGCATCGACCTCTTCGTGGTGGCGCCCGAGCAGCGCGGCAAGGGCATCGGCCACGCGCTGCTCGCGCAGTCGCTGCGCCGCGCCGAGGCGCTGGGCTGCAAGCGGATGGAGCTCTACCTGCCGCACCAGCGCGGCGATCACCACGCCTTCTTCGAGGAGGCCGGGTTCGTCAAGAGCGACAGCGAGCTCTACGTGCGGCCGGTCGCGCAGGGAAAGCCTTAAGGGAACGAGCGGATCAGCCGCGAAGTCTTGCCGGCCTCGACCTGCAGCTGCTCTTCGATCTTCTTCCCCTCGGCCGTCTCGAAGACGACGGTGTGCGCGCCCGCGGGGAGCGCGATCGGGTTCGCGGGCGGCACCGGCGTCCAGCGGCCCGTCTCGCGGCCGTCGATGGTGACGCGCGCCGCGGGCTTGGTGGCGGCGGTGAGGTAGCCCAGGCCGGTGGGCACGACGGCGGCGACGGACGACTCCGCCTCCTGCTGCGACAGCGACATCCGCAGCTCGGTGACGCCAGCGGGATCGAGCTTGGCGGCGCGGCGCGAGGGCGTGTAGCCGTCGAGCGAGGCAACCACCGGATGCCAGGGCCCCGGATTGAGCAGGTCGGTGGTGACCGGCGACTTGCCCACGGGCCGGCCGTCCACGCTGACGTCGGCGCCCGGCGGGTCGGTGAGAATGCGCAGCCGCGCGCCCTGCTCGGCCACCGGCTGGGGCGCAGGAGAAGGCGCGGCGGCGACCGCCTTCTTCTTGTCCTTGCGCGACTCCTTGCGCGGCGGCCACCGCTTCTTCTTCGGCGCTGGCTGTTCCTTCGCGACCGCGGGCTCGGACGGCCGCGGCTGCGTCAACACCACGCCCTCGACCTCCATCGGCTTGTCGGCCTGCAGCTGCGCGTCCACCTCGACTGGGTGGCCGCCCGCGGAGACGTGCACCTGCGCGGTGAAGGTCTTGTAGCCGTCGGCCTTCACCTCGAGCGTGTGCCGGCCCGGCGCGATGCTGTGCACGAAGGGCGGCAGCGGGCCCGCGGCCTTGCCGTCGATGTAGAGGTCGGCCTGCACCGACGGCGACGGCGTGACGATGATCTTCCCCGGCCGCTCCTCGTCGGAGGAAAACAAAAGCCAGCCGCCCACCAGTGCGGCCAGCAGCGCGGGCGCGGCAACAACAAGCCAGGTGCGCGATCGCTTGTCCTTCGGCGGCGTCTGGTCACGCACCGGCCGCGACATGGCGCCCTTGCGCTGCAACCGCACCGCGCCCGTCGGCTCGTCGGAGTTGTCGAAGATGAGGCCGTTCGGCGCACCCAGCTTCGAGATGTCCAGCTCGGCGGTGATCGCGGGGACCCTGGCGTTGCCGCGCGAAGGCGTGCGCAAAGGTGGCGGCGGCGGCCGCACGGGCGCGACGGCCGGCTCGGACCGCGCAACCGGCGGGGACCGCGCGTGCACCGGGGCAATGGCCGGCTCGGATCGTGCGGGAGAGGGAGGCGGCCGCCTCGGCGTCTGGGCCACCGCGGACTCGGGCGCGACCGGGTCCATCGTCAACACCGACGGCAGCTGCTCCTCGAGGGCGGTCGGCTCGTCGTCGTCGGCGCCGAGCGGCGGGTGCTGCTCGAGCTCCTTCGCGCGGCGCGCAGCGAACTCGCGCTCGGCCTTGATGAGCTCCTCTCCCTCCATCTTCATGGTCGGCAGGTCTTGCGCGCTGTCGGCTTTCGCTGGCGGCGCCGGCACCAGCGTGTCGGCGTCGATGGGGACGCGCCACTGCTGGGTCGGCTCGGTCTCCGGCGTGGTCGGCTGGGCGGCGGCGGCGGCGGCCAGCACAGCGGGGCCGGGGAACGGATCGAGCGGCGTGTCCGCGTGCATGTTCACCGCGACCGAAGTCTCGAGCAGCGCGACCTTGCGGCGCACCGGCTCGGACGGGGTCACTTCGACCTGGTGGTCCTCGACGCCCAGCCACGAGCGCAGGCGCGCCTGCTCCTTCTCGAAGTCGGCACGGAACTCCTCGCGGACCCACTCGGCGAGCTGTCGCGCGCCATACATCAGGTCGCCCACCAGCGTGAACCGCATCAGCTCGTCGTGCAGTTCGCTCGCGGTCTGGTAGCGATCCTTCGGATCGATGGTGAGCGCCTTCATCATCACGCGCTCGAGCGTCTCGGGAATGGCGCGATTGAGCGAGCGCGGATCGGGGACCAGGGCGTTGCGGACCTTCTCGAGGATGGCGAAGTCGCTGTCGCCGGTGAAGAGCTTCTCGCCGCAGAGCATCTCCCAGAGCAGCACGCCGGCCGCGAAGATGTCGGAGCGGCTGTCGATGGACTGGCCCCGCACCTGTTCCGGAGACATGTACGCGAACTTGCCCTTGAGGATGCCCGCCTGCGTCTTCTGCAGCCGGCTCTCGGCCTTGGCGATGCCGAAGTCGATCAGCTTCACCTCGCCCTCGAAGCTGACCAGCACGTTCTGCGGCGAGACGTCCCGGTGGACGATGTGCAGCGGCGCGCCTCGCGCGTCGCGCTTGCGGTGCGCGTAGTCCAGCGCCTCGCAGACGCGCGCCACGATCAGCGCCGCCTGCGGGATGGGCATGGCCTGCGCGCGCTTGCGGAACCGCTCCAGCAACTGGCGCACGTCGCGGCCGGAGATGTACTCCATCGCGATGTAGAGGTTCTCGTCGTGCTTGCCCAGCTCGAGCACCTGCACGATGTTGGCGTGCGAGAGCTGCACCGCGATGCGCGCCTCGTCGACGAACATCGAGATGAATTCTTCGTCCTCGCCCATGGTGGGCAGGATCTTCTTGATCGCGAGCAGCCGCTCGAACCCCTCTACGCCGAAGGCCTTCGCGACAAACACCTCCGCCATGCCGCCGACGGCGATGCGCTCGAGCAGCAGGTATTTCCCGAACTTGGTGGGCTGTCGCGTCACGGCTGCGGAACTCGGGGAGAGGGCGAAGAAGGGAGGAGGCGCCCGGAGTCAAAGGCCGCATCAGCGTAGCGTCAGATGGAGCGTAGGGGCAAGATGACTGTCGGAGGATGAGGACCATGTTCGTCTGCCACGCATGCCGTAAAGATCTCGACCTGGGCCTCTCCGGCACGGCTGGCCGCCGCGACGACTGCCCCCACTGCCGCGCGCCCCTGCACGCCTGCCTGAACTGCCACGCCTACGACGAGACGATGCGCTACGGGTGCCGTGAGCTGCAGGCGGAGCCGCCTGCCGACAAGGAGCGCGCGAACGCCTGCGAGCTGTTCGTCTTCAAAAAGGGTGAGCGCGGCACACGCGAGGAAGACCCGCGCGCGAAGGCGCTCGCTGCACTCGAGGGGCTGTTCGGGAAGAGTTGAGAGTTGTTCGAGCGTCTGACTCTCAACTCTAAACTCTCTCTCAGCCGGTTTCGTTCGCGATCCACTTCAGGTACGCCGCGTAGCCCTGCTCGACGGGCACCGCCAGCACCTCGGGCACTTCGTACGGATGCAGCTCGAGGATGCGCGCCTTGAGCCGCTCGAAGTGCTCCTGGCGCGTCTTCATCAGCACCAGCACCTCGTTTTCGTCCTGCAGCTTGCCCTCCCACCGGTAGATGGAGCGCACCGCTGGCAGGATGTTGGCGCAGGCCGCGAGACGCTCCTCGACCACGGTCTTCGCGAGCTCGACCGCCGCGTCGGAGTTGGGCAGCGTAGTGAAGACCAGCAGTACGTCGGTCACGGCGCAGGGTTATCATGAAGCCCGGTGGTCGCGCCGGGCGAATCAACCTTTCCGCAGCTTCGAGATCGCTCGCGCCACCGCGCTCGGGCCTTTGAGCCCCTTCTGCGCCATCCAGCCGATCACCTTGCCGCCGCCCTGCGCCAGCACGCCGAGATAGCCGCGCATGGTCAGCTTCATCAACCCGCTGTGAAGCTTCACGGTGATCTTGTTCTCCGGCTCCTTGGCGAGGATGTGCTGGAAGAAGGCGATGCCGAGCTCTCCAACCTCTGCGTCGGGCCTTCCGGCGATGGCGCGCACCGCGCCGGGCGCCAGGGTCAGATCGAAGTCGGGATCGACGGCCTTGCCGCTGAGGAATTTCGGCTTGCCCTCGGAGACCAGAAAGCGGAAGTCGCCGGGAACGTCGGTGAAGCGCACCGAGACTTCGGCCGCCTTCTTCAGCGAGGAGGACGCCTTGCGCGCCGTCTCGCTGGTCTCGAAGAAGCGGCGGAGGAGCGCGTCGGAGGGCTCGGGAGCGGGCTGCGGAGGCGCGCTCGTCTGCTCGGTCGTCATGGGCCGGCAAGCTAAGTCAGCAGCGGGGTCGCCGCAACCGGACTACACTCGACATCGTGACCGGACGTGAAGTAGCGAGCATGCTGCGCGAGATCTCGCAGCTGTTGCAGCTCAAGGGCGAGAACGCTTTCAAGGTGCGGGCGTACGATCTGGGCGCCGACGCGTTCGAAGCGCTCCCGGCCGATCCAGGGGCGCCCGGCGGGCTGTCCCAGCGCGTGCGCGACGGGACGCTCAGCGAGCTACCCGGTGTCGGCAAAGCCATCGACCAGAAGGTGACCGAGCTGGTCCAGACCGGCCGGCTCGAGTATCTGGAGGCGCTGCGCCGCGAGTTTCCGCCCGGCGCGCTCGAGCTCACGCGCATTCCGGGCCTCGGGCCGCGCAAGGCGGCGGCGCTGATTAAGGAACTCGACGTCGCCTCGCTCGACGATCTGGAGAAGGCGGCGCGAGCGGGCCGCATCACGGGCGTGAAGGGGTTCGGGCCGAAGAGCGAGCAGCAGATCCTCGAGGGCATCGCGCAGGTGCGCGCGCGGTTGGGGAAGAAGCCGCTCTGGGAGACGCGCCCGCAGGCGGAGAAGCTGCTCGACCGCGTGCGCGCGGCGCCCGGCGTCGAGCGCGCCGAGATCGCGGGCAGCGTGCGCCGCTACGCCGAGACCAACTCGGACGTGGACATCGTCGCCTGCGGCGCGCCGATCGAGCCGATCATGGAAGCGTTCGCGACCGCGCCGGGCGTGGTGCAGGTGCTCGCGCGCGGCGGAACCAAGTGCTCGGTCAAGCTCGACGATGGGAGCCTGGGCGGCCTGCAGGCCGACCTGCGCGTGGTGACGGCCGCGCAGTTCGCGACCGCGCTGCACCACTTCACCGGCAGCAAGCAGCACCATGTCAAGCTGCGCGGGCTCGCGCGCGAAAAGGGGCTGACCCTCTCGGAGTACGGGCTCGCGCGCCTCGACGGCGGCGAGGCGCTTCCGGTTGCGTCGGAAGCCGAGCTCTACCGGCACCTCGGGCTCGCGGAGGTACCTCCCGAGCTTCGGGAAGATCTGGGCGAGCTGGAGCTGGCGGCGCAGGACCAGCTGCCCGAGCTGGTGCAGCTCTCGGACATCCGCGGCTTCGTGCACTGCCACTCGACCTGGAGCGACGGCAACGCATCGATCGAGGAGATGGTCCGCGCCGCCAAGGTGCTCGGCGCGCAGTTCATCACCATCAGCGATCACACCCAGGCGGCGCACTATGCTGGAGGGCTCGATCCCGAGCGGCTCAAGCGCCAGTGGGACGAGCTCGCCGAGGTCGAGGCGCGCGTGGGCGGCATCCGGGTCCTGCGCGGCAGCGAGGTGGACGTGCTCGAGGACGGCGCGCTCGATCTTCCCGACGCCGTGCTCGAGCAGCTCGACGTGGTCATCTGCTCGGTGCACCAGCGCTTCAAGCTCGACGAGGCCGCGCAGACGGCGCGCATCGCCCGCGCGCTGCGGCACCCTCTCTGCCGCATCTGGGGCCACCCGACCGGGCGCAAGGTCTCCGAGCGTCCCGAGATGGCGGCGCGCTGGGAGGAGCTGATCGCGCTGGCTGCCGAGCGCGGCGTGACGGTCGAGTGCAACGGCACCCCGCACCGCCTCGACTTCGGCGCCGACCTGCTGCGGCTCGCGCGCAAGCACGGCTGCAAGGTCTCGTGCTCGGTGGACGCGCACTCGACCCGCGAGCTGCAGAACCTGCACTACGCGGTGGGCACGGCGCGGCGGGGCTGGACCGAGCGCGCACGCGTGGTCAACGCGCGCCCCCCTGAGGCGTTTCTCCAGATGCTGCGCAGCTAGAGAGCTCACGCGTGGGTGCTGGAGCTGGGCGCGGACCAGCTGACGGAAGACGAGATCTTCAACCGGGTGGCGGGGCTGAAGCGCGCACGATGAGCACCCGCGTGTCGCCGTAGAGGCGGTCGTCGAGGATTTCGCAGCGCTCGGGGAGCGGCTCGCGCCGGTCCAATTCCAGCACCACGCGCGCGCCCGGCGCGAGCAGCGGCGCGACCGCGTCGAGCGTGGCCTGCGCCGCGCGCAGCGCATAGGGTGGGTCGGAAAAGACCAGCTCGAACGGCCCGGAGAGCTTGCGTAGCGCGCGCATGACCTCATCGCGCAGCAGGGTGCAGCGCTCCGAATATCGAAGTGCATCGATATTCAACCGGATGACTTCGCACGCCTTGGCGTCCTGCTCGACCAGCGTCGCGCTCGAGGCGCCGCGAGAGAGCGCCTCGAGTGCCAGCGCGCCGGTACCCGCATAGAGATCGAGCACGGTGAGCCCGTCGCACCCCTGGCCGAGCACATCGAAGAGGCTCTGTCGCACGCGGTCCGCGGTGGGCCGGGTCGAGTCGCCCGGCACCGACAGGAGCTTGCGTCCGCGCGCCTCGCCGCCGACGATGCGCACGCTACCGCTCCCGCGGCTGCCCGACGCGCGCCACCAGCCGCTTGCCGGTGCCGCGCACGCCGGCCCGCGCGTAGAGATCCGCGGCGCCGAAGCAGCAGAGCGCCTCCAGCTTGTCCTGCTGCGCTTTGGAAAGCTCGCGCAGCAGGCGCTGGTGCCGCGCCGCCGCCTGCTCGAGCGAGGCGCCCTTCTCGTCCGCCCACGACTGCAGCTGGTCGAGCAGGTCCGCGGGCGCCGAGCGCAAGAGCGCCCGGAGAAATGGCCCCGAGGCGACCAGCTGCCGCAGGCCCGAGAGGTCCGAGGTCTCGTCGGCCGAGGAGATCGCCACCCCCTCCAAGTGCCTCGGTGAATCCGCAGCCGCAGGGACGAGGTCGCCCTCATGCCCCGTCATCCGCACCGCGCTGGGCGGCGCCCCGCGCGATCGCAGCTGCTCCGCGAGCTCGAGTCCAGCGCCCGCCGAGCCGCCGATCGCCACCACCTCGAGACCGAGCTCGTACTGGCACGCCGCGGTGGCCGCGAGCGCCGCGTCGCGCGCGTCGGACGCCGCGCCGCCGGCGCTCAGCGCCACGCCGGTAAAGCCCGCGTCGATCTCGCGGCGCACCCGCTCGGCGTCGGGCACCGCGCTGCCGGCGCGAGGCGGCTCCTTCAAAAGCGCGAGCGGCCCCTCGAAGTGCAGCTCGTGCGCCGCCTTCAGCACCGCCTCGACGAATGCCGCGTCGTCGCGCTCCTCCTCAGGGCCCTTCTCCTCGGCCGCCCCGCTCGGCCGCACCAGGAGAAGGGGCGCCTCCGCGTCGCGCGCCGCGCGCACGAAGCCCTCGATGGCCGGCCTGACCGGCGCCACCAGCGCGACCAGCAGCACCTCTTCCGCCGCGGCCGCCTGCAGCAGATCGCGCGCGCTCAGCACCAGCAGCGGCCGCCCGGCGAGGCGCGCCACCGCGTTCGCGGGCCTCCTCGCCCACGCCGCCTGCCAGCATTCGGGTGTCAGTGCACGGCCTCGTCGTGGCGAAAGCTCTCGCTCTCGAACTGGATGGTGGTGTGCTCGATCTGGAATTTGTCCTTCAGCACCGACTTCGCGTCGGTGAGGATCTGATCGTGGCTGCGGCAGCCGGGGCCCTCGCAGACGACCACGATATGGCAGGAGAGCGCGACCAGTCCCGAGGTGATGGTCCAGACGTGCAGGTCGTGCACCGCCGCGACGCCCGAGACCTTGCCGAGCGCGCCGCCGACATCGGCGACCTCCAGGTGCGAAGGCACGCCTTCGAGCAGCACGTCCACCGCCTCGCGGCACAACCGCACCGCGCTCCAGACGATGGTGGCGGCAATGAGGAAGCTGACCAGTGGGTCGATAATGAGCTGGCCCGTGAGCGCGATCAGGGCCGCCGACGCGAGCACGCCCACCGAGTTGAGCAGGTCGCCCGCGAGGTGCAGGAAGGTCGAGCGCAGGTTCATCGAAGCGCCCGGCCCGGTGTGCGTGATCCACATGCCGAGCGCGTTCAGCACGATGCCGAGGAGCGCGAGCGCCACCACCAGGTTGACCTGCACCGGCTCCGGATGGCGCAGGCGTTCATACGCCTCGATGACGATGCCCCCCGCGATGGCGATCAGCAGCGCGCCGTTGAAGAGCGCGGCGAGGATCTCGAGGCGATAGTAGCCGTAGGTGCGGCGCGCGTCGGCGGGCCGGATGGCCACGCGCAGCGCGAAGAGCGACAGCCCGATCGCCCCCGCGTCGGCCAGCATGTGTCCGGCGTCCGACAGGAGGGCGAGGCTGTTCGACAGCCAGCCGCCCACGCCTTCGACCAGCATGGCGACGAGCGCGAGCGCGAGCGTGAGCGCGAGCCGCCGCGCCTCGCCCTCGCGCGCGGGCCCGGCGCTGGCGCGACGCAGGCCGTGGGCGTGGCCATCGTCGTGCGCAAGGCCGTGGCCCTGCTCGTGCTCATGTTGGTGATCGGGTCCGTGCTCGCGGGAGGACATCGCGCGGCGGAGTCTAACCATTTGCCGGGCGAGCTTCCACCATTGAGCCCGGCACTTGCGGTAGCATTTGCCGATGAGCAGCTCCGTGCACGGCGTTCCCGAAGAGAGCTTCAGCGAAGGCTTTGCCGAGGGCGCGGACGGCACGCGCATTCACTGGTCGGCCGTGGGCCAGGGCGGCCCGACGCTGGTCTGCAACGACGGCATCGGCTGCGACGGCTTTGCCTGGAAGTACCTCGTCCGCGACTTCGCGCACCGCCACCGCATCGTGCGCTGGCATTATCGCGGCCACGGCCGCAGCGGCATTCCCCAGGATCGCGCGCGCATCGGCTTCGACGACCTCTGCGGCGATTTGCAGGCGGTGCTGCAGGCAACGCGGACCTCGCGCGCCATTTTCCTCGGCCACTCGATGGGCGTGCAGGTCGCGCTCGAGTACCACCGCCGCCATCCGGGCGACGTGGTGGGCCTGGTGCTCATCTGCGGCAGCTACGGCTTGCCGCTCGACACCTTCCACGACTCGAAGGCGCTGAAGACCATCTTCCCCTCTCTCTTCAATGCGGCCGAGCGCTGGCCCGCGGCGATGAACCTGATCTGGCGCCTCGCCAGCGGCGGCGAGCTCGCCTACCAGATCGCGACGCACCTGGAAGTGAATGGCCGGCTGGTCCACCGCGAGGACTTCACGCCCTACTTCACGCATTTGTCCGGCATGGACCCGCGGCTCTTCCTCGGCATGCTCAAGCACGCAAGCGAGCACACCGCGTGGGACCATTTGCCGGAGATCAAGATCCCGACCCTGATCGTCGCCGGCACCCAGGATACCTTCACGCCCTTCTGGCTCTCGGAGGAGATGCACGACCGCATCCCCGGGGCGGAGATGCTCGTGGTGCCCGGCGGCACGCACGTCGCGCCCATCGAGCAGCCCGAGCTGATCGCGCTGCGGCTGGAGAAGTGGCTCACGCCCCTGCGCGCCGCACGGGCGCTCCGGTCCGCGTGATTTCTCGCTCTGTCTCCCTGCTGGTCGGCGTTGCCAGCCTGGCCGCTTTGGCCAGCCTGCCGGCGCTGGCGATCGATCCGCGCTTCGT
This sequence comes from Deltaproteobacteria bacterium, assembly GCA_043781235.1. Classification (GTDB taxonomy): domain Bacteria; phylum Myxococcota; class Myxococcia; order Myxococcales; family 40CM-4-68-19; genus JANYKT01. Next base: position 55,220 of record JAYWBT010000092.1, read on the forward strand.
CTGGGAGACCATCGATACTCCCCATTTCGAGGTCCACTACCACCAGGGCCAATACAAGCTGGCGCAGAAGGTCGCCCGCACCGCGGAGGAGGCGCACCGGAGGCTGACGCCTCTCCTCGATCACGAGCCCCGCGAGCGCACGCAGATCGTGGTGCAGGACGACACGGACTTCTCCAACGGCAACGCCACGCCGGTGCTTTACAATCTAATCCACGCCTATGCCGCGCCGCCCGACTCACGCTCGACGCTGAACGACTTCGACGACAACGTCTCCGAGCTGATCTCGCACGAATACACGCATATCCTGCACCTCGATACCGTGCTGGGATTGCCCGACGTCACCAACCGCATCTTCGGCAAGCTCTGGATCCCCAACGGAGGCCAGCCGACCTGGTTCATCGAGGGCATGGCGGTCTTCGCCGAGAGCGAGGTCAGCGGAGCGGGGCGCGACCGGTCGGCCCAGGAGCAGATGCAGCTCCGCGCGCAGGCATTGGAAGGCAAGTGGTGGCGCATCGACCAGCTCTCCAACTCGCCGCTGCAGTGGCCGCGCGGCTTCGGCCAATACACCGTCGGCGGGCATTTCCTCAATTGGGTGGCCGGCGAATATGGGCTGGGCGCTTTGCGCGATCTCTCGCACGATTTCGGCGGCCGCGCCATTCCGCTGGCGATGAACATCAGCGCCGACCGCGTGCTGGGGAAGACCTGGCTCGATCTCTATAAGGAATATGGCGACGCGGAAACCGCGCAGGCGCGCCAGGTCGAGCGTGCGGTGAAGGCTGCGGGCGAGTCTCGCATCGAGCCGCTGACCCGGCTGGGCGAGTGGGTGCGGACGCCTCGCTGGAGCCCGGATTCAAAGACCCTTTATTACGCGCATTCAGGTCCGGACCGGCTGCCGGAGATCCGCGCGGTCGAGCCGGGCCGCTGCTGCAATGCCCCGGCGCACCTCGAGGGCGTGACCCGGCCCGGCGACCGGCAGGTGCAGGTGCTCTATTCCGATTCCTATGGCGACGACACCCTCGCCGTCGATGCGCAGGGTCGCATCGTCTATGCCCGGATCGAGATCTACCAGGAGTTCGAGGGCCTCCAGGACCTGTACCGGGTGGACCCTGCGACGGGCGCATCGACGCGCCTCACCCGGGGCCTGCGTGCCCGCGAGCAGGACGTGGCCGCCGACGGGGCGCTGGTCTTCCTCTGGCGAAGGCCCGGCGGCCGCACCGCCATCGCCGAGCTCGCCCCCGGCGCGACCGTGCCGCGCGTGCTCTTCGAGGACCCCGACGGCGAGCCGGTGGGCGGCCCGCGCTATTCGCCCTCGGGAAAGCTGGTCGCCTTTCTCCACCACCGCGAAGGCTCGTGGGACCTGCGCATCGTGCCGCGCCACGGCGGGCCGGTCGCGGACGTCACGCACGATCGCGCCATCGATCGCGATCCCGCCTGGACTCCCGACGGGCAATACCTGCTCTTCAGCAGCGATCGCAGCGGCGTTTATAACCTGTATGCCTATCGCCTCGCCGACGGCGCGCTGTTGCAGGTGAGCAACGTCGTCAATGGCGCCTTCGATCCCGCGCCCTCGCCCGACGGCACCCAGCTCGCGCTGGTGACCTACAGCTCGCGCGGCTACGACCTGGGCCGCATGGCGCTGTTGCCGGAGAGCTGGAAACGCATGGACGACGCGCCCGTGGCCGACCAGCGCCCAAAGGTCAGCGAGCTGCCGCCCGCCGAGGTGTATCCGGTGCGCGCCTATGAGCCCTGGTCCACGCTGCGCCCGCACTTCTGGCTGCCGTATGCCGCGACCGACGCCGGCGGCGCGACGCTGGGCGCCTTGACCGGCGGCTACGACGCGATCGGTCGCCACGAATATGCGGCCACCGCCTGGTATGGGTTCGGCAGCCATATGCCCGGCTGGGATATCGCTTATGTCAATCGCTCGCTCTATCCCGAGCTGACCTTCGCCACCTCGCGCGATCTGAACAACGCCACCTCCATCGACGGGCTGCATGGCTATACCGAGCGATCGGTGTCGGGGTCGGTCACGGCCCTGTTCCCCTTCACCCAAATCGAGCGACGGCATTCGATCACCACCGATTATGCGGTGACCAGCCTCGCGGCCAACACCAACCCGGCCCAGGCAGCCGTTCGCGAAGGGCTGCTCGCCGCGGCCACGCTGCAATACACCTATTCGGACGCGCACAAATTCGTCTACAGCGTATCGGCCGAGCAGGGGCAGCAGTTCAGGCTCACGCTGCGCCTGTCGGATCCGGCGCTGGGCAGCGCCTTCCGCTTCCAGCAGCTCTCGTCTTCCTATTCGCATTACTTCGCCATGCCCTGGAGCGCAGGAGGGCGGCCGCTGCACCACGCGCTCGCCATTCGCCTCTCGGGCGGCCTCGCCCGCGGCGATCTCTCCGAGCGCCACCTCTTCTATCTGGGAGGCTTCGATCTCGGCAGCCCGATTACCGCGGTGCTCAACCCCTTCAATGCGCCGGTCCGCATCCTGCGCGGGTTCGTACAGGACGCCTTCCGCGGCGAGGTCTATGAGCTCGGAACCGCCGAATATCGATTCCCCATCTGGGACATCGAAGCCGGCGCGTGGACGTTGCCCATCTTCCTGCGGCGCCTGCACGGCGCGGTGTACAGCGACTTCGGCGACGCCTTCACCCCCGGCAAGCGCGACTTCAAGCTGCACGCGGGCGCGGGCGCCGAGCTGCGCGCGGAGATCGTGCTCGGCTACATCCTCCCGACCGACTTCCGCTTCGGCTGCGCGCGCGGCCTCGAGAGCAGCGAGCTCGCCATCGTCGACTGCTACGCCGCGCTGGGCGGCGTGTTCTGACCGGTCTACGGCACGACCGGCGAAGCGGCGGCCAGGTCCGGCGAGGGCGCGGGCGGATCCATCGTCTCCGGGCACGCCTGCTTCGGCGCCTTGCGCGACCAGGGGCGGGTATTGGCATCGCGGCAGAAATAGCGGCAGATATCGCCCGCGGCGCGGCCGTCGTCCTCCATTACGCACTTGCCCGGGTTTTCGGCCTCGAGGAACGCGGCCCGCAGGTGGCCCTTGACCGTGTCGTCTTTCTCGACCGCGTACGCCGCCCGCAGCGCGGTCCCCGTGGATGGGTCGCGGCGGGCGCGCAGGGTCTCGATGAGCAGCTCGCGCGCCTCCCAGTCGGTCTCGGGCCCGACCATCTCCGCGAGCTGCGCGGGGGTCTTCCAGGCTGGATCCTGCATCCGCCGGTAGAGCGCGCCGAGATAGATATCCTTGGGCTGCTTGCGATCGAGAGCGATGCGCTCCAGCGCGGCTTGCGCGTGCGCGAGCCCCAGCCCCTCGAGCGCGAAACAGGCGGGCGACGGATAATCGTCTTTCTTGAATGCGCACTTCTCCATCACCGCAAGGAGCGTCGCCGGGGCGCCGTCTCCCCACGCCTCGACCGTCCGGCGCAGCGTGCCATTCGAAGCCGGGCCGCGGATGCAGTCGGTGCGTATCGCGCCCCGCTTGATCGCGTCGCTCGATAAGGAGGACGCGGGCCGCGCGTCGATGACCAGCGCCACCGTGAACGACTTCGCCTCCGGCATTCCCTTCAGGCAATCGAGCGGCGCAATCTGCGGGCCGAGCACCTCCACATCGTGGAGCGCGCGGGCTCGCTTCGCGTCGGGAGTGAAGTAGTCGTAGACGGTATAGCCGCCGATAGCGACGACGGAAAGGCCAAGGACGATAGCTGGAACGCGCATGCTGCACCTCTGTCGAGAAGAACCGAGGCTACTCCCGCAGGTCTCCTTCGCACCAGCCCGATGCGCGCCACGGGCGCGCGACACCTCGCCGCGGCTTCGGGCTCCTAGGCCACCCGCGCCGCGCCGTGTACTGTTCTGCGCACCGATGGCGACCAGGCTCGAACGTGCACTCGAAGCCGGGCTTCGCATCCGTCCCGGCGAGCAGCGCCGGGTAGCGCTCATGGCCGCCTATGCCTCCAACGCCATTGGCGCGGTGGTGGTGGGCCGCTCGGTGCGCGACGCTCTCTACCTCGCGAACCGGCCGGCGAAAGGGCTCGCGGGGATGTACGTCTTCTCCTCGCTCGCCATCGTGCTCGTCTCCTATCTCTACTCGCGCATCGCCGACCGTGTCCCGCGCGGCAAGCTCAACGCCGCCTCTGCCTTCATGCTGGCCGCGCTCTGCGCCGCCTTCTGGGCGATCTTCAACCTGCACAACGCGGGCCCGTGGATCTATCCGGCCCTCTACATCTTCGTCGAGGCGATGGGCTCGCTGGTGGTGATCCAGTTCTGGACCATGGCGAACGACGTCTTCCACGCCCGCGAGGCCAAGCGCCTCTTCGGCCTCATCGGCGGCGGCGGCACCCTGGCCAACGTGGTCTTCGGCCTGCTGGTCGGCAAGTACGCCAACCAGATCGGCGCCATCAACCTGCTCTGGCTGATGGTGGGCCAGCTCGTGCTCTGCGGCCTGCTCGCCAACGCCGGCTCGAAACTCGCCACCGCGACCCCCATCTTCCAGCGGGCGAGATCACAGCCGCGCAAGACACCCATCCTCTCGCGCGCGGGCCTCTCCTTCCTCAGCAACCGCCACCTCACCATCGTCGCCGCCATCGGCGCGGTCAGCGCCGCGGCGGTCACCATCGTGGACTTCCAGTTCAAGCTGGCGGCCGCGGCGGTGCTCCAGCAAAACGAGCTCGCCGGATACTTCGGCCGCTTCTACGGCATCTGCGGCGGCATCGCCCTGGCCGTGCAGATCTGGATCACCGGCCGCGTGCTCGAGCGCTACGGCATCCTCGCGTCGCTCTTGCCGCTGCCGGCCGGCCTCGCCTTCGGCTCGGTCTTCTCCGCCGGCATGCCCAACCCGGGCCTCTTCGTCAGCTCCCTCGCCAAGGGCTCCGACACCATCTTCCGCTACACCATCAACGACGCATCCATGCAGCTGCTCTATGTCCCGGTGCAGCCACACATCCGCGGCCGCGCCAAGGCGTTCATCGACGGAATCCTCAAGCCCACCGCCATCGCCCTCACCGGGGCCGTGCTCTTCTTTTACAAGGAGATCGGCGGCGGCGGCCGCCCGCTCACGGTGGCGGTGGTGCTGCTGGTCGGGCTCTGGGTTCTCTTGCTGGTGCGCGCGCGCGCCGAGTACGTGCGCAGCCTGGTGGAGTCGCTCGAGCGCCGCCACCTCGACCTCTCCAGCTCGCACTTCGCCGGCATCAACGAGGCGACCATGATGGCGCTGCGCGCGGCGCTCAAGAGCGACGCGGCCACCGCCCTGCACGCGCTCACGCTGGTGCAGCAGCACGGCGGCACCGCCGACTTCAGCCCCGAGCTGCGCGAGCTGCTCTCGCACCAGGACCCGCGCATCCGAGCCCTTTCGGTATCCCAGCTCGGCGAACAACAACATGCGGCGGCGCTGGGCCAGATGCGAGCGCTGCTCAAAGATGCGGTTCCCGAGGTGCGCGCCGCCGCGCTGTCCGCCGTCTGCGCCGTCGAGCAGGACGCGGCGCTGCCCGAGCTGCTGCCGTTCCTCGAGGTGCAGAACGCGCCCGAGGCGGTGGTGCGCGCCGCCGCCGCGGTGGCGCTGATCCGCCACGCGGGCCTCGACGGCATGCTGGCCGCCGCCGACGCGCTCAAGGCGCTGCTCGCGGCGAAGGATCCTCGCGACCGCGCCGCCGCCGCCGACGCGCTCGGCAACATCGGCGTGCGCGGGTTCTACCGCCCGCTGCTCGCCTTCCTCCGCGATCCAGATCCGATGGTCCGCCGCCGCGCCATCGCCGCCGCCGGCAAGCTGCGCACGCCCGAGCTGATCCCCGCGCTGGTCGAGCAGTTCCAGCATCGCGAGACGGTGCTGGAGGCGGCCGCCGCGCTCGCCGCCTTCGGCCCGGGCATCGAGCCGCAGCTGCAGGCCATCCTGGTGGACGAGAGCGCCGATGTGGACTGCCGCCGCGGCGTGGCGCTGGTGCTGCAGCGGCTGGGCACGCGCGAGGCGGGCGAGGCGCTGGTGCTCGGGCTCACCTCGCGCTCGCCGCTGGTCCGCAAGGGCGCGGGGCGCGCGCTGACGCGGCTGACCCGCCGGCAGCGCGGGCTCGGCATCGACAGCGCGCGCGTCGACGCCGCGGTGCGGGCCGAGCTCGCTGGCGCGCGCCTGGCGCTCGCGGCGCTGAAGAAGCTGCAGCTCCCGGTTCCCATCCCCGGGCAGACGCCAAAGACCGCGGCCGAGCTGTTCGGCCTCTCGCTGCAGGAAGAGCGCGACGCGCGCATTTTACAAGCGCTGCTGGTGCTCGAGGTGCTGCTGCCCGCGGTGCACCTCGACGTGGTCGCCGAGAACCTGCGCTCCGAGTCGCCCGCGGTGCGCGGCAACGCCATCGAGGTGCTCGACAACGCGCTGCCCGAGCCGTGGAAGCGCCTGGTGATGGCGGCGCTCGACGAGGTCAAGCGTCGCAGCGACGCGGTGCTTGCCGACGCGCGCGCGCCGCACGAGCTCACCTCTGCGCTGGTCGGGGGCGAGTCCGGCCAGTGGGTTGCGGCCTGCTGCGTGCGCTGGGCCGTCGACGGGCCCTCGCTCAAGCGGCTCGGCCCGGCGCTGGAGTCGGCGCTGCGCTCTTCGTCCGCGGCGCTGCGCGAAGCGTCCGCGCTCGCGCTGGCGCGCGTCGATCCCGCCGCCGCGCCGCGCCTGCTCGCGTTGCTGGCGGACGATCCCGCCGCTTCCGTTCGCCGCACCGTGCGCGCGCTCACCTCTGCCGGAGCCAGGGCCACCGCATGATCACCACCGTCGAGAAGGTGCTCTTCCTCAAGTCGATCGATCTCTTCCGCGCGCTGCCCAGCGAGGAGCTGGCGCAGATCGCCGAGATCGCCGAGGAGCAGCCGCTGGCGTCGGGCGACCCGGTCTTCGGCGAGGGCGAGCCCGGCGACGCGCTTTACCTCATCGTCGAAGGCAAGGTGAAGGTGCACAAGGGCGACAAGCAGCTGGTGCAGCTCGGCCTGCGCGACGTGTTCGGCGAGATGGCGGTGCTCGACAGCGAGCCGCGCTCGGCCAGCGTCACCGTGATCGAGGACGCGGTGCTGCTGAAGATCGGCCGCGACGACTTCCGCGACATCCTCTCCGAGCGGCCCGAGATCGCCATGGGCGTGATGAAGGTCCTCACGCGCCGCCTGCGCGAGACGTCGAAGAAGTAAGGCTCTAAGTCTTCACCAGCTCGACGCGGCGGTTCTTCGCCTTGCCCTCGTCGGTCTTGTTGTCGCCCACCGGCTTGGTGGAGCCGAACCCGTCCGTGGCCAGCCGCGCGCCATCGACTCCGTTCTTGACCAGCCACGCCTTCACTGACGCGGCGCGCTTTTTCGAGAGGTCGAGGTTCGCCTTGGGCTTGCCCACGTCGTCGGTGTGGCCCTCGATGCGCAGCTTGAGGTCCGCATTGTCGGTCAAGAGCTTCGCCACCTGCTCGAGCACCTTGCCCGAGTCGGCGGTGATGCTCGCCTTGCCGGTGTCGAAGTTGATGCCGTAGACGGCGACGTGGCCGCTCTTGTTGAGCTCGTTCAGCATCGCGCTCGCGTCGGCGTCGATCTTCTGCTCCATCTCCTTGAGCTTCACCAACCTCACTGTGTTGCTGCCGCCGCCCACTTCCGCGTTCACGATCAAGTCCTTCAGCTGCCCCGTGACCGTGCAGCAGGCGATGCCCATTTTGGTGCCGACGAGGATCTTGAAGCCCGCTTTCGCGAGCGCGTTCTCGATGTTCCTCGCGATCTGGATATTCGAGAGCGTCTCCGGGATCGTGTACGAATAGATCTCGACCTGGCCGCCCACCGTCTTCGAGATGGCGGCATGGTCGTTGTCGACGCCCATCGCCACGTCGATCTCGTCGTACTCCTTCTTTTCGCAGCTATAGATCTCGGTGCCCGGGTAGCGCTGCAAGACCTGCGGGTCCTTGCATCCTTCGGCGTCCTCTGCGTGAGCGGCAGCGCTGCAAACCAGAATGACCGCGGCAAGAGCGAGGCGAATCAACGGGTACCTCCAGGAAACGGGGAGCCGCACCTCTAGCGCAGGGGCGCTCAGCGGTCGAGGGGCGGCGCGCCGCGGGCGCCTTGCAGCTGACCGAGCAGGACCTCGTCGGTCGTGCTCGGCAGGTCGCGCGCGGCGGACGCGCTATCGATGGGGCCGCGGTCCATGACCTGCAAGTGCCCTCCGCGCAGCTCGACGATGGAGACGATGCCGGCGCCCGCGCTCGTCTGCCAGTACGAGCGCAGCGGCGGCACGGAGATCTGCTCCAGCTCCAGCGGCCGCGTGTGCTCGATCAGCTTGCCGACCGGGCGCAGGCAGCCGCCCACCTCCGCGAACGCTTCGGTCAGGGTGCCGCCGTCGCCGTGGCACGAGGGCGCGTCGCTGACCGGATCGACGAGCACCAGCTTGAGCTTTCCCGCCACCAGCTCTACCGACTGCAGCTTGCGCGCGTCGCACTCGGGTCCGCTGCCGGCCGGATGGCCGAGCGCCGTCTCCAGCAGTTTCTCCCGCGGCACGCAGGGCGAATCGACGGCGAGGGGCGCGTCGAGGTAGTCCGCCGTCCGCGCGCTCACGGGCTTGCTCCACTCCGAGGATCCGCGGCCATTCCAGCTCCGCGCGCGGACCTCGAGCGGGGTGCCCGGCGGCAGCGCATGTGCCACGAACTTCTCGGGCCGCGCCGGCTGGAGCGCCAGCCTGGTCCAGCGGCCCTTCGCGCGGCGCGCTTCCAACTCGACGCCGAGCGCATCGGCGCGCGGCTTCCACGACACGCTCGCCGAATAGGCACCCGTCGCCTTGACCTCCAGCGCCGAGGGCGCCTTGAGCGCCAGTCCCGCGGCGAGGAGAAGAGCCAGCGCCACGAGCATTACCGCAGCGCCTTCTCGACCTCGGAGCGGAGGAACTCGGCCGCGTCGTCGGGATAACCCTGCTTCACCAGCGCGACCGTCCCGTCCCTCGCCACGATGAAGACCGACGGCAGCTGCGTCTTCTGGCCGAGGTACTGCCGCGCGATGATGTTGTAGCGGTCCTTCACGACCGGGAAGGTGACGTGGTTCTGCGCCACCAGCTCCTTGATCACCGGCCACTGCGCTTCGTCCTTGTCGATGGCGACGCTGACGATGCGCAGGCCCTTGTCCTTGTATTCAGTCGAGAGCTGCTGCAGCAACGGCAGCTCTTTCTTGCAGGGCTTGCACCAGGTGGCGAAGAAGCTGATCAGCACCGCCTTCGCGGGCGTCTCGGCGTCGCTGCCGACCAGCGAGCTGAGGTCGATGCGCTGCATGCCCGCCTGGTCGGGATCGTGCAGCAGGCCACTGAACTGCGGGGCCTCGTCGCCGACCTTCAGCACCGGTGGGTCGGGCGCCTCGCCCGCGGGCGAATCTTTCTCTTTTTCCACGCCGGCGTCGCGGATCTCGCTCGCGGCGCCAGCGTCGGTCGGCCCCGCGGGATCGGCGGGCTTCTTGACCGGCGGACCGAGAAAGCGCTGCGGGGGCTTGGCCATGGCGGCGACCGAGGCAATCAGGAAGAAGGCGGGAACGATGCGCTTCATGGGCTCTCCAGCAGCTTCTTCAGCTCGGCGACCAGACCCGACAGCGCGACTTCCTGCTGCGCGCCGGTCTTCAGCTCTTTCAACCTGGCGCGGTCCGTCTGCAACTCGAGCTCTCCCAGAACCAGAGCATAGCGGGCGCCCAATGAATCGGCGCGCTTCAATTGATTGCCCGGGCTCGACTTGCGGAAGCTGACCTCGGCCGAGACGCCCGCGGCCCGCAGCGCCTGCGCGAGCTCGTCGGCGCGCTGCTCTTCCGCCTCGCCGAGCGGCGCGATGAAGAGCGCGGGCTTCACCACCGCCTCGCGCCCCGCCTGCGCGACCAGCAGGGCGAGCCGCTCGACGCCCGCCGCGAAACCGATGCCCGGCGTGTCCCCGCCGCCCAGCTCGCGCACCAGACCGTCATAGCGGCCGCCGCCGGCCACCGTGCTCTGCGCGCCGAGGCCTTCGGTGGCAATCGCCTCATAGGTGGTGCGGGTATAGTAATCGAGCCCGCGCACCAGTTTTGGATCGATGACATATCGAACCTGCAATCGATCCAGCGAAGCGCGCAGGCGGTCGAAGTGCTGCTGGCACGGCTGGCAGTACTTCATCGGCGGCGCGCCCGCGGCGACCTGCTGGCACTTCGGGTTCTTGCAGTCGAGCACGCGGATGGGATTCGTCTCGATCCGCCGGTTGCATTCCTCGCAGAGCTCGGCAGCATGCGCGCGCAGATATTCTTGCAATGCGGCACGATATTGTGGGCGGCAGTTCGCATCGCCGAGCGAATTGACGTGCATGGCGAACGGAATGCCCAGCGCCGTCAGCCAGCGATTGAGCAGCTCAATCTGCTCGGCATCGACGCGCGGCCCCTGCGACCCCAGCGCCTCGAGCCCAATCTGGGTGAACTGCCGGTACCGCCCGCGCTGCTGCCGCTCGTGGCGGAACATCGGACCCATGTACCACCACTTGCTGTCGGGCTCCTGCTGCGAGACCGCGTGCTCGACATAGGCGCGCACCAGCGACGCGGTGCCTTCGGGCCGCAGAGAGACGGGCGTGCCGTCGCGATCCTCGAAGGTATACATCTCCTTCGCCACGATATCGGTGACCTCGCCGATGCCGCGTGAGAAGAGCGCCGTCCGCTCGAGGATGGGCGTGCGCGCCTCGCGATATCCGTATAAGGGAAAGACCTCCCGCGCCGCCTGCTCGATCAGGTGCAGGTGGCCAATGCGAATCCAGGGATCGTCCTGCTTCAGATAGGTCTCGGTGGGGAGGACGTCGCGCGTCCCCTTGACCGCCGGTATCTTTGTGGCTGCCATAAAACTCCGGATTACTCGAGCGGCTCGCCCAGCTTGATGGGGCGGCCGACGATCAGGTCCTTCGAAGGCTTCATCCCAGCCGCGAAGAGCAGCACCACCGTGGAGCCCATCTCGAAGAGGGCGAGCTCGCCGCCCTTCTCCACCGGAATCGGCTGCTGGTACATCCTTCGCTGCGGGACGCGCGTGCGCTTCGCATTGGTGACGACGTCGTCATAGACGGCGCGGATGCGGCCCACGCAGGTCGCGCCCACCGCCACCACCGCGCAGGGGCCCCGCGTCGTCGAGACGAAGGTGGTCAATCGCTCATTGACGCAGAAGAGCTTCTCGACGTTGCGCACGCCGATGGCATTCACCGGCCAGAGCTGTCCCGGCACGTTGACATATCCCGTGATGCTGCCGCCGAGCGGGGTATGGATGCGATGATAATTATAAGGGGCGAGATAGATGGTCACGAAGGCGCCGCCCGCGAACTGCCGCGCGTCCTCTTCCGCCTGCGGGCCGCCGATCAACGCGGCGAGCGTGTACTGCTTTCCCTTGGCCTGCAGCAGCTTGCCGTCGGCGATTTCGCCGACCTCGCCAACAGTGCCGTCCACCGGGGACACCGGCAGCAGGGCGCCGGGAGCGATGGGCCGCGCGCCGGGTTTGAGCCGCCGGGTAAAGAACTCGGTAAAGGTCGGGTACTCGTCGAAGGCGCGCTCGGCCTCGCTGGTCTCGACGCCATACTTGCGCGCGAAGGTGCGAATCACCGCGCGCATCACTGGACGGGGGGCGTTGATGCGGCAGGCGGCGCCGACCGCGCGGCTCAAGGTGTTCTTCGGGAGCAGGCGCAACAGCGTATAGGAGAGCTCAGCCATCGGGCTGGCTTTTCTAGCAGGGCGTAGCGCCCGATGCCAGCCTGCTCAGGGTCCGGCGTCCGGCCAGGCGGGCGGTCCGGCCGGCGCCGGATCGGCCGACGGGGCCGCAGAATTCGCGGGCGCAGCGACCGGCGCGGCGCCGCTGGCTGGCGGCGGCGCGTCGGGAGGCGCCCGCTGTGCCTGCGGCGGTGGCACCGTCGAGGCGTCGATGCGCCGGTAGACGGCGCCGTCCACCACCAAGACCGCCTGGTTCACGAACCCCGGCAGGAGCTGCCCGCACTGCGGCGCGCTCGAGAGACGGTAGACGTTGCCGGTCTTGTTCGTCACCCGCTCCATAAACGGCTCACCCGACACCAGGCAGCCGCCGGTCGAGCGGTTGATGTCCGCGATCGCCGCGCCGGGCCCGAACGAATCGGGAGGCGGCCCCGCGTCGGCCAGGTCTGACTTCGCCGAGGCGGCGAGGATCTTGGCCGAGGCGGCGAGGACCTTGATCGGATCGATGTTGGGCATCGGCGGCGGGGCGGCGGCGGCCGCGGCGAGCTTCTCGCGAGCGGGCTTCTGGCCGGCGTACACCTCTCGGCCGTGCTGGATGCCGCCGAGCATCGACTGCGCGGCGCCGCTGTCGATCGAGTCCGGGTCGACCTGCGTGAGCAGCGCGACGACCGCGTCCATTTTCGGGTCACCGTAGGCGTCGTCGAACTCGGCGGCGTAGAGCTTCTGGTAGAGGCTGCGCGCTTTCTCATAGCTCGCGTCGGCTTTGCCCGCGGCGCGCCGGCAGCCTGCGAGGCCGAAGACGGGGAGCAGCACGAGAGCGAGGCGCCTGTGGATCACGATGAGGCCTCCGGTCGAGCGCAAGTTGACGGAGGCTAGCACGCCGCCTGACCGATGGCAGTTTTCGACCACAGGGGTGAAAGCTGCACTCACCATGCGCCTCTTCAAGTTCGCCCTTCCGTGTCTGTTCGCCGCGGGCCTCGCGCTCTTCTTCGCGCGCGCCTGGGACAGCGCCTCTACGGCGGGTCTGCGGCTCGATCTGTTGCGCGTGAAGAAGGGCGCGCAGCGGCTCGCGGTGGACTTCGCCGTCTGGGGCGCGCCGCAGGAGTCCGAAACCGAGGAGACGGCCCCGGGACAAAAAACTTCGCGCGTGACCGTGCCGCTGGTGTTCCGCGGCCTCTCGATGCGCTTCTTCGACGCGGCGGGGAAGATGATGGCGCGGATGGAGGCGTCGGGCGAGCCGTCGCTGCGGCTCGACGTCCCCGAGCGGCTGGTCGGCGACGCGCCGCCCGGCGTGGTGCTGGCGCGCTACCAGCCGGGCCTGCTGCCGCCGGGCGTCGCCGAGGTGGAGTGGACGCTGACCGCGCTGGTGCGCACGCCCTCGGGTGAGTCGCGCACCGCGCAGGCAGTGTGGCGCGGCAAGGCCGACCCGTCGTGGAGCGGCGAGGCTTGGACGGGAGACGCGAAGGTGGTCGCCGAGAGTCTCGCCCCAGCGGCGGCCGAGCCAGCCAAGGTAGTGGCTCCCGCCGGCCACGACGCCACCACGGCGGTCTGGCCCGCGCGCGAATAGCGCGAATAGCGCTCTTAGCGCGCTACCGATTGCGCGCGCTCAGCGATGGCGCGCGTTCCGCGATGGCGCGCGCTCAGCGAGTCAGCGGCTTCAGAACGAGAGCGAGAGCTGCGTTGGGCCCGCCGCCAGCGCGAAGGACCGGCGCTCGGTGTGCAGATCCCAGAGCAGCAGGCCGCCGCCGACTGCGCCCAGCGCGGCAGCGCCAAGGTAGAAGCCGCGCGCGCGCTTCACGTCGGTGTCCAGCTTCCCGTAGGCGCCGAGGTCGCTCTGGCCGAGCTGGTTCTGCTGCTCGCGGCGGTTCAGGTCGGACGCGGTGGCGTACGCCCGCGCGTGGAAAGTGACGCCGATGATCGCCGCGACCACGCCGAGTCCCAGCCCTGCGAACGCCGCCGGCCGCACCCAGGGCATGCGCGGCGCAGGCTGCAGGACTGCGGCCGGCAGCGCAGCGGCGAGCACCTTCTCCGGCGCCCGCTGCGCGTCGATGCGCACGCTCGAGAGCTTGCCGAAGCGCACCTCCACGAAGGTGCTCTGATCGCGCCAGCCAGCCACGCGGACGGTGTGCTGGCCCGGTGAGAGCGCGTCCACCGGAGACGGCAACGGCGCCTTGCCGACCGGTCGGCCGTCCACGAACACCTCGGCTCCCGCGCCGCCGGCGATGTCGATGCGCAGCGAGCCCGCATATCGCGCCGGCGCGAGCAGCTCTACCGCGGCCGCGCGGAGCGTCTCGATCAGGCCGTCGCGGGAGCCGGTCAACGGATGCGTCGCCCGCCGTAGCTCCCGCGCGGTGCCCGCATCCACGAGCTTGAGATCGATCAGGAACTCATCGCCGAGCTGGCTGGCGGTACCGAGGATGAGCGTCTTCGCGCCGGCCTTCTGCGCAGCGGAGGCGACGCAGGCGATGCGCGCCGAGCAGTCGGGCTCGGCAGCCAGTGCCGTCGCCAGGGCGGCCGCGGGAATGAGCGCCGACTCGGGCAGCGCCGCGATTTCGTTGCTCAGCGTCTCCTGCAGCGCGCGGTTCACATCCGCCGGGACGCCCAGCGCGCGAAGCGGCAGCAACGCCACCGCCGCCCTGCCCGGCCGGACAGCCGGAGGGCGAGGGGCCAGGCTCTGCGCCAGAACCAGTGCGAGCAAACAGATCATCTGCGTGGAATTGTCTCACGCCCTGCGGGGCACCGCCCAATCGAATAAAGTCCACGCCGCCATGTGCCGCCTCTTTGGCTCCCGATCGCGCGTTCCCGGAGGCGTCGCGCACGAGCTTCTGCACGGCTCGAATGCGCTGCGGGTGCAGAGCCAGAAGCACCCCGACGGCTGGGGCCTGGGCTGGTACGAAGGCGCGACGCCGCGCGTGGTGCGAAGCCTCGCGCCCGCGCACGGCGACCGGGAGTTCGAGAAGCTGTCCTCGTTCGTCAATGCCGGGACGGTGATCGCGCACGTGCGGCAGGCCAGCATCGGCCGCATCGCGATGGTGAACACGCACCCCTTCCGGCGCGGGCCGTGGCTCTTCGCGCACAACGGCACGCTGCCCGCGTGGGAGAAGGCGCGGGGCCCGCTCGAGGCGCTGCTCGACCCTTCGCTCCGAGCCGAGCTGAACGGCGAGACCGACAGCGAGCGCTGCTTCTATCTCTTCCTCTCGCGGCTGCGGCGGCGCTGCGATCTCGAGGCGGCAACCATCGGGCACGCCGCGGCCGCGCTGTCGCAGACGGTGGCGGAGGTGCGCGCGCTGGTGGATCCGCTCGCGGATCAGCCGTCCTCGACGACGTTCCTGCTCACCGACGGCCGGCTGATGCTGGCCTGCCGGCGGGGGCGGACTTTGCACATCTCGTCGCCCGACCCGGACGATGCGGGCCGGGTCGACTACGTCGCCCTCGCGAGCGAGGATCCCACCGGCGACGCGCCGCCCTCGGGTCGCTTCCCCTGGCGGCTGCTCCCGGAGGAGTCGCTGGTCACGGTCGACGAAGCTCTGCGGCTGCAGATCGGCCCGCTCTTCGTGGACCCGTGACTTTTTGGCTCGTCAGCAGAATCTATGGGCGAGACGAGCGGCTTCATCGGGCAGGTCTTCGAGAGCGTGATAGAGGGCAATTTCTGTCGCGTGGCAGGTGCGAAAGCCGCCAACGCGCGCACGGCCGTTCAGCCGGCGCGCCGGGGCACAGCAAGGCAAAAGCCCGAGCCGAGGAGCCAGGTCTCCGGCCTCGAGACGAGCGGACCATCGTGCTGGTGAGGAAGCTCGCCATTCGCCAGCGCGGCGGAGGAGTACGGGTCAACCAGCTCCCCGATGGTGTCGCCCCGCCGCGCGGCGTGCACCGCGAAGTTGCCGCGCACGTAGCGAAGGGCGTTGGCGACCTCGGTGGGCGTCCGAAGGATGTGCGCGTGATAGCGGTCGGCAAAGACAGCGCCGCTCGTGCGCATCAGTTTGTCGAGGCCCTTCGCGAAGCGGATCTCGAGCGACTGCAGTCCGCGGGCGAGGCAGCGCTCATCCCCCGCCTCGACAATGAGATGGAGGTGATTGCCGAGGATTGCATACTCAGCCAGGCGGAACGTGCGGCGGCCATGAACGCCTCTGAACGCCGCAGCGATGGGGCGAAAGCAGCGCCGGCTTCGCAGGCTCCCCACTGCTCGTGGACACGCAGCGTGACGTGCACGGGATAGCGCCCCGCCAGCCGCAGCCTCGCCCGATGCGGCAGGCCTGCGCTGGGACCCTTTGCCTTGCGCCCCGCTCCGCGCCGCTCACCGCCGCAAGTCGCGAGCTTGAGCACCAGCTGACGGGATGACTGACGCATTGACAGGCGGATATCAGGCCGCCCCCGCGAGCCTATCGTTTTGAGAGAGGGGGTGAGGCTTTCCTCCGCGACGGTGCCGGCTCTCAGGGCTCGGCCTCCAGCTTGCCGAGGAGCACTTCGCTGCGCGGACCGGTCGCGCCGAGCCGCGCCAGGCGTGCGCGCGGGCCAACGATCTCGAGCGCGATCTCGAGCCGGTCCGCCGGCAGCGCCGCCTGCGCGCGCTCAGACCACTCGCACAGCGTCGCGGCGGGCTCGGCGAGGATGTCGTCGAAGCCGAGCGCGAACAACTCGGCCGGGCCGTTGAGCCGATACAAATCAAGGTGCTGCAGCAGCACGCGACCGCCGCGGTAGAGGTGCACCAGCGCGAACGTCGGGGACGTCGCGACCTCGGCCCCCGCGCCCTCGGCCACGCCGCGCACCAGCAGCGTCTTGCCAGCCCCCAGGCCGCCGGTGAGCGCGACAAAGTCACCAGGCAGCAGCAGCCCGCCCAGCTCCCGGCCCAGCCTCAGCGTCGCCTGCGGCGACTTCAATGGCACCTCAATGAGCCTCATTCCAGCCGCACTCTACCTGCACTCGGCGTCACTCGGCCGTCCGTCATTGCAATGCAAATCCGTTTAGTCCAGCTGGGGCCGACGCGCCGCGGGCAAGAAGCACCCAGGGCTTCGCGATCAATTGGGCAACCATTGAAGCGGTGCGAGCCGCCTCGGCACGACGCGCAGGATCTCCGCCGCACGCGACCGGAAGTCCCACTCGAACGCCGCCTCCGCCATGAGGAGAGCCTAGAAGCGATGCGCGCGGAGTCAAGTCGCGAAACGTTCGGCGGCTTCGAAAAGCGGTCGCCTCCGCTAAACGTATCAAGGATGGCCACGCAGCGAGCCCGCATGGCGTTGGCGCGAGCAGCTCCACTGCGCCCGGTGCAGGCCGCCGTACGCGCGAAACTGCTCCGATCAGCGAACGCGGCCGCCACGGCTCCACGGCCTGACCGGCATCCCGCGAGACGCCAGCTCCTCGACCAGTTCGTACATTGGAATGCCGCGCCGGGCTGCCTCGCGCTTGAGCCACGCGACGAACGGACGCGCAAGCTTCACAGAGGCAAAGTCCGTCTTGGGGATGGCGTCGCGCATAGGCTCAGTCGCCGAGACCGGCGTCCTTCAGGATGCTGCGGTACGTGCCGTTCGGAATCTCTCTGGCGTGCCGCCAGACGATGACTCGCTTGCCGGTAGCCGTACTCTCGTAGAGATCGTGCTTCTTGCCGCGTCTGACGATGACGAACCCCGCCCGCTTCAGCCGGCGTACCAGCTCATTCGTGCTGGCCAATCAGACCGTGACCGTACCCATCGTAAGCGGCAGAGAAGCCGGTAAGCGCTCGCCGATTTCGCGCAGGTAACTCAGCATCAGGTCCAGCGCGACCATGAAGTCCTTTTCTGCCACGCTCTTTGTCCGGCCAAGGCCGTAGACGCCGGGCACCGAAGGGCTGTGAACGACCCAGCGTCCTTCGTCCTTCCAGGCGATGTACGGATAGCGCATGGTGGAAAAGTAGAACAGCCTTGGCGTGGAGTCAAGCGCGACCTGCCTGCATTTTCGCCTGGCGGCGCCAGCGGCGGAAGATTCGCGGCAGCCCGGTGCGGACGAGGTCGCTCGCGATCAGGCCCGTCTCGCCAAAGCGCCGCGCGGCCAGGTCGCCGGCAAAAGCGTGCAGGAAGACCGCGAACTGCGCGCGCTCGAAGGTGCCGCCAACGCCGCCCCGCCGCGCCAGCACCGCCGCGCAGATGCCGGTGAGCACATCGCCTGCGCCCGCCGTCGCCATCCCGGGATTTCCAGCAGCGCAGATCGCCGTCGAGCCTTCCGGGTTCGCCACCACCGAGCGCGCGCCCTTGAGGACCACGCAGGCAGAGAATCGCTGCGCCGCCCGCGCCGCTGCGCCGAGCCGATCCGCCTCGATGCGCTCGACCTCCTCGCCGGTGAGCCGCGCGAACTCGCCGGGGTGCGGCGTCAAGAGCGGCTGTACGGGCGCGCGGCCGAGCCACTCGCCGATGCGCTCGCGAGTCTCGGCCAAGGCATTCAAAGCGTCGGCGTCGACCACCGACGCGCACCCGCCGTCGAGCGCCGCGAGCAGCTCGCCGATCAGCGGTCCCGTCTCCGGTCCACGCCAGATCCCCGGCCCGATCGCGAGCGCCGTCTTGCCGCGGGCCGCCTCTCGCAGCGCGGGCAGATCGGAGAGTCCAAGCGGTCCTTCGCCGGGCAGCGCGACGCCCATCGCCTCGGGAACTCCGGGCAGCGCGCTCGCCAGCACCTCGGGCCGCGCAGCGAGCGTGACGAGTCCTGCCCCCGCGCGCAGAGCCGCCTCGGTCACCAGCGCCGCCGCGCCGCTCTTCCCCGGCGAGCCCGCGACCACCAGCACGTGACCAAAGTCATTCTTGTGTGCCGTCGGGAGCCGTGGAGAGAGCATCGCGCGCGCCAGCGCTTCGTCGATCAGCTCGCAACTCGCGGGCTGCTCCAGCGCGCGTGGGATGCCGATGTCCGCCACCACGATGCGGCCCGCCGACTGCGCGCCCGGGTGCAGGTAGAGGCCGCGCTTGGGCAGGTGGAAGGTCACCGTCGCGTCGGCGTGCGCCAGGTGCATGGGGTAGACCGCGCCCGAATCGCTGTCCACGCCGCTCGGCACGTCGACCGCGACGATGCGTGCGCCGCGCGCAGCCGCGTCGTTCATCAGCCCGATGGCCGCGGCCTCCGCGCCCGCGGGCGGCCGCGACAGGCCGCTGCCGAAGACGGCGTCGATGAGCACGCTGCCCGAGGCGAGGTGCTCGGCGAGGTGCGCCGCGGAGAGCTCGACGTTCTTGCCGCCCGCCCCGACCCACGCCTGCGCGGCCGCGTGCGCGTCGCCGCGAAGCTCTTCGAGCGGGCGCGTGGCTACACAGAGCGTCTCGACCGACGCCGCGAGCAGCCG
Organism: Deltaproteobacteria bacterium; assembly: GCA_043781235.1. Lineage (GTDB taxonomy): Bacteria > Myxococcota > Myxococcia > Myxococcales > 40CM-4-68-19 > JANYKT01. The sequence goes on from JAYWBT010000092.1 coordinate 74,166, forward strand.
CGCCGCCACATAGCCGTCGCCGCCGTTGTTTCCCGGTCCGCAGAAGACGAACACCCGCCGCGGCGCGAGCGAAAGCGTGAAGCGCGCCACCGCAGCCCCCGCGCTCTCCATCAAAACCCGCGTGGGCAGCCCCGCCTCCGCCGCGCGCCGATCGAGCTCGCGCTGGCCGGCCGCGGTGAGGAGCTTCATCCGATCAGATCCTTCATGTCGCGCACCGCCCGCTCGAGGCCGGTGAACACCGCGCGGCAAACGATTGCGTAGCCAATGTTCAGCTCGGTGATCTCGTCGATGCGCGCGATGGGGCCTACGTTCCAGTAGTCGAGGCCGTGGCCGGCGGCGACGCGCAGGCCCAGCTTGGTGGCCGCCTTGGCCGCCTCGACGACGCGGGCGAGCTCGCGGGCCCGGTCGCGCTCGCTGATCGCCTCGCAGTAGCGCCCCGTGTGCAGCTCGACCGCCTGCGCGTCCACGCGGTGCGACGCCTTGATCTGCTCGAGGTCGGGATCGATGAAGAGCGACACCTCGACAGAGGCGTCCCGCAGCGCGCGGGTGACCCGCTTGATCTCGTCGCGGTGGGAGTTGACGTCGAGACCGCCCTCGGTGGTGAGCTCCTCGCGCCGCTCGGGCACCAGCGTCGCGGTCTCCGGCCGCGTCTGCAGCGCCAGCTCGATCATGGCCTGCACCGCCGCCATCTCCAGGTTCAAGGACCCGTTCACCGTCTGCTGCAACAGCTGCAGGTCGCGGTCGTTCACGTGGCGCCGGTCTTCGCGGACGTGCAGCGTGATCTGGTCCGCGCCTCCCAGCTCCGCGAACGACGCGGCGATGACGGGATCGGGATAGCGGCCGCGACGCGCCTGCCGGAGCGTAGCGACATGGTCGATGTTCACGCCGAGCCTCATGCGCGCACCATAGCCTTAACGAGGCGCGCTTTGCCCGCGCGGCGGGGTCGCGAGCCCCCGCGAAGAGGCCTCGCGCGTCCACTTGACCGACGGCCGGCTGGAGGATGGCGATGGAGCGGCGCGCTTCGCAGAGAGGTTTTCGTTCACTCGCAGCGAACTCTAGCACAGGCTCCGATGACGCAGGCGAAGACCTGGATGGCCATGACTTGCATCTCTTTCGCAGTCGCCGCGGCGGCGCGGTGCCTGACGGGGAAGGCGCCGGCTTCCGCGGCGCGTTTCCCCTGGGTAACGACCGCTGCTATTCATTGAGCAGAACGGGATTCAAGTTCTGGGCCTCCGCGACGACGATAGATCGGTACGCCCAGGGCGTCTTCGTCGCGGCGATAATGCGACGCGAGATAACGCGCGAACGCCGGGAAATGGGCGATGGGGAACTTGCCGTAGGATTTGAGATTCGCCGCCGCGGTATCGAGAATCAGCGCCGGGCGGCGCTGTTCGAGGTCATCGAGCGCCAGCCGCCAGGCCCAGGCAACGGCGCTCGCCTGCGGATCGACAGAGGGGTCGTACTCCGACGGCGTGCCGGGAGATAGCCCGGTCAGGTAATTGCAGAAGGTAAACCGCACGCCGGGGCGCCGCTGGGCGGTGTAATAGATTTGCGGCGCATTCCCCCAAACCCAAATGGTCTCGTCGGCGCGGGTGCGCGCGGCGACCGCGGCGCCGATTCCGGCATAGTCGGGAAGACCGGGATCGAGCCAGCGTCCGGGCTCCGCCGGGGGCAGCGTCGCACCGAGAAAGAACACCAGCGCGGGCACCGCGAGGGCGGCCGCGCAGAGGCGCGGGTGAGAGCGGCGGAGCTGCGCAACCGGGCCCGCGGCGGCAAGCGCGAGCGGCAACTCCGGCTGAAGAAAGTAATGGCCGAAGAAACGTCCCCCCAGGCCAACCGCGCCCACCGCGAGCGAGGACCACGCCGCCAGGAATGCCCGTTGGGGCATTGCTTCAGCGCCTCGCGGCGCTGGACCCCGGACCAGACGGACGAGGGTCGCGAAGCCGCCGAAGTAAAGGAGCGCACCGGGAAGCACCACCCCGAGAAGCTGCCAGCCGAGCCGCTCCAGCTCCCACGAGAGCGGCGAAGCGGCTGCCAGATAGTTGCGATTGAAGCCGAGTCCCCAGCTGATTGCGTCTCGAAGGGCGCCTTGCCGATGGAAATACCAGGCGCACAACGCGAGCGGACCCGCAAAGCCCGCCAGCCAGGCGAGGCAGCGGGACACGCATCTGCGGAGCGGCTCTCGACCAAGCGTCAGCGCACCGAAGGCGACCAGCACCAGCCCCGCCTGGTATTTGTAGAGCACCGCAGCCGCGACCAGGGCGCCGGCGAGCACGTCGAGCGCGAATCGCCGCGCGCCGGCCGTGGCCGTTGCCGCGAGGACGGAGGCGACGGCGAGCGCGGTCGGCAGGTTCATCAGCAATTCGCCATTGACCGCCAGACCATCGACCGGGACTTTTGCCGCGGAGGTCAGCGCGTAGAGCAAGGGAGGCCAGAGCGCGAGCTCGTCTCCCAGGAGACGGCGGGCGATCACCCACAGGGCGAGGCAGGTGGCGAGCGCCGCCAACAGGCCGGCCAGGTGCACCGCTGCCATCCGCCGCGGGCCCTTGCCGGCCACGCGCTCGACGGCAGCATAGGTGTAGACCAGCCCGGGCGGTTTATGATCGACCGTGTCCCGGTACATCACGCCGCCCGCCAATACCTCCTGCGCCATCGCATCATAGATGGCTTCATCATCGGAGATCGTGCCGTAGCGCAAGGAGGGCAGGCGCAGCGCGACGCAGAGGGCGCACGCGAGCCACGGTCGGCGAGAGGAGAACAGTTCGAGTGCGGCATTGGGGCGGCTCATGGGCGCGGGCCGTCAGTGCACGAACAAGAAGCCCGCGTAGTCCGCGGCGGACGGGCTGTGCGTCTGGTCGCCGTCGGACATCAGGCCGATTCCGATCAGGTCGGGCACTTCGGCTTTGGGATCGCCGCCCGCGAAGTGCGCGCGGAACTCGGCCGCGGGGTCGATCTCTTCGGTCTTCCAGACGCCGACCGGTCCGCCCGATTCGACGATGACAGTGTCCTGGGTCACGAACAGGGACCGCCTCGGGTCGCAGGTGCGGCCCTTCTCCGCCTCGGTGGTCCAGACGTACTTGATCGCGTACCATTTGAGCCCGCGTTTCCACGTCACGTAGATCACCGCCGCGGAATCATTGAAGCCGGACCTGCATTCATTCCCGGTAATGGGAAGTACCTGCGCGCGCCAGCGCCAGCGAAACCTCCGGGTGCCCTGTCGCAGCGCGTGGGGGACCTCGAAGCCCAGCGTGACGGTCTCCAGCGGCGGGCGGTAGACGCCACGGATGAACGGCTCCTCGGGGTCCTGGACGATCGTGTAATAGCTGATGGGACCGGATTCGCTCTCGACGACGCGGAAGCTCCGCGGGTCGATCCTGGTCTGCCGCGAGGACGGCATCGCCTCCGGCTTCGCTGCGGCGAGGAGGGCGAGCATGGTGAAAAAAATTCCCAGCACGTTGATTCGGGAGGTTATCGCATACGACGATTGCGGCGGCGGTGAACTTCTCGCTTGCCGGATGGTCCAGCAGGGAACGATGCTCCGCCCCGCGTGCCAGCGATGTCGCGCCTACGCCTTGACCTGACAAGACCGATGCCCCGCGATACCGCCGACCAGCCGTTGCAGATCTGCATCGTCGTCCCTTACGACCTCTCCGAGGGCGGCGGCGTGAAGCACCACGCGCTTCAGCTCGCGCTGGCCCTGCGCGCCGGCGGCGACGAGGTGACCATCCTCGGGCCCGCCTCGGCTCCGGTCACCGGTCCCGGCATCCACGGCCTGCCCGGGGTGATGAACATCATTTCCAACGGCGACAACAACCGGCTCGGCATCTTCGTCGCGCCCTGGAGCCTGCGCCGGTTCTTCCGCGAGCATCGGTTCGACGTCATCCATCTGCACGAGCCCATGGTGCCGTCGATCGCCTACTGGACGGCCTGGCTCACTCCCGGCGTTCCCAAGGTTTGTACCTTCCACGCGTTTGCCGAGCAGCCGGCGTGGGCGCTTCGCGCCGCCTACCGCTTGTTCGCGGCCATCCAATACCCATTCTTCCACCGGGCCATCGCAGTCTCCGAGCCCGCCGCGAGCTACGCGCGCACCGCCTGGTCGCGCCCTCTGGCGATCATTCCCAACGGGATCGGCACCGGCCTCTTCCGGCCGGCTGCCGCGCCTCCGTCCGACCAGCTTCGCCTCCTCTTCGTCGGCCGGCTCGACGCCGAGCGCAAGGGGTTCCGCTACTTGCTCGAGGCGTACCGCAGCCTTCCCTCGCAGGGGATCGCCGCGACGCTCGACGTGGTCGGCGCGCGAGGAGACGCGCCCGAGCCGCCGCCCCTTCCCGGGCTCACCTGGCACGGCGCAGTTTCCCTCGATGAGCTGGTGCGCCGCTACCAAGCCTGCGACGTTTTCGTCGCGCCGTCCACCGGGCAGGAATCGTTCGGCATCGTGCTCCTGGAAGCGATGTCCACGGCGCGGCCCATCATCTGCTCCGACATCGCGGGTTATCGCCAGGTGGTCGAACCGGACGGTGCGCTGCTCGTCGCTCCGGGCGATTCCGCGGCGCTCGAGGAGGCCATCGCCACGCTCGCGCGGGACCCGGCGCGGCGGCAGCGGATGGGCGCATTCAACCGCGAGCGCGCCAAGGCGTATGACTGGGATGCCCTCGTCCCGCGGCTCCGGCGCGAATATCTCGAAGCCATCGCGGAGTGCCAGACCCCGGCTCCAGCGCGCTCGCTGGCGGAAGTTGCCGTCAACGCCGCGCCCGAATTGAAGCGGTCATGGCTCAAGCTCGCGGCGCGCGTTGCCGCGGTTGGAGCAGTCGCCGCCGGGCTCTTCCTCTTCCTGCGAGGCCTGGACTTCGCTTCGCTGGCGGCGGCCCTGGGCGGCGCGGCGCTGGCGCCCATCGCGCTCGCGGTCGCGCTGAACTTCGTCAACGTCTGGTGCAAGGCGAACTACTGGCAGGCCATGCTCCGTCCGGTCAAGCGCGTCCCGGTGGGCCTGCTCTTCCGCTATTCGATCGCCTCCGCGGCCGGGTCGGTGCTCGCTCCCGCGCGCGCCGGAGAGGCGCTGCGCATCTGGCTCCTCAAACGTCGGCACGGCTTGCCCATCGGGCTGTCGGGCTCCGTCTTCGCGATGGAGAAGCTTGCGGATCTGGCGGCGTTGCTGGTCCTGCTCGCGCCGCTGCCGTGGCTCTGGCCGGAGGGCCCCCCATCGGTGGTGCTGCTGGTTCGCGTGCTCGTCGCGGTGGCCGTGGCGGCGGGCGTCGCCCTCTGGCTCGCGAGCCGATACCCACCGCTCTCGCGTTTCTTCGCCGGCTTCGAGCTGCTCCGCCACCCCCGAAGCCTGGCGCGCGCGTTCGCGTTCGTGGTGGCGTCGTGGCTGGCCGATCTGACCGTGGTGTGGCTGGTCATCGCGGCCCTCGGCATCGACGCTCCGCCGTCCGCCGGGCTGGTGATCCTCCTGACGGTGAATCTGGCCATTGCCATCCCCGCGGCGCCGGCGAGCGTGGGGACTCTGGAGCTCGGCGCGCTGGCCGCTTTCGATCTGCTCGGCCTCCCGCGCGGTCCGGGGCTCGCCTTCGCGCTGCTGTATCACGGCCTTCAGGTGCTGCCGATCCTCCTGGTCGGACTGATCGACGGCCGACGGCTCCTCGCCATGCCGCCGCATGACGCGGCCGAAGAGTCCGGCCTGAGAGGCCGAGCCAGTCCGCAAGCGCCGCTCTGAGTTGTTGCCAGGCTCTCAGGCTCCGATGGCTTTCTTGAGCTCGGCGGAGATCTGGGAGGCGAAGCCGTCGATGATCTTCTGGTCCGGCCCCTCGACCAGCACGCGCACCTTCGGCTCGGTGCCGCTATAGCGCACCAGCACCCGGCCTTCCTTCCCGAGCTTCTTCTCCGCGTCGCGGATGGCGCGCATCACCTCGGGCAGCGAGCCCAGCTCGGGCTTGGACTTCACCGCCAGGCCGAGCTGCGCCTGGGGGAAGACGTCCATGCACTTCGCCAGCTCGGACATCGGCTTGCCGCTCTGGACCATCACCGACAGGAGCGCGAGCGCCGCCACGGTGCCGTCGCCGGTGGTGGCGCTCTCGAGGAAGATGAGGTGCCCGCTCTGCTCGCCGCCGAAGGAGTAGCCGTTCTTGCGCATCTCCTCGACCACGTAGCGATCGCCCACGCGCGTCCGCACCACCCGGCCGCCCGCCTTCTCGATGGCCTGATCGAGGCCCATGTTCGACATCACCGTCGAGACCAGCGTCTTCTTCGGCAGCAGCTTGCGGCGGATGAGGTCGATTCCGCAGATGGCCATCACCGCGTCGCCATCGACGACCTTGCCGTTTTCGTCGGCGACGATGACGCGATCGGCGTCGCCATCGAGCGCGATGCCGAGGTTCGCGCCGGTCTTGATCACTGCCTTGCACATGGCCTCGGGGTGGAGCGCGCCGAAGCCCCGGTTGATGTTCTTTCCGTCGGGCTGGTTGCCGATGACGATGACCCGCGCGCCCAGCTCTTCCAGCACCGCGGGCGCCACGCGGTAGGCGGCGCCGTGTCCGCAGTCCACCACGATGGTGAGCCCCTCGAGCGTGAGGTGCTTGGGGAAGGTGTTCTTGGCGTAGACCACGTAGCGACCACCGGCGTCGTCGATGCGCCAGGCCTTGCCGATGCTCTGCGCGGTCGGCCGGAGGTGGTCGAGCTTGTCGTTCGCGATCAAGTCCTCGATCTCGGCCTCCACCTCGTCGGGCAGCTTGAACCCGTCGCGGCTGAAAAACTTGATGCCGTTGTCCTGGTACGGGTTGTGGCTGGCCGAGATGACCGCGCCCGCGTCGGCGCGCATCGACACGGTGAGATTCGAGATGGCGGGCGTGGGCAGCGGGCCGCAGAGCAGCACATCCACGCCCATGGAGCAGAGACCCGACGCGAGCGCCGTCTCCAGCATGTAGCCCGAGAGGCGCGTGTCCTTACCGATCACGACGCGGTGCCGGTGGTCACCGCGCTTGATCAGAAACGCGAGCGCACGTCCGAGCTGCAGCATCATTTCGCCCGTCATCGGATGGACGTTGGCGACGCCGCGGATGCCGTCAGTGCCGAAGAGCTTGCGTGCGGATTCTGCCGGTTTCTCTGCCAAGCGAAGCGCCATGGGTGATTCCCTCGTTGTGGTGGGCAATCTTGTACCTACGCGTTCGAGCGGCAAACCCTGTTAGCTCCGCGACGTTCGAATCGCGTCAGAAACCGTGAGCGCCTCTCGCACCGCGGCGACGTCGTGGACGCGGACGATCGACGCTCCTGCGGCGGCGGCCAGGACGGCGGCTGCGACCGTGCCGATGACGCGCTCCGCAGGCGGCTTGCCGGTCAGGTGGCCGAGGAACGACTTGCGGCTGGGGCCCACCACGAGCGGCCGCCCTAGCTGGGTCAGCTCTCTCTGGCGGCGCAGCAGCAATAAATTGTGCGCTCCCGTCTTGGCGAACCCGAGGCCCGGGTCGAGCGCGATGCGCTCGGGCGCGATGTCGCGCGCGCGCTCCAGCGCCTGCGCAAGCTCGGCAAGCACTTCGCCGAGCAGATCCCGGTAGACGGCGCGCGTCTGCATGTCGGCCGGCGTGCCGCGCAGGTGCATCAGGCAGACCGCGGCGCTCTTCTCAGCGATGAGCGGCGCCATCGCTTCGTCTCTCAAGGCGGAGATGTCGTTGACGATCTCCGCGCCCGCGTCCAGCGCCAGGCGCGCGACCGAAGCCTTGGTGGTGTCGATGCTGACCACCACGCCTGCCTCCGCGAGCGCGCGCACGACGGGAAGGACGCGCGCGCTCTCGACCTCGGCGCTCACGGGCGCGGCGCTGGGGCGGGTGGACTCGCCGCCGACGTCGATGATGTCGGCTCCATCCCCGACCAATCGCTGCGCGTGCGCGATGGCCTGCTCCGCGCTCGCGAGCTGGCCGCCGTCGGAGAACGAGTCGGACGTGACGTTGACGATGCCCATCACCAGCGTGCGCCCGGCGGGCAGGACGCGCGAGCGGAGCTTCCAGATCGGCGGCCCCGCCTCGACTGCGGCGGCGCGATCGCGCAACTCTCGCGCCAGCCGCTTCGGCTGGTCCCGTTCGAGCCCATCCTCGAGGCTCCGCGCCGCGCCCCAGATCTGCGCGATGCTGCCGAGCACCAGCGCCGCGCGACCGCCCTGCAGGACGGCGAGGCCGGCGTGCCTGAGGCCCTCGAGGAAGACCAACGCTCCGTCGGGCGCGACGGGAACCAGCGCCGCCCAGCCGCGCAGGTTCGGGTCTGCGCCGGCCCGTTCCGCGGCCGCGCACGCCCCCAGCGAGTCGCTCTCGTTCTGCAGCTCGATGAGTCGCATCGGCGGCGCTACGCTTTGCCGACCTCGGTCTTCGGCATCGACTGCGTCAGCCCGCCGAGAGCGTCGAGGATCTTCGATTTCTCCTTCACCTCGGGCCGCTTGATTTCCAGAGGCCGGACCGGCGCGACGGGCTTGGGCCGGTTGATGGTGCCGCCGGCGATCAGCACGTCCACGTCGGCCCCGTCGAGCGTCTCCAGCTCGAGCAGCGCGAGCGCGATGCGGTCCAGCGCCGGCTTGTGCTCGAGCAGCAGCTGCTTGGCTCGCGCGTACTGCTCCATGACGATCTTGCGAACCTCGTTGTCGATGTCGATGGCGGTCGCCTCGGAGAAGGTGCGCGCGCGTTGCCCCATCTCGCGCCCGAGGAACACCTCGCCCTGCTCTTCGCCGAAAGAGAGCGGCCCGAGCTTTTCGCTCATGCCCCACTCGCAGACCATGCTGCGAGCGAAGGCGGTGGCGTGGTCGATGTCGCTCTTGGCGCCCGAGGTGATCTCGTTGAACTCGAGCTCCTCGGCGAGCCGGCCGCCCATGGCCATGGCGATGCGGTCGAGGACCGCCGTCTTGTTCCAGTTGAGCCGGTCTTCTTTGGGCAGCATCTGGGTCAGGCCCAGCGCCGGTCCGCGCGGAATGATGGTGACCTTGTGGACCGGGTCGCACTGCGCGACCAGCTTGGCAACGAGCGCATGCCCCGCCTCGTGCCAGGCGGTGATCTTCTTGTCCTTGTCGGAGATGATCATGCTGCGGCGCTCGGCGCCCATCATGACCTTGTCCTTGGCGAACTCGAAGTCGACGTTGTCGAGGCGCTCCTTGGCCCGGCGCGCGGCGATCAGCGCGGCCTCGTTGACCAGATTCTCCAGGTCGGCGCCCGAGAAGCCCGGGGTGCCACGCGCGATGGCGTCGAGGTCCACGTCGGTCGAGAGCGGGGTCTTCTTGGTGTGGACCTTGAGGATGCCCTCGCGGCCGCGCACGTCGGGGCGAGGGACCATGATGCGCCGGTCGAAGCGGCCGGGGCGCAGCAGCGCGGGGTCGAGGACGTCGGGGCGGTTGGTGGCGGCGAGGAGGATCACGCCTTCGTTGGACTCGAAGCCGTCCATCTCGACCAGGAGCTGGTTCAGCGTCTGCTCACGCTCGTCGTGGCCACCGCCGAGGCCAGCGCCGCGATGGCGGCCGACGGCGTCGATCTCGTCGATGAAGATGATGCAGGGCGCGTGCTTCTTGCCCTGCTCGAACAGGTCGCGCACGCGGCTGGCGCCGACGCCGACGAACATCTCGACGAAGTCGGAGCCCGAGATGGAGAAGAAGGGGACGCCCGCCTCGCCCGCGATGGCGCGCGAGAGCAGCGTCTTGCCGGTGCCCGGCGAGCCCATCAGCAGCACGCCCTTGGGGATGCGGCCGCCGAGCTTGGAGAACTTCTTCGGGTCCTTGAGGAAGTGGACGATCTCTTCCAACTCGTCCTTGGCCTCGTCGATGCCCGCGACGTCGGCGAAGGTGACCTTGTTGTGGTTCTCGCTCAGCAGCTTCGCCTTGGACTTGCCGAAGCTCATCGCCTTGCCGCCGCCCGCCTGCAGCTGGCGCATGAGGAAGACGAAGAGGATGCAAAGCACGCCGAGCGGCATCCACGAGACGAGGAACTGGGCCCAGAGGGACTGGGAGTCCTCCTTCTCGAACTTGAGCGCCACTCCCTTGGCGCGCATCTTCTCCAGCAGCTGCGCGTCCAGCGGCGAGAAGGTGCGGAACTCCTGCCGGTTCTTGAACTGACCCTGCAGGGTGTTGCCCTTGACCGTCGTAGTCGAGACGTCGCCGCGGTCCACCGCTGCGTAGAACTCGCTCGCGTCGATCTCGCGCGGCTCGGCAGAATGCTGCCGCGAAAAGATTGAGTAGAACGAGAAGAACAGCAGGATCAGGACTGCCCAGAGAAAGAACGTCTTGTACGACTGTCTCACCGGATCTCCTCGTCTGGCTCTCGGACGGCCATGCTAGCAGATGCCCGTTCGTCCTGCCCTACCAGTTCGTCCTGCCCTACTAGACCAACGCACCTGTTCCACCATCCATTTCCGAGCACATTACGAACGTCGCGGGCGCGGTCTTGCTGCCGCGGCACGCCTCGCCTGACCGCACGCCTTCAACCCAGAACAGGATGCCGGCCGCGTCCTGAAGGACCGCGAGATCGTTCCTGCGCTCACGCGGGATGCGCGCGTCAATCCACAGATCCGCCACCTTGCGGGTGCGTCCGCCGCCGGGACGGAAGCGGTCGCCCGGTCGATGCCCGCGGAGGGTCCACGGGAATGGCGCGCGCGCGAGGTCGACCACGATGCCTTCCGCCTCGCCCTGGATGACCGCGAGGCTGCGTGACTTCCAGGAGTAGCTGCCCGGCCCTGTCACCGACACTTCGGGCGCCTGCCCGGTCACCGACACCTCGAGTGTCTGCCGGGCGCTGGCCTCGGGGCGATGGAAGCGGAGCACACCCGCGACGAGCCGCGCGCGGCCGCCGGGGAGATCGAGCGCGAAACGCGGCGATGAGAGCGAACGGCGCAGGGCCTCGAGGTGGCGCTTCTCAGGGCGCGCCCCCGCATCGACCGCGGCGCGCAGCAGGCAGCGCCGCTGCAGCGCCGGATGCAGAGCTGCGAGCCCGTGCGCGTCCAGACCTCCTTCGGTCGAGAGCGCGACCAGCGCGGACTGCACGAGGCCCGCGATGAGATCGTCCTGCTCGGCGAGCAGCAGAGCCGCGCCCGCGAGCGCCTCCTCCAGCCGCGGATTCAGCCCGCTCAGCACGGACCAAGCCCGCCGCAGGCGCCCGCGCCCCCGCGCCGGATCGACGTTGTGCGGATCATTTGCAAAGGAAAGGCCGCGCCGGGCGCAGAGCGCTTCGGTGGTCGCGCGCGCGACCGAGAGGAGCGGTCGCACGAGCGAGATGCCTGGCGCCAGCGAGCGCTGCTCCCGCACGCCGCCGAGCGCGCCCGGGCCCGCGCCGCGCGCGAGACGCAGCAGCAGCGTCTCGGCCTGATCGCGCCGGGTGTGCGCGGTGACGACCACGCTCGCACCCGCCTCTTCGGCGAGCCGCGCGAGCGCCGGGTAGCGAGCTTCCCGTGCCGCGGCCTCCAGTCCGACCTCGGCGAGCCGCAGTCCTCGGAGCCGTTCAACGAAGCAGAGCAGGCCGAGCGATTGCGCGAGCGCGCGCACCGAGTCCGCCTCGCACGCGGACTCGGCCCGCAAACCGTGATCGACGTGCCCGATGGCGGCGCGCACGCCGCGCTGGTCCGCGAACGCCGCCGCGAGCGCCACCGAATCGGCGCCGCCCGAGCACGCAACGAGCACCGTGGCGCCGCGGGGAATGAGCGAGCCCACGGCGCGCGCGACGGCTGCCTCTACGGTGTCAGCGGTCGATCGCACGCCGGCAACTGTAACGCGCCAGCCTGAAATTTCCTGAACCGGCGGCGCGTCGCGGTCGATTGCGACTTGCGCGCGGAGTGGTCCAACCACAATTTGTTCTGCAGGGGACATCGGATCAGCAGGGCAGCACAACCCGCGCGGACGTCGGTCTGGACGATGCAAGCGGCCGCAAGGTTGCTGACTATTTGGAGTGAGCCTGGGGGTCCCCCCCTCCCCCTCCAGGCTCATGGGCTGGCCCGGCACTCGCCTGGCCAGCCTTTTTTTGTGCTTTCCGGCGACTAATTCCGCAGGTCGCAGACGCAGTTGAGGAACGTCGTGCGTCGCCGCAGCAGGATGGCGAGGCAGCACTTCAGATATGCTTGCGGGCCGAACTCGCGCACGATGGTGGCGGTGTGGCGGAGGACGTCCTTGGTGGTGATCACGCCAGAAATGGACATCGCAGCTCCCTCGGTCGCCGTGCTGAGGGGCAAGGATGCGATCTCCATGCCAGCGACCCGTTGCTTGCCTGCCTGGCATCCGGGAGCGATCTTCTGGGGCACGCCTGCTCCACTTGGAGCGCTCAAAGCGCGCGAGGGAGCGGCCGGTTAGCGCAACGCGCCGCGCAACGTAAGCGGACGGACGGCGGCTGGACCGCTTCCTCTTGACCATGTGCCACGACACGTCTAGTTACAAGGGGATCCGGGGAAGACCCCCGGGCCGGCTCCGGAGGCCTAGATGGCGGGTACCGACAAGAGGAAGCAAAGTCTCTACTTCCCCGAGGACATGCTCAAGGAGATCCAGGAGGAGGCGAACCGCCAGGACCGGTCGCTGTCCTGGATCGTGCAGCAGGCCTGGAAGATCGCGCGCAACGAGATCATGCGCTTCCCGTCCGTCAATGACGTCATTGGCAGCGGCGACAGGGGCGTGCCCGGCCCTGAGGGGCGCGAGTAGCCATGTCCGCCAACGACGCGCGCAAGCAGAGCCTCTACTTTCCGGAAGAGATGCTCTCCGAGATCCAGACGCAGGCGCAGCGGCTGGATCGGTCCCTGTCCTGGGTGGTGCAGCAGGCTTGGAAGATCTCGAAGACGGAGCTGCGACGGATCCCGTCGCCGAATGACATGCTCGACGACGACCCAAACTCGCAGCGCCGCTAGAGCCGAGTCCTGGCAAAGAGCGGGCCCTCCTTCTCACCAGAGACTGGGCTTGTTTTCTTGTGCGGCCCCGCCTTCGCGATAGGGTTCCAAAGTGGTCACCGCGCGAGTTGAAATCGGCCGCCTGCAGCGGCGGCTGTGGGAACACCAGAAAAAGCTCATCACCGCCTCGGTGCACGGCGGGAACGCGGCCTTCCGCGCCTACCAGGCGCGCTACCTCAAGGCGACGCGCGGCTATCTGCGCGAGGCGCGCTACGCCGAGATGCTCGACGCCATCGCGCAGGCGGACCTCGTCTACGTCGGCGACTACCACACGCTGAAGCAGTCGCAGCGCAGCTTCCTCAAGCTGGTGCAGCGGCGCTGGCCGCGCCGGCCGCTCTTGCTCGCGCTCGAGTTCGTGCAAGGCCGACACCAGCCCGCGCTCGACGACTTCCTCGCCGGCCGCGTCGGCGAGGCGCGCTTCCTCGAGCGCATCGAATACCGGCGCCACGCCGTCTTCGACACCTGGGAAAACTTCCGCCCCATCCTCGAGGAGGCGCGCGAGCACCGGCTGCCGGTGGTGGCGCTCGACCTGATCGGCAGCGCGAAGACGACTCTGTCGCAGCGCGACGCGTACGCCGCGCGTCGCATCGCCCAGGCGATCGCGCGCGCGCCCGGAGCGCAGCTGCTCGCCCTCGCCGGCCAGCTGCACGTCGCCCCCGCGCACCTGCCGGCGGCGGTGGCGCGCGAGCTTTTTCCTCTGAAGCTGACTTCACTCAGCGTGTACCAGAACTGCGAGGCCATCTGGTGGGGCCTGCAGCGCCAGGGCCGAGAGCTGGAGGTCGAGGCGTGCGAGGTGCGCCCCGGCGAGTGGTGCCTGATCAACACCCCGCCGGTAGTGGTGCAGCAGAGCTTCCTCGATTGGATCGAAGGCGGCGCGGCGCCGCTCGAGAGCAGCCATCCCGAGACGCGCTTCCGCGAGCTTTCGCGGCTGGTGGCGCGCTTCCTGCGGCTGGACAGCAAGGAATTCCGCTCGGCGCTCGAGCAGGTGTCGGTCTACACCGCGCGCGACCTGTCGTTCCTCGGCCGGCTGCGCGAGCGCGGGTTCTCGCCGCGTGAGATCCAGCAGATCACCCGGCAGATCCTCTCGCGCGAGAGCTACTACATCCCGCGCGCGAAGATCGCTTATCTCGCCAACCTGAGCGTGAACCACACCGCCGAGGAGGCAACGCACTTCCTCCGCCACGTCGTCTCGGGCGCCGGCGAGGAGGAGCGCGGGCTGGTCGACGCGTTCTACGCGCGCGCTCTCGAGGAGGCGTACGCGTTCTGCGGATCGAAGATCGTCAACCCGCGCCGCAAGTGTCCCCACGCGCCGGAGTTCGAGCGGCTCCTGCGCGGAACCGATCCGTTCACGCGGCAGGTGGCGCGCTTCGTCCTCGACCACCTGCGCATCGAGCGCGGCGAGCTTACGCGCGCGTCGCTGCGCGCAGTCTTCGGCTCGCGCGGGTCCGACCTCTTCAACGCGGTCACGCACTCGCTGGGGTACATGCTGGGCGAGCGGCTCTACTACGCGCTCGCCACCGGGCGGATGCTCAAGAGCGAAGTGCGCGAGCTCTTCCTCGACCCGCTCGACGAGGAAGGCGACGCCTTTCTCACCTATCTCGATTTGTCGAAGCGCCTCGCCGACGTCCGCATCCCGGCGCGCGCCTGATCAGACCTTCGCTTCACCGCGGAGGAACGCCTTCCAGCGATCGCTGAGCGCCGCCACCGCGCCGAGCGCCAGCGCCGATTCCGGGTCGCGCTTACGCTTGCGCACGATGCGCATCGCCCGCGCCACCGTCCACTCCGGGTGCGGGCGCTCGAGCAGCTCGATGCCCTGCCCCGCCTCGACCGCACCCTCCTCGAGGACGCGCAGGTACCACCCGATGCGCCCGCTACGCTCGACCAGCCGCAGCAGCTCCGGCTTGCGCCAGTAGCGCGCGATGGTGCGGCAGGGCTTGCGGGGCGAGGCGATCTGCAGCGTGGCAGAGCCCGCGCGCCAGATGTCGCCGAGGCAGGCGTCGTCCTCGCTGGCGCCCTCGACGGTGCAATTCTCGCCGAAGCCGCCGTGGGGCAGCGAAGGCCAGTCGAGCTCCTCGCGCCACCGCGGATAGTGCGACGCCGCGTAAGCGAGCACCGCCATGTCGGGCCCGCCGTGATAGCGGCGGTCGGCCTGCCAGTCGCCGTCGAGGTGGTCGGTGAAGATCCGCACCGGGCCGGCTACCGTTGCTTTGCCGTAGCCGGTGCGGAAGCCGTCCTCGTGCGCCCTCGGTCGCCCGGCTTGCAGGGACAACAGCCGCATCGCTACGGCGTCACCGTGAACACCAGGCCCTGCGAGGGCGTGGCGGCTCGAAGCATCAGAAGGAACCCGAGGCGCTGAAGAGGACGCGGCGGCCGATCTCGGTTCCGAACGGATGCTCGCGGTGGTTGTCCCCCAGCAGGTTGTAAAAGGCGACGCCAGTCTCGAGCTTGTCCTTGATCCAGCGGTAGCCGACGCGGCCGTTGAGGAGCGTGTACGCGGGGATGGAGTAGGGAGTGAAGAGCACCCCGGCGGCGCGGCTCGTGTCGAACGACTTCTCGAACCAGGTCACGCCCGAGACGTGGTGGACGTCCATCCCGAAATCGAAGTTGGCGCGGGTGCGCCAGAGCGCGGTCACGTTGACCTTGTGCTGCGCCGTCTCGCCCAGCACGGCCGAGGACTGGCTGGGCGTCTGGAACGAGTCGGTGCAGCCCTGCGAGCCGGGATCGGTGTTGCAGCCGTACATCCTCTCGAACGCGTAGTTCGCGATGACGTCGAACCCGTCGGTCGGCGACCACTTTCCGCCCACCTCCGTGCCGAGACCAAAGAAGCTGCCGGGCTCGTTCTCGAAGCTCGAGGAGCCGATCACGGACTGGCCCGTCGCCGGGTCGACCGCGCGCTGCGGCGTTCCGGGCAGCCGCAGCGCGCCGTCGGTGATCAGGTTCCTCACGCGCTCGGCGTAGACGACGAGGTCGGGCTGGAAGGTCCTGCCCCAGCGTCCGCGGTAGGCGAGCTCGGCCTGCAGGATCTGCTCGGGCTGCAGGTCGCGCGAGCCGAGGAAGCGCACGCCGACGGCCGGCTGGGTGGGAACGGACGCGAAGAGATCGATGTAGCTCTCGAGGAAGGTGGGGGCGCGGAATGCCGAGCCCACCGTCAAGCGCAGCACCTGGTCCGGTTTGAACTCGTAGAGGATGCTCCCGCGCGGCGACTGCACCAGGCCGCCCGGGGTGGTTCCCTGCTGGACCAGGAGCGGCTCGCGATCGACGCGGTACAAGAGCACGACCGACCACTTCCTGGAAGGCTGCCACTCCTCCTGCAGGAAGACGTCCAGGTGGTGCTCGTCGTAGCGGTGGCTCCCGTCCACCTGCGCCGCAAGGTAGCCCCAGTTCACACTTTTGAAGCGGTAACCAGCGCCGAGGTTCACGTGGTGCGTGCCGAGACCCTTGAAGTCCAGGCCGGTCTGCGCCGAGAGGTCGATCACGTCGGAGCGGACGGTGTCGCGCAGCGAGCGCAGCCCGTCGGGCCAGTACTCCGGTCCGGACTTCAGGCGCAGCGCGTTCCAGAAGGCCTTGAGCTTGCTCTGGCCGCTGTCGACCTCGAGGCGCGCAAAACCGGACTGGCCCTCGTTGCCGTACGAGGGCAGCAAGCCGAGCGGGACGACCTCGAGCCCGAAGTTGTCGAAGCCGCCGCCGGCCTGGACCTGCGTGCTGCCGAAGTCGTAGTTCGCGGCCAGATCCGCGCGTTGCACCTCGCGGCTGCGGTTCGGGTCGTTGAACTGCGAAGTCAGGTCGGTGCGGCCGCCGGCCACGTCCGTGATCCACTTGTCGGCGCGGTCGTAAGCGACCGTGGTGCGGTAGTTGAGCTTGCCGGTGTGGCCGCCGGCGGAGACGCCGCCCTCGACCGTGTTGTGGCTTCCGGCCTGCACGAACGCGCGCGCGCTTCCGGCGTCGTCGCCGATCTTGGTGATGATGTTGACCACGCCGGCGAAAGCGTTAGCGCCGTAGAGCGCCGAGCCCGGGCCGCGGATGACCTCGATGCGAGAGATGTCCTGCACCGAGACGTCGAGCAGCGGCCACAGCGTGGTGCCGAGAAAATCCTGGTACACCGAGCGGCCGTCCACCAGCACCAGCACCTTGTTGGAGACGCGCCGGTTAAAGCCGCGGATGGAGATGTTGGTGTCCGACGGGTTCATCTCGGCCACGTCCATGCCCGGCACGCTGCGCAGGATCTCGGGCACGGTGGCAGCGCCGCTCATGCGGATCTCGTCATCGGTGATCACGGTCAGCGACGCCGGCGCCTTGTTCTCCGACGACGCGCGGACGCCGGCGGTCACCACCTGCTCGTCGAAGAGCTCCTCGCCCCCCGTGTCGCGACCGCTCGAGAGCTCCTCGGCGATCTCCTTCGCCGATGCGCGCGTGTCGGCGGTCAAAGTGGTGGCCTCGAACATGTCGGTCTCGGCGGGCGCTGGCGCGGCTTGCGGCGCGGCTGACTGGGCAGCCGCCGCGGCGGGCCCGGAGCCCTGCTGGTTGATCAGCGCCTGGAGCTGCGCGAGCAGCTTCTGCACGTCGATGTTCTGCAGCCCCGCCGGCTGCCCGGAGTTCTGCGCGCTCGCCGACGGATTGGCCGCGGGCTGCGTGATGCTCGACAGCCGCTGCATGACCTTGAGGACCTGCTGCTTGTCCTCCGGATCGGTGGCGACATATTGCTTGAAGTAACTGAGCGCATCGGGCACGTCGCCCAGATCCACGTAAGCCTTGGCGATGTCATAAAGCACATCGGGATGCGGCTTGATTGCATAAGCCTCCTTCAGCTCCGCAATACCCCGCTCCACCTGCCCCGCGGCAATCAGCGACATACCGTCGCGGAAATGCCGCTTGGCGTCTCCGCGCGCGTCGGCGCGAGCCGCAAGCGGCGTCATTACAACGGCCGCGACGAGCGCAGCGAGCAGTCGGATCCGGGGCGATTCCCCAGCGGGAATTGCGTTGTCGAGCGTTTTCATGTCGCGACTCATTCGTTAGTAAGGATCGTCCTTGTAACCAACCGAACGCTTGTTCGGCAGCGGATCCGCCGACGGCGGGAGGTCGGTTCTCGAGTCCCTCTTCATCGTGCCGGAGATGGCCACCCGATCTCCGTTGACGGTCTTCTTCAGCAGCAGCGACTTGAAGCCTTCGTGCTTGAGCGTGAGCTGCAGAGCCTTGGAGCTGGGCACGCGCAGATCGAACGGGGTGATGCCCAGCAGCCGGTCGTCCACGTCGCGCACCTCGGCGCCGCTGGGCTGGCTGGTCACGGTGACGAGCGTAGTGCCGGTGGTGGCGGTGGGATAGCTCGCCGGCGCGACTGATGGCGCGGGCGCGGGCGCGGTCGCAACCGCGGGCACCACCACGGGAGCGGCCATGGCGATGGTCGGCGCGAGCTGCGGCGAAGTCGGGCGCAGGTGGAATGAGACGCCGCCGGCGGCGACCGCGACCGCGATTCCCAGACCGACCAGCAGGATGGGCCGCGGGCCCGACCGCTTCTCGCCGACGATACCGCCGAACGATGGCGCGGCCTCGATCCGCTTCGGCGGCCCCGACCGCGGCGCCGCATCGTCGTCGAGCGGAGGAGGAGGTGGAGGAACGGCCGCGCGGGGCAGCCCCGCGGCGGGAGTGAAGCGCAGCGCCGGCAGGGGGCCGCTCGGCGTGCGCTGCGCGCTCGAAGGAGTGACGTACTGCAGGTCCGCGAGCGACACCGGCCGCAGGCGGTCCTCGGTGTTGAGCGCGAAGGGCGGCATCGAGTGCGGCGCCGAGATGCCGGTCAGCTGGGTGCGAACGATCTTGAGCTGCGCGAGCAGGTCGTCCATCGACTGGAACCGCTGCTCGCGCGCCTTTGCCATGCACTTGAGGACGATGTCCTCCAGCTGCGGGTCGATGTTGAGGTCCGGCCGCAGCTGGCGCAGCGGCAGGGGCGTCTCGTGCAGGTGCTTGAGAATGATGTCCACCGGCGCCTGCGCCGTGAACGGCACCCGCCCGGTGAGCATGTGATAGAGCAGCACTCCCAGCGAATAGATGTCGCAGCGCTGGTCGGGGCTCTGGTTGCGCGCCTGCTCAGGCGCGATGTAGTGCGGCGAGCCCATGAAGGTGCCGGCGTTGGTGATGTCCGCGTCCGCACCGTCGCCCGAGTAAAACTTCACCAGGCCGAAATCGAGCACCTTGACGAAGTCGTGATCGTCGTGCTGCCGCAGCAAGATGACGTTGGCCGGCTTCAGGTCGCGGTGAATGATGCCGAGCGCGTGAGCCTCGCGCAGCGAGCGGCAGATCTGCTGCGCGATGTGGATCACGCGCGCCTGCTCGAGAGGCCCGTCCTGCTGCATGGCCGCCGAGAGCGTGCGGCCGTTGAGGTACTCCATCGCGATGAAGAAGATGCCGTCGTCGGTGCGGCCGTAGTCGTAGAGCGTGATGGTGTTCGGGTGGGTGAGCTTGGCGGTGACCGACGCCTCGAGGGCGAAGCGCTTGTAGAAGTTGGGATCGCGGTCATGGCCGGCGCCGAGGACCTTCAGCGCGACGACGCGATCGAGCGGCGACTGCAGCGCCTTGTAGACCTTGCCCATGCCGCCATGCCCGATCTGCTCGGTCACCTTGTATCGGTCGTTGATGACCCGGCCGATCAGCGGATCGGGCTCGGCACCGACCGACTGGTACGTAGGGACCAGCTGCATGGCAGACATCGGAGAGCGCTCCGTTCGCGAGTAGCTTGTGGACGACCCGCTTGGGCGGTGAATGACGTTAACGTGAAGGCCGCATTGCGGTCAAACATTTGCAACCATGCAACGTTGTTGAGGATGTAGGTAAATGCGCGCCTGAGCAAAGCAGGTTTGTGCTAGATCCGCGCTTTAATTTGAACGAGAGCCATTTTATGTCGATGCGGGAGAAGGTGGAAGAGCTGGAGCGTCGTCGCGCCGCGGCGCGGCGGATGGGCGGCGAAGCGCGGCTCGCGCGCCAGAAGGAGCGCGGCAAGCTGGACGCGCGCGCCCGCATCAACCTGTTGCTCGACCCCGGCACCTTCCGCGAGATCGGCCTGCTCGCGACGCACCTGGGCAAGCTCGACCCCGCGGAGAAGCCTTCGCCCGCGGACGGCGTCATCTGCGGCAGCGGCCTCGTCGAAGGCCGGCCCATCTGCGTGGCCTCGTACGACTTCACCGTTCAAGGCGGCAGCATCGGCCCGGTGGGCGAGCGCAAGGTGTCGCGCCTGCGCGAGCTGGCGTTGCGCGAGCGCGTCCCGATGGTGTGGCTGATCGATTCGGCCGGCGCCCGGCTCTCGGCCGACGTGGAAGAGGCGTCGTGGATCTCCTCGTTCGCCGACACCGGCTACCTCTTCCGCGAAGAGGTGGTGATGAGCGGCGTGGTCCCACTGGTCGCCGCGATGGTCGGCCCGGGCGCCGCGGGCACCGCCTATATCCCGGGACTCGCCGACTTCGTGCCGATGGTCCGCGGCACCTCGTCGCTGGCCATCGGCGGTCCGTACCTGGTGAAGAGCGTGGTGGGCGAAGAGATCAGCGAGGAAGCGCTGGGCGGCTCGAAGGTGCATACCGAGATTTCCGGCGTGGCCGATCTCGAATGCAAAGACGACGCTGCCTGCCTCGCCGCCGTGCGCGAATACCTCGGCTACTTCCCGTCGCGCGCAGGTGAAAAGCCGCCGCGCCAGCCCTGCACGGACCCGGTCGATCGCGGCGACGACGCGTTGCTCGATATCATTCCCGATAACCCGCGCCAGGCTTATGACGTCCACAAGATCATCGCGCACATCGTGGACGACGGCCGCACCTTCGAGCTCAAGCCGCGCTGGGCGCGCAACCTGGTCACGACCCTCGCGCGCATCGACGGCCGCCCAGTCGGGATCGTCGCCAGCAATCCGATGCATTACGGCGGGGTATTGGACGTCAATGCCGCAGACAAGGCGGCGCGCTTCGTGAACCTGTGCGATGCGTTCGAGATCCCGCTCGTCTTCCTGCAGGACGTGCCTGGCTTCATGGTGGGATCCAAAGTCGAGCAGCAGGGCATCATCCGCCACGGCGCCAAGATGCTCTCGGCGGTGGCGGGCGCGACGGTGCCCAAGCTCACGATCGTGCTGCGCAAGGGATATGGCGCCGGGTATTACGTGATGAATGGGCGCGCCTACGAGCCCGACGCCCTGCTCGCCTGTCCCGGCGCCGAGATTAGCGTCATGGGCGCCGAGGGAATGGTCGCCATCGCGGCGAACAAGCTGCTCGCCGCGGCGGAGGATCCGGCCGCCTTGAAAGAGCAGCTGGCCGCGGCGATACGCCCGCACATCGATATCTATAAGGTAGCGGCGCTGGGATTGGTGGACGACGTGATCGATCCGCGCGAGACGCGCGCGGTCCTGGCGCATTACCTGCTGCTCACCGAGAACAAGCGCATCGAGCGGCCGGGCCGCAAGCACCAGGTCGCGCCGGTCTAGCCGGTTCGGCCGACACTCTGGAAGGGACCCCCTTAGTCTATAAGGTAGTAGAGTAGTGGTCGAGCGGGCCGGCCGTCTGCAACCCCATCTCGCGTCCTCTGATCAGGAGCCGCCGACGTGCCGACCCAAAGCCCTGCCCGACGCTTCAAGGACACGATCTACCAGCAGTTCGCGCGCGTGGCGAAGGGGCTCGCGAGCCCCCACCGGATCGAGTTCCTCGAGTCGCTCGCGCAGGGCCCGCGCACGGTCGAGGTGCTCGGCCGGATGGCCGACATGAGCCTCGCGAATACGTCCGCGCACCTCAAGGTGCTCCGCGGCGCGGGGTTCCTCGAGGCGTCCAAGGAGGGGCTCTACGTCACCTACCGTCTCTCCGATCCGAAGGTCGCGGAACTGCTCCTCTCGCTCCGGAAGGTCGCCGAGGCGCGCCTCGCGGAGGTGGCGAAGACCACGCGCGACTTCCTCGCCGAGAACGCGCTCCTCGAGCCCGTCGACGCGACGGCGCTGCGCAGGAAGGTGAAGAACGGCGAGGTCACGATTCTCGACGTGCGGCCGCCGGAGGAATACCAGGCGGCCCACATCCTGGGCGCGCTGTCGGTGCCCTGCCGGAGCTGGCGAAGCGGCTCTCGGAGCTGCCGCGGCGTCGCGAGGTGGTCGCTTCCTGCCGTGGACCCTATTGCGTGCTCGCCGTGGAGGCAGTGAAGCTCCTCCGCCGGAAGGGCTTCAAGGCGGAACGGCTCGAAGACGGTGTCCTCGACTGGGCCGCGCTCGGGCTGCCCATCGAGGCGAAGACGGCGCCCCCCAGTTCGCCGCGACGATCGCGCATGGAACTGGCGCCTCCACGCTCCAGGCGGACATGGCCCCGCCTTTTGGCGGCACCGGGCTGGCTCCGGATCCGCTGCAGTACATGCTCTTCGGGTTCGCCGCCTGCTACACGGCGACGCTCGCCGTGGTCGCCGCGATGGAAGGCGCGGACCTCGGCGAGGTGAAGGCGGTCGCGGAAAGCGACGCCGAGGTCTCTCGCCTGTTCGGGCTCGGCGAGCACCCGCTCATGGAGCGCATCTCGGTGCGCGTCGCGGTGAGCGCCGCTGTGGACGACGCCACGCTCGCTCGCTGGGCGCAGACCGCGCGAGAGAATTGCCCGTTCGCCTTCACCGTCCCGAATGGGGTCCCTCTGGAGACCCGCGTCGAGCGCCTGACCAACCGCTGAACCCACCATTCAAGGGAGGGCCAGATGAAGTTCCTGATTGTCCTGAACGACCCGCCGTACGGCACCGAACGCAGCCGGTCCTCCGCCGCGGGCGCGTGCTCCTGTGCGGGACCTGCATGGACGCGCGCGGCGTGAAGGACGCGGAGATCGCCGAGGGGGCCAGGCGCAGCACCCTCGACGAGCTCACGCAGCTCTCGGTGATGGCCGACAAGGTCATTGTCTTCTGAATCGGCGCCGGCCCCGCCGTCACGGACCTTCCCGGGTTTCTCCTGCGGCATGATCGAGTACGGCTGCAAGCGCAATCGCGCAGAAAGCCAGCGCCTGTCGTGTTCCCGAGTCACCACCCTTACCAAAATCATCAGATCGTGTGGCCATGGCGTTCGTGATGTGAGCAAGGCATAGGACGCGTTTATCAAGAGCATCTGCCATTGCCAGCATGGCAGCCGCTTCCATTTCAACGGCAATGATCCCCTCTTCCCGCCTGGCGGCAACGAGCCTGGATGTCTCGCGGAAGGGAGCGTCGGTGGTCCAGGAGCTCCCCCGGATGAATGGCAAAGCAATATCGGTCAACCGTCGGGCAACAGCATCCACAAGCGGGGGAGACGCCAGCGCGTATCGTTGAGGGGGCAGATAGTGGCAGCTTGTACCTTCGTCTCGCAATGCCTTGTCAATCAGCAGAAACAAGGGAGGCTGAAGGTTCCCGGCGATCAGTCCGGCGGATGAAATGCAGACAAGTGCCTTGCAACCCGAGGCGAAGAGTTCTTCTGCTACCAGCACTGCGAATGGGGCGCCAACCGTACCGCCAATCATTCCATAGTCCGTCCCGTCAACTGACCAGCGGTAGAGACGTGTATGAAAACAGGGCCAGGAGGGTTCCAGTTTTGCCTGGCCGTTTGCCACCAGGAAGTCCACCAGTTCACCGTCAAAGTCCAGCAGGCACCCTTCCGGTACCGTCAGAGGAGGCAGGTTCTTCTGTGTTCTGGATGACTCGAGCATCTTACCGGGAAGGAATACCGGCTGGTCAGTATAGTTGTGTTCCAATAGAGGAGATTGATCGTTGGCAGCAGACACAGCAGGTACCTCCTGGCGACAGTTTTTCTTCCTGCCGGGTGAGCCAATCCGCGGCACCACGTTTCGCTTCACGCTGCCGCGCGAGCAGATCAGCTGCGAGCCGGGAGCCGCAGCAGCTCTCGCGCCTGCGCGGGGGTCGCGATGCTGCGGCCCGCCGCGCGCGCCAGGTCGGCTACCCTGCCGACCAATTCGAAGCTGCCTTTGGCAAGCAAGCCTTTCGATAGATAGATATTGTCCTCGAGGCCGCAGCGCGCGTGGCCGCCGAGCTTCAGGGATAGCTCGGCCATTGCCATTTGATGGCGCCCGATACCCGCGACATTGAACGTCGCGCCGGCCGGCAGCTTGGAGATGAGGAAGCGCAGGTTCTCCTCGCTGGCGGCCATTCCACCGCGGACGCCGAGGACGAAATCGAAATGCCCGGGGCCATCGATCACCCCCTGCGATTGCAACCATAAGCAACTATCGACGTGGCCCGCGTCGTAGCATTCGAGCTCGGGCAGGATCTTCTTTTCGCGCATCCGCCGGGCGAACTCGCGCACGAGCGGAAAGGGGTTGAGGAAGACGTCGTCGCCGAAGTTCAGCGAGCCGGCATTCAGGGACGCCATCTCGGGCCCGCACTCGAGAGGCTGCGCGCGCTCGTCGGCGGTCATGCCCACCGCGCCGCCGGTCGAGGTCTGCACGATGATGTCGCAGCGCGCGCGGATGGCGTCGATGGCCTTCTGGAAGAGGGCGCGGTCCTGCGTGGGGGAGCCGTCGTCGCGGCGGACATGGAGGTGCACCACCGCGGCGCCAGCCTCGCGGCAGCGGGCGGCCTCCTCGGCGAGCTCGTCCGCGGTGATGGGAAGGTGCGGCGTCATGGCGCGCGTGGTCTCCGCGCCGCAGATCGCTGCGGTAATGATCGCTGGAGTGGTCACGCTCGTCTTCTAACACGCGGGCCGCCGTGCGCTGGCGGAGCGCGCGCGCCGCTGGTAGGCGGTCCAGATGAGAATTGTCCTCGCCGCCCTCCTCTGCTGCGCCTGCGTCCGCAACCCCGCCACCGGAAAGCTCGAGCTCGACCTGATCCCCGAGAGTCAAGAGATCGAGATGGGCAAGCAGGCCGCGCTGCAAGCGGAGCAATCGCTCGGGCTCTACAGAGACCCGAAGCTCGAGGCCTACGTCAGCGATCTCGGCAAGCGCCTCTCGCAGGCCACCCCGCGCAAGAACCTGCCCTGGCAATTCCACATCGTGGACGACCCGACCGTGAACGCCTTCGCGCTGCCCGGCGGCCCGGTGTTCGTCACGCGCGGGCTCTTGACGCACGTGAACTCCGAGGCGGAGCTCGCCACCGTCATGGGCCACGAGTGCGGCCACATCGCTGCGCACCATTCGGCGAACCAGATCAGCAAGCAGGAGGTGGCGCAGGTCGGGCTGGGGCTCGGCTCGATCCTCTCGCCCACGGTCGGGCAGCTCGGCCAGGCGGCGGGAGCAGGGCTGCAGCTGCTCTTCCTCAAGTACAGCCGCGACGACGAGCGCCAGGCCGACTGGCTCGGCTTCGGCTACGCCGCGAACATCGGCTACGACTCGACGCAGATGGTGAATCTGATGAAGATGCTCGCGGGCCTCACCGCCGAGCAGCCCGGCAAGGTGCCGAACTACCTGCAGACGCATCCCGACCCGGCTGAGCGGCTCACGCACGTGCAGGAGCGCATCAAGACCGCGACCACCGACTTCTCCAAGGCGACGGTCAACCGCGATCAATACCTCGCGCTGATCGACAACATCGTCTATGGCGAAGACCCGCGCCAGGGCTATTTCCAGAACGGCGTCTTCTATCACCCGGGTCTCAAATTTCAGGTTGCCTTCCCCGCCAGTTGGAAGACGCAGAACCAGCCGCAGGCGGTGGTAGCGATGAGTCCCAAGCAGGACGCCATGTTGCAGCTCGAAGGCGCGCCGCCGAGCATGTCGCCCGAGCAGGCGGCGCAGCAGTTCTTCTCGCAGAAGGGCATCCAGCGCGGCGAGACCAGGCAAGGCGCCTCGCACGGGCTCGCCACCAACATCTCGTCCTTCGCCGCGCAGACGCAGCAGGGCCAGATCGCGGGATTGGTCAGCTTCTTCGCCTATGGCGGCCAGACCTGGGCTTTCGTCGGCTACAGCGCGGAGCAAGGTATCCAGCAATATGCGCCGGAGTTCGAGAAATCGATGGCCAGCTTCGGCCCGGTCACCGATTCGTCGAAGCTGTCGGTGGAGCCGGCGCGCCTCAAGCTGGTCAAGGTCGAGCAGGATATGACGGTGGAGGAATTCAATCGCCGCCACCCGTCGAATGCGCCGCTGGAAAAGCTCGCGCTGATCAACAACGTAGAGAACGGCGAGATGCTGAAAGCGGGCCAGACCGCCAAGATGGTCGTCGGCGGTCCGCCGCAAGCCGCGCATTAGCTATTGGTTAGCGTCTCCGCGTAATCCACTCGATGCAAGGATCGCCGCCGGGGGGCCGTGGGGGTCCTGACCACTAGCCACAAATGTCAGACCCCTCTGGTCTAAGGTGGTGATGGACGAGCGAGACGAGGGTCACGAGTGGGCTGTTGAGGAATTTTCGGCG
>JAYWBT010000093.1:0-5478 GCA_043781235.1 Deltaproteobacteria bacterium
CAGAGCCCAGACAACGGGCGGCCGCCAACGTGCCGTGATAGGCGGCCATCGTCAGGAGTGCTTTGGCCGGCTCGGTCACGGTAGCGCTTTTATCCCCGCGGCGCGCGCACGGCCGCGGCCACGCGCTCGACGAAGCGCGCAGTGCTCGCCTCGCGCTCGATGAACCGGCGCGCCTCGGCCCCGATGCGCGCGGCCTCTTCCGGCGCTCGCAGCAGGCGCTGGATGGTGGAGCGGAGGGCGCTGGGATCCTCCGGCGGCACGTAGACGCCGTTTTTGCCATCGATGATGGTGTCGGTCTGGCCGCGTGTGCGGCTGGCGATCACGCACTTGCCCATGGCCATCATCTCCAAAATGGTCG
Organism: Deltaproteobacteria bacterium; assembly: GCA_043781235.1. Lineage (GTDB taxonomy): Bacteria > Myxococcota > Myxococcia > Myxococcales > 40CM-4-68-19 > JANYKT01. The sequence goes on from JAYWBT010000093.1 coordinate 359, forward strand.
AGATGCCGGTCTGGTAATTGTTTTCGAAGATGGGGACGACGGCGAGCGCCGCCCTGGAGTAGAGCTCCCGCAGTTCGGCGCGCGGGTAGCGGCGCCACTCCACGTTGCCAGGCAAGGGACGATCGGGTCGCAGGTCGCCGGCGATCCAGGGGCTGCCGGCGGCGATACGCAGCCGCACCGGCAGGTCCCTCACCGCCTCGATGAGCGATGGATAGTCGCGCAAGAGCTGTCCGGCGCTGCAGATCAGATCCGGCTCGGGTGGGGCCCCGGTCGGGCGGAAAAAGTGATCGTCGGCGTGATAGCGGATCCGCTGCACGCGCGAGGCCGGAATCCCCAGCCGCTCGACCATGTGCCGCTCTTCGTTGCTCGAGTAGCAGAGGATGCGGTCGATGCGATCCTGTACGCGCAGCAGCTGGAAGAAGAGGCGCTTCTTCGCCGGAGTGAGGGTGTGCGCGATCATGGTGTGCACCGGTGCGCGCCTGCCTTTCCAGAGCGCGGCGAGCGGGATTCCGATGTCCTCGCCGGTGGTGAGCACGGCATCGTACCGCGCGCGCTCTTCGGCGCCGATCAGAGCCAGGGCGACGGAGTCCCCCAGCAGGCGCTGCGCGAGGCGCACTGCGGGGCGCCGCGAACCGTCGACGGCGCGGAAGTCGAGCACCTCTGCCCTGAGCGCAACCTGCAGCTCGAAGATGTCGAGCTTTGGTTCCTCACCGGCGCGGATGCGATTCGCGAGCGGTTCATCGAACCTGCCTGCGGCAAGGATCAAGACCCTCGCCTGGGTCGGGTTCATCCGCACCTCGAGCGGACGTAGGCGAAGAGCCTGCTGGCGTTCGCGCGGGCGTCGAAGCGGCGCTGCGCTTCCGCGCGGCTGCGGCGGCCCATGGCGGTCCTCAAGGCGGCGTTGGCGACCAGCGGCTCGAGCCCGGCGGCCAGCGCGTCTGCATCGTCGGGCTCGACGGCGTGGCCCGTCTTACCCTCTAGAATCATGTCTGGAATCCCGCCCACCCGGGTGGCCACCATCGGCAGACCCGCCGCCATTGCTTCCATGCAGGCGAGCGGATAGCAGTCGGCGCGTGTCGGCAAGGCGAAAATGTCGCATTGCGCGTAGAGCCTGTGCAACTCGGCCGAGTTGGCGCCGACGTTGCGGTGGACGCGAACGCCGGGCTCCTCGGCGATGCTGCCCTTGGTCACCAACTCCAGCTGCGCGCGGCCCCGCAGCCGCTGGCGGAAGACCTCGAGCAAGAGGTCGCCTCCCTTGCGCTCGAAATCCCCGCCGACGAAGAGGATGCGCGGAAGCTCATGGTCGCGGTTGCCGGGCGCGAACGCAGCCAGGTCGATCCCGGGTGGAATCACTTCCACCTCCTCGCTGCGGCAACCATAGTCCGCGACCAGGGACTCCTTGGCCGACTGGGACCAGGCGACGAAGCCCTTCGCACGGCGGAAGACGCGCCGGTAAAGAGCGGTCTTGGTGCGCTCCGCGATGCGCCCCTCGGGGCGCAGCCCGTACCATTCGCGCATGCCTCGCTTGTTGAGCGGCGTTCCGTCGGTGGAGAGTATGGAAGGCGTGCGCCCCATCTGGCCGGCGCAGAGCAGCGCGATGGTGGTGGTGTGGAGGAAGAGCCCGTCGATGGTTTTGGCTACCTCGCCCACCGCCCGCCGGGCGAGCAGGCTGCCCGAAAATGCCCAGGGGAGGCGCCCGGGACGGTACTCCACCGGCAGCCAGTGGACGGTGAGGCCGTCGGCGGCGGACTCCTCGCGCCGCAGGTTCAGGTAGTGAGTGACGCTGCCCAGCGTCTGCTCCATCACGAACGCGACGTTGCGTGGAGCCATGTGCGTTCGTCCTTCAGGACCGGGCCGAGTGCGACCTGATCGCCGTTGCTTGGAGAGGTGGACCATATCAAAGCTTGGGGTGCTGCCGGCGCAGAAGGTTCTTGATCTAAGGTGGGGCATGCGCTGGCTGGCGATCTACCTCGTTGCCTCCGCCTGCGGCTCGGGGGGGGCAAGTCCAGGTCCTTCCATCCAATCCTTCGGAGCGAGTTCAAGTTCCATCGCTCCAGGCGGCAGCGTGCGCCTCACGGCCATCTTTGCCGGTGGGAGCGGCGCAGTCGACAATGGCGTCGGCGCAGTGCAGAGCGGGGTTCCAGTCCCGGTTTCTCCGGCCGCATCGACGACGTACACGCTGACCGTCGGCGCTGCGGGCAAGAATGTCAGCGCCACCGTCAGCGTCACCGTGGCCGTCGCCTGCATCGGCAAGTCACTGCTCGACGCACTCGGCAAGACGCGCCTGCTTGCCGGCGCCGCCATGGCCGACGCCACCGCCTCGGCCGTCGCCTGGGATGTGCGCTACATCTATCTCGCTGGCGGGATTTTCGACGGGGCGGCTCCCTGCGCGAGCTGTGCCTCGAGCTGCAGCGCCTTTGGCAGCTCCTGCGCCAACGGCGGCTGCGTCTGGTGGGGCTGCTCCCAGTACGACCAGATCCCGCCCGGCCAGTACGTGCGCGACTTCGTCGCCGCCGCCAAGGGCCGCGGGCAGGTGCCCTGGTTCACGTATTACGAGCTGCTCCAGGCGAGTCAGACCAGCCAGGGCAACGCCGAGGTCGCGGCCATCAACGGCGCGGCCTTCCTGACGCGCTATCTCGGCGACTTCCGCTTTCTGCTGCAGCAGATCGGAAACGAAACTGCGTTCATCCAGGTCGAGCCGGATTTCTGGGGATTCGCGCAACAGATGAATGCGGATCCCCACGCGATTCCCTCCAAGGTGCGCGAGGCGGCCCCCGCCGACTGCGGCGGACAGGAAGAGAGCCTCGCCGGGTTGGCCAGGTGCATGATCGCGATGGCGCGAAAGTACGCCCCGCACGCGCGCATCGGACTGCATGCCTCGCCCTTTGCTACGGGGCTCGATGTGAGCGTGAACACCGACGCCTCCCTCGACGTCGGAGCTGAGGCGCGCAAGCTGGCTGCCTTCCTCGACGCAACCGGAGCCACCGGCGGCGACTTCATCTCCGTCGACGCCAGCGACCGGGACGCAGGCTATTACCAGTCGCTTGGACGAAACACCTTCTGGGACGCGACCAACCAGACCCTCCCTCATTTCCACCAGGCGTTCGCCTGGGCGAAGGCGCTGGCGGAGGCCCTGCAGCTGCCGGTCGTCTACTGGCAGGTGCCGGTGGGGAACGCGGCTCAGAACAACACCAACGACCACTGGAAGGACAATCGCGTCGACTCCTTCTTCGCCCATCCGGGCGAGCTCGCGGCGGCGCACGTGACAGCCATGCTCTTCGGCGCCGGCGCCGGCGGCATGACTACTCCCGAGACGGACGGCGGCAATCTCATCGCCAAGGCCAAGGCGTATCTCCAGGCGCCGCAGCCGCTCTGTCCCTGATCGCGCCGTCCTGAGAAGAATCACTCGGCTCTGGTCTTCACACCTGCGCACGTCTGATGGAGAAGCTCGCCGACCCGGAGAGGCCCGCGAGGATGGCCGGGCGGCGCCGGATCCCAGCTCTCGCGCAGCAGCGTGAACTCGCGCAGGGCGGGATGCCCCGCAGTGCGGCTCGACCAGCGGCGGCAAAGGTATTGGCCAAGCTCCGGCCAGCGGATGGCGTCGTCCCGATAGGTGAACTTGAACCAGCGCGTGGAGAACCAGGGCGAGGTGGCCTGCAACTCCGGGCGCGCCACCTGCAGGACATCGACGGTGGTGCCGTCGGAGAGGGTGCCCGGTGCCGTCCAGCGAACGGCCTGAAGCGGCCGGCTGAAGAGGTCGGTGGGAAGCTTGAGGCCTGGCGTATCGAGTTCGTGTCCGGTCCAGGCTGGGAGCCGCCGCGCCGCCAAGGCAAACGAGATGCAAAGGGCAGCCTGGACCGAGGCAACAAGGAGCAGGAGCGGATGCGTCGACCGCGCGCTCGACGGCCCCGCTTCCCCGCGGCGAAGCCATCCGGGCGGGACCCAGAGGAGGGCCGCCGCCACCATGACCAGCTGGTGAAGGCCAGGCCGCACGAAGACGGCGATCCCCACTTGCAATGTCAGCCAGGAGCAAAGGCAGGCGACCCGCGACCCCTTGATGCGCCAAGGGACGAAGGCCAGTACCGGGATGGCCAGCTCGAGGATCCAGGTCGCGTGATTGAGGGAAGCGCAGAGCGAGGGGTGCGCCAGCAGGAACGCCGCGGGCGGGCGTGTGAACCCTCCGATTTGAAGAAGCTGGTGGAGCACGGTGCCGTCCAGCCAGCCGCCGCGAAGCTTGTTGCGGGCCACCGCAAGGTAGAAGACCGCGAGGACAAGCTGCGTGAGCCGGACCGGCAGGGCCTGCACCGCTCCGCCCGCGGCGCGGCCGGCACGGCGGTCGAGCGACCAGTCGGCGCCCAGGTTCACGAACATGCCGAAAAAGAGGAGCACGCGCGCGACGGTGTCCGCGCCGTCGTCGCAGAGGCTATTGCGCTGGTAGAGGGAGACGAAGAAGAGCCAGGTCGCGCAGGTGGCGAGGCGCGTACGGTAGCCGAGAAGAAACGCGGCGGTGGCGAGGAAGCCGGCGCCGAACAGCACCATCACCACCTCGGGCCGATCCGAGAGCGCAAAAATCGAGAGGGGCGGATCTTTCAGTGAGGCCAGCGGCAGCACGCCGCGCTCGCTGAACCAGTCGGACACGTCCGGCGCGCGCTCGATCAGGTCGAAGAGCAGCGTGGCGCCGAGCGCGATGCGAACCAAGGCGAGTGGACGCGGGTCAAAGCCGCCCAGCCAATGCTCGCGGTGCAGCGGATTGTCGTCTTGCACGCCGATGGCCCTCTGCCTCTAGTATCCACCATGCTCGACGATCGTCTGCGCCGGATCGCTGCGCGCGTCTCCGCGGCTGCGCGCCGGTATGACTGTAGCTCGCTCGCCATCCTGCGGCGGATGGCGGCGCTTCGACTGGGCCGTGGCCTCAGGCTCGAGGAAGCGTACTTCGCGGGCTTGCTGGACCCGAAGGTTCCGGAGGAGCGCATCGTCGAGTTCGTCGGCCGGGGCGAGTTCCTGAGCGTGCTGCGGCCCTTCAATGCCGGCCCCATCGCGCTCGTCGACGACAAGGTCGTCTTTGCGGCGTACGCGCAGAGCCACGGACTCGTTATCCCGCGAACGCTCGCGCTGGTCAC
>JAYWBT010000094.1:0-15794 GCA_043781235.1 Deltaproteobacteria bacterium
GCAGAGGTGCTGCGCCTGCTTGTCGACCAGCGCCGAGTACTCCTTGAAGCGCTTGTAGTCGCCCGTCCTGCACGCGTACTGCAGCTTGTGGATGCTCTCCGGGTTGAAGAGGTGGAACTCGCCGTCCGCCCGGTACTGGTACTGGCCGGCCGCGGGCAGGCTGGTGTGAACGATGGGGCGCTTGGGCGGGAAGCCGCGCTCGTGCCGCATGCGCGCTTCTTTCGCGACCACGTCGATGCCGACGCCGCTGATGCGGGAGGCGGTCCAGGTGAAGTACTCATCGACGAAGTCCTGCGAGAGGCCGATGGCCTCGAAGACCTGGGCGCCGTGGTAGCTCTGGGTGGTGCTGATGCCCATCTTGGAGATCACCTTGACGAGGCCCTTCGCCACCGCCTTCACATACCTCTTCTCCGCGTCGGCGACGGGGCCCGGCACCAGCCCCAGCGTGACCTGATCGTAAATCGTCTCGAAGGCGAGGTAAGGGTTCACGGCGCTCGCGCCGTAGCCGATCAGCAGCGCGAAATGGTGCACCTCGCGCGGCTCGCCGCTCTCCAGGATCAGGCCGCAGCGCGTTCGCGTACCCTCGCGGATGAGGTGGTGCTGCACCGCCGAGATGGCGAGCAGCGAGGGGATGGGCGCGTTGTCTGCGTCGTGTCCGCGGTCGGAGAGGATGATGATGTTGAAGCCCTCCGCGATGCACTCCGAGACCTTCCAGCGCAGGTCCTCCAGCGCCTTGCGCAGCCCGGCCCCGTTTTGGGTTGGATTGTAGAGGATGGGCAGCGTGATCGAGTTGAGGCCCTTCGAGTCGGCGCCGCCGTCGAGGCCGCGGATCTTTTCCAGATCCTTGTTGCGCAGGACCGGCGTCGGCAGCGCGAGCTGGCGGCACGACTCGGGCCCCGGCTCGAGCAGGTTCCCCTCGGGGCCCACCGTGGTCTCCGCCGCCATGATGATCTCCTCGCGGATGGCGTCGACCGGAGGGTTGGTCACCTGGGCGAAGAGCTGCTTGAAGTAGTTGAAGAGCGGCTGCGGCCGGTCCGAGAGCACGGCGAGCGGCGTGTCGGTGCCCATCGAGCCGACCGGATCGTTCCCGGTCGCGGCCATCGGGTTGATCAGGATCTTCACGTCCTCGGCCGTGTAGCCGAACACCTCCTGCCGCCGCAGGACGGTCTCGTGATCGACGCCGATCACGCGCTCGGGGCGGGGCAGCTCGTCGAACTGGACGGTGAACCGGCGCAGCCACTCGCCGTAGGGCGCCTGCCGGGCCATCCGCTCCTTGAGCTCGCCGTCGGGGATGATCCGGCCTTCCTTGGTGTCGATGAGGAACATCCGGCCGGGCTGCAGCCGGCCCTTCTCGATCACACTCGAAGGCGGGATGTCCAAAACCCCGACCTCCGAGGCCATCACCACCAGACCGTCCTTGGTGACGTAGTAGCGCGAGGGACGCAGGCCGTTGCGGTCGAGCACCGCGCCCACCCGCACGCCGTCGGTGAAGGCGATCGACGCCGGGCCGTCCCAGGGCTCCATCAGGCAGGAGTGGAACTCGTAGAACGCCTTGAGCTCGGGGCTCATCGACTCGTGCCGGCCCCACGGCTCCGGCACCATCATCATCATCGCGTGCGGGAGCTCGCGGCCCGCGAGCGTGAGCAGCTCGAGCACATTGTCGAACATCGACGAGTCCGACCCGTCGAGATCGATGACGGTGAGGATCTTCTTCAGATCGTCGCCGAACAATTTCGAGCGCATCATCGACTGGCGCGCATGCATCCAGTTGATGTTTCCCCGCAGCGTGTTGATCTCGCCGTTGTGCGAAATGTACCGGTACGGGTGAGCGCGCGCCCAGGACGGGAAGGTATTGGTCGAGAAGCGCGAGTGGACCATGGCGATGGCGGCGGCCGTCGCCGGGTTCTTCAGGTCGAGGTAGAAGTCGCGCAGCTGGCCCGCGTTGAGCATCCCCTTGTAGACGATGGTCTTGTGGCTCAGCGAGGGCACGTAGAAGTGCGTGCGGCCCGGGATGGCCGAGCGCCCCACCTTCTTCTCCATCAGCCGGCGGATGACGTAGAGCTTGCGCTCGAAGGCCATCTCGTCGGGGGCGTTGGCGCCGCGCCCGACGAAGATCTGGCGGATGACCGGCTGGCTTGCCTTCGCGGTCGCCCCGAGCGTCGAGTTGTCGGTGGGCACGTCGCGGAAGCCGAGGAGCTCCTGGCCCTCGGCGCGGATGGTTTCCTCGAAGAGGCGCTCGACGGCCTTCTGCCCGACGGGAGAAGGCGGCAGGAAGACCAGGCCGGCGGCATACCGGCCCGCGGCCGGCAGGGTCAGCCCGAGCTTCGCGCACTCGGTGGCGAGCAGGGCATGCGGCGTCTGCAGCAGGATGCCGGCGCCGTCGCCGGTGTTCTTGTCCGCGCCGGTCGCGCCACGGTGCTCGAGGTTGAGCAGCACCTCGAGCGCCTTCTCGACGATGTCGTGCGAGATCCGCCCCTTGATATCGGCGACGAATCCGAAGCCACAGGCGTCGTGCTCGTTGCGCGGATCGTACAGGCCTTGCTTGCGAGGGAGTCCGGTCTCGAGTGTCATCATCTTCCTTCGTCGATCAGGTCCAAACGGTGGGGGTCAGGTCCCGACATTTTTGTAGGCAGCAGGGTGCGCGCCCAGCCGGGTCAGCCATCCGGCCGAGCGCGGGTGCTCGCCGCGCACCGCAGCGTGGTACGCGGTCTGCAAAGCGCGCGTGACCGGACCGGTGCAGCCGGCGCCGATGGAACGGAAGTCGATCTCCCGCAACCCGATCACCTCCGCCGCGGTGCCGCAGACGAACACCTCGTCGGCCATGTAGAGCTGGTCGCGCGAGATGGGCCCCTCGGAGAGCGGCAGTCCCAGATCCTCCGCCAGCGCCGCCAGCGAGGCGCGGGTGAGGCCGTCGAGGACGTTGGCGTCAGGCGCGGTGCGCAGGCGGCCGTTCTTGACCAGGAAGAGGTTCTCGCCGGTGCACTCCGAGACCAGCCCCTGCGCGTCGAGCATGATCGCCTCATCGAAGCCGAGCCGCAGCGACTCGGTCTTGGCCAGCACCGAGTTGGCGTAGTTGCCGGTGACCTTCGCCTTGGTCATCATCACGTTCGGGTGGTGGCGGGTGAAGGAGGAGACGTTGGCGCGCACTCCCAGCGCCTGGGCCTCCTCGCCGAGGTAGCCCTTCCATTCCCAGACCGCGATGCCGCAGTGAGGCCGGCCCGCGTCGATGGTCAGGTTCCAGCCGCCCTCGGCCAGATAGATGAGCGGGCGGATGTAGCACTCGTCGAAGCCGTTGGCGCGCACGGTCGCAACGCACGCCTCGGTGAGCTGCGCCTGGGTCCAGGGCAGGTCACGGAAGCCGAGGATGCGGGCGGAGTTGAGCAAGCGCGCGATGTGCTCGTCGAGCCGGAAGATGGCTGGGCCCTCGGCCGTGCCGTAGCAGCGGATGCCCTCGAAGACGCCAATGCCATAGTGCAGCGCGGGCGTGAGGAAGTCGACCCGCGCCTCTGCGGGGCTGACCAGCTTGCCATTGAACCACATCGGTCCTGCCATCTTGGGTGCTCCTTACTAGAAAGGGGCGGGCGCCGGTTGAAGGCGCCCGCCGGGTGGGTCGGTCAGATGCGGCGCTGCGAGCGCGCGGGCTCCGTCGTGGCGGGCTTCGGCTTCTCGCGGCTGTCGGGCGCGGCAGCCACGGCCTTGTCGGGCTCGCTCGAGTCCTTCCGCGCGTCGCGGATCCAGCTCATCGTCTCCCGCAGCTTCCGGCCAACCTCCTCGATGGGATGGCGCTTGCCCTGCTCGCGCAGCTTGTCGAAGACGGGCCGGCCTGCCTGGTTCTCGAGGATCCACTCGCGGGCAAACTGCCCGGTCTGGATCTCCTTCAGGATCTTCTTCATCTCCGCGCGCGCCGCCTCGCCCACGACCCTCTCGCCGCGGGTGTAGTCGCCGTACTCCGCGGTGTCGCTGATCGAGTGCCGCATCCAGCCCAGGCCGCCCTCGTACATCATGTCGACGATCAGCTTGAGCTCGTGCAGGCACTCGAAGTACGCGCTCTCGGGTTGGTACCCCGCCTCGACCAGCGTCTCGTAGCCGGCCGTCACCAGCGAGGTGATACCGCCGCAGAGCACTGCCTGCTCGCCGAAAAGATCGGTCTCGGTCTCTTCGCGGAAGGTGGTCTCGAGGACCCCGGCGCGGGTGGCGCCGAGCGCGCGCGCGTAGGAGAGACCGAGCGCCCTGGCCTGGCCGCTCGCATCCTGATGAACGGCGATCAGCGCGGGCGTTCCCTTGCCCTCCTGGTAGAGCCGGCGCACCAGGTGGCCCGGAGCCTTGGGAGCGACCAGCACCACGTCCACCTCCGCGAGCGGCCGCACCTGGCCGTAGTGGATGTTGAAGCCGTGCGCGAAGAACAGCGCCTTGCCCGGCGCGAGGTGCGGCGCGATCTCGGACTCGTAGATCTTCTTCTGCGCTTCGTCGGGCGCGAGCACCATGAGCAAATCGGCCTCCGCGGCCGCCTGCGCCACCGTCAGCACGCGCAGCCCGGCCCGCTCCGCCTTGTCGCGCGACTTGCTCGAGGCGTGCAGGCCGACCCGTACATCGACGCCCGAGTCCCGGAGGTTGAGGGCGTGCGCGTGGCCCTGGCTGCCGTAGCCGATGATCGCGACCTTCTTTCCCAGGATGGGGTCAAGGCTCGAGTCCTTGTCGTAAAAAAGCTGTGCCATTGAAGTGCTCCTTAGTTACCTGCGTGAGTTACCTGCGTGGTTGGATCGGAGAAGTGATCGCGCCTTCTTCGGCGGAGGAGACCAGCGCGGCGTACTTGGCGAAGACGCCGTTCGGATAGTGCGGCGCAGGCGGAGTGAAGTCGCGCAAGCGCTCCCTCAACTCGTCGGCGGAGACCTCGATCATAAGCTTGCGCTGATCGACGTCGATGACAATTACGTCGCCTTCGCGCACCGCCGCGAGCGGGCCGCCCATCGCCGCCTCGGGCGCGACGTGGCCGACCATCAGCCCGCGGGTGGCGCCGGAGAAGCGGCCGTCGGTGACCAGCGCCACCGATTCGCCCAGTCCCTGGCCCACCAGCGCCGCGGTGACGCCGAGCATCTCGCGCATGCCCGGCCCGCCGCGCGGACCTTCGTAGCGGATCACCACCACGTCGCCTTTGTGAATGGCGCCTTCGCGCACGGCGGCGAAAGCGTCCTCTTCGCGATCGAAGACGCGCGCCGGGCCGCGGTGGCTGCTGCGCTCGTGGCCCGACATCTTCACCACCGCGCCGCCGGGAGCGAGCGACCCGCGCAGGATGCAGAGGCCGCCGGTGGTCTTGATCGGATCGGAGAGCGGCCGCACTACTTTCTGCCCGGGCGTCTCGGCGGCCGCAGCGGAGTGGTCCTTCCAGCGCTTGCCGTCGGCGGTGCGCGCCTCGCCGTCGAACCTGTCCGCGGCGATGAGCCGCTGCGCGATCAGCGGCACGCCGCCCGCATGGTGGAGATCGACGGCGGTGTATTTGCCCCCCGGCTTGAGGTCGGCGATCAGCGGGGTGCGCGCGCTGACGCGGTCGAAGTCCTCGAGCGAAAGAGGGATGTCCGCCTCGCGCGCCATCGCGAGCAGGTGGAGCACGGCGTTGGTGGAGCCGCCCGTCGCCGCCACCCCCGCGATGGCGTTGTCGAAGGAGGCGCGGGAGACGAGCTGCCGCGGGCGGATGCCGTCGTTCAGCAGCTTCACCACCAGCTTGCCGGCTTCGCGCGTCGCCTCGTCCTTGCGCGGGTCTTCGGCGGGGATGCTGCCGTAGCCGACCGGGCCCAGCCCGAGCAACTCGCTGGCGAGCGCCATGGTGTTGGCGGTGAACTGGCCCCCGCAGGCCCCCGCGCCCGGGCAGGCCACGTCCTCGAGGCTCTTCAGCGTCTGCAGCGAGATCTTGCCCGCGGCCTGCGCGCCCACCGCCTCGAACACGTCCTGGATGGTGACGTCCCTGCCCTCGAAGCGGCCGGGCGCGATCGACCCGCCGTAGAGCAGGAGCGCGGGCAGGTCGAGACGCAGCATCGCCATCGCCGCCCCCGGGATGGTCTTGTCGCAGCCGACCAGGCACACCACCGCGTCGAAGGAGTGGCCGCGGCAGACCAGCTCGATGGAGTCGGCGATCAGCTCGCGGCTCACCAGCGAAGCCTTCATCCCTTCGGTGCCCATGGTGACGCCGTCGCTGATGGCGATGGTGTCGAACTCCATCGGGGTGGCGCCGGCGGCGCGGATGCCCTCCTTGACCCGGTCGGCAAGATGACGAAGATGAAAGTTGCAGGGCATCGTCTCGGTCCAGGTGCTGGCGATGCCGATGATGGGGCGCGACAGGGCCTGGTCGTCGAAGCCGATCGCCTTGAGCATGGCCCGCGCCGGCGCACGGTCGGGCCCTTCGGTGACTGCGCGACTCTTGTGCTTTGGGTCTTGCGGCATCAGCGGTCTCCTTGCAAAAGCGATTCGAGCACGGCGCCTCCGGCTTGCTGGCAGCTCGCTGCACGAGCGCCGGGGGGCGCCAGATCTCTGGTCAGCACGCCGCGCTCGATGACCACGGAGACGGCCGCCTCGACGGCCTCGGCTTCGCGCAAAAGACCGAGCGAATGGCGCAGCAAGAGCGCCGCGCTGAGGATGGTGCCGAACGGGTTCGCGATGCCTTTGCCGGCGAGGTCCGGGGCGGAGCCGTGGATCGGTTCGTAGAGCCCGCGCGGTCCCTCGCCGAGCGAGGCTGAAGGCAACATCCCGATCGAGCCGGCGATCATCGCCGCCTCATCGCTGAGGATGTCGCCGAAGAGGTTCTCGGTGACGATGACGTCGAAGCGCGCCGGCTCGCGGATCAGGTGCATGGCGCAGGCGTCCACCAGCAGGTGGCTCAGCTCGACGTCGGGGAACTCGTCGCGGGCGATGCGCGTCGCCACCTCGCGCCACAGCCGCGAGGTGTCGAGCACGTTGGCCTTGTCCACCGAGACCACGCGCTGCTTGCGCGAGCGGGCAAACTTGCAGGCCGCGCGGACCACGCGCTCGACCTCGGCCGTGGTGTAGACGCAGGTGTCGAAGGCGTGGGTCGGCTCGCGGCCCCGCGCGCCGAAGTAGAGGCCCGAGGTCAGCTCGCGGACCAGCAGCAGATCGACGCCTTTGATGATCTCCGGCTTGAGCGTCGAGGCGTGCGCGAGAGCAGGGTGAGCGGCGACCGGCCGCAGGTTCGCGAACAGGCCCAGCGCCTTGCGCAGCGCGAGGAGGCCCTCCTCGGGGCGGGGCTTCGCGGGAGGATCCCACTTCGGCCCGCCCACCGCGCCCAGCAGCACCGCATCCGCCTCGCGGCAGAGGGAGAGCGTCTCCGCTGGCAGCGGGGTGCCGGCGGCGTCGATGGCGCAGCCGCCGAAGAGCGCCTCGCGCAGCTCGAAGGAGTGGCCGAAGCGCGCGCCCACCGCGCGCAGGATGCCCGTCGCCTGGGCCACCACCTCGGGGCCGATCCCGTCGCCCGGCAGCACCGCGATCAGAGCCTTCATGCTTCCTCCCGGGAGCGCTCGAAGGCGGCGATCTGCGCTTCTGCCTCGAGCAGGAAGCCGAGCTCGTCGGTCCCGTTCAGCAGGCAGTGCCGCGCGAAGGGATCGATGGGGAAGCGCGCGCGCCGCCGGCCCCCATCGCAGGCGAGGGTCTGCGACTCGAGATCGATGGTCACCTCGCAGCCCGGGTTCGCGAGCAGGAAAGCCTGCGTCTCGGGATCCACCGTCACCGGCAAGAGCCCGTTCTTGAGCGCGTTGCTGCGGAAGATGTCGGCGATCGACGCGCTCACCACGGCGCGGAAGCCGTGGCCCAGCAGCGCCCAGGGCGCGTGCTCGCGCGACGAGCCGCAGCCGAAGTTCTCGCCCGCGACCAGCACCTGCGCCGCGGCTGCGGCCGGCTGGTTGAGGGGAAAGTCGGCGCGGGGAGTGCCCCGCTCGTCGTAGCGCCAGTCGGCGAAGAGCGACTTTCCCAGCCCGTCGCTGCTGGTGGTGGTGAGGAAACGCGCGGGGATGATCTGGTCGGTGTCGATGTTCGACTGCGGCATCACCACGGTGCGCGAGGTCAGTCTGGTGAAGGGAGTCATGCCAGCACCTCGCGCGGGTCGGCGATGCGGCCGGCGACCGCCGAGGCCGCGGCGGTGAGCGGGCTGGCGAGGAAGGTGCGGCCGTTCTTTCCCTGGCGGCCCTCGAAGTTGCGGTTGCTGGTGCTCACCGCGGTCTGGCCAGGCGCGAGCGCGTCGCCGTTCATGGCGATGCACATCGAGCAGCCCGACTCCCGCCACTCGGCTCCGGCCTCGCGGAACACCAGGTCCAGCCCTTCGGCCTCGGCCTCGCGCTTCACCCGCACCGAGCCCGGCACCACCAGCACGCGCACGCCCTTGGCCACTTTGCGCTTGCGCAGGATGTCGGCGGCGCCGCGCAGATCGGAGAGGCGCGAGTTGGTGCAGCTCCCGATGAACACCACATCCACCGGATGGCCGAGCAGCCTCTGACCCGGGGAGAGGCCCATGTAGCGAAGCGCCTTCTCCGCGGCCGGCTCGCGCGGCGCGGGGACCTCGCCGGTGATGGGGACGCCGGTGCCCGGGTTGGTACCCCAGGTGATCATCGGCGCCAGCTGCGAGGCGTCGAGCGAGACCGAGCGGTGGTACGCAGCGCCCGGATCGGTGGGGAGCGTCCGCCAGCGGGCGAGCGCGCGTTCCCAGGCCTCGCCTTTGGGGGCGCGCGCGCGGCCGGAGAGATACTCAAAGGTGAGCTCGTCGGGCGCGACCATTCCAGCGCGCGCGCCCGCCTCGATCGACATGTTGCACACCGTCATCCGCTCTTCCATCGAGAGCGCCCGAATGGCGCTTCCGGTGTACTCGATGACGTGGCCGGTGCCGCCGCCGACGCCGATCTGCGCGATGACGGCGAGGATCAGATCCTTGGCCGAGACGCCGCGGGCGAGCTGGCCGGAGGCGTGGACCTCCAGCGTCCTGGGCCTTCGCTGCAGCAGGCACTGGGTGGCGAGCACGTGCCCCACCTCGCTGGTGCCGATGCCGAACGCGAGCGCCCCAAAGGCGCCGTGGGTGCTGGTGTGGCTGTCGCCGCAGACCACCGTCATGCCCGGCTGCGTGAGGCCGAGCTCCGGACCGATCACGTGCACGATGCCCTGGCCCTCGCTGCCCAGCGCGAAGAGCTCGATGCCGGCCTCCTGGCAGTTGCGCTCCAGCGTGCGGACCTGCGCCTCTCCTTGCGGGTCGGCGAAGGGAAAGCGGCCGCCCTTCGGCGGCAGCGTGGGGGTGGAGTGGTCCATGGTCGCGACCGCACGCTCGGGGTGGCGCACGCGCAGCCCTCGCTCGCGCAGCAGGGAGAAGGCCTGCGGCGAGGTCACCTCGTGCACCAGGTGCAGGTCGACGTAGACGAGCGCGGGCGTCTGCGCCGTCTCGGCGGTCACCACATGAGCGTCCCAGATCTTGTCGAACAGGGTGCGGGGCTCAGACGGCGCCACAGCGGACCTCCGCGGTCTCAGGTGCGACCGCCTTCGGGCGCGCCGACGAGATGCGGTTCACCACCTCGAGGAACGCGTGCGCGCTGGCGACCACGATGTCGGTGGAGAGGCCGCGGCCGCTGTAGCTGCGGCCCTCGTGCTCCACCTCGATGCGCACCTCGCCCTGCGCGTCCTCGCCGGGGGTCATGTTCCGCACCTGGAAGTCGCGCAGCTTCACCTTCACGTTGGTGATCCGTTCGATGCACTTGAACACGGCGTCCACCGGCCCGTCGCCCACGGCCGCATCCTCCCTTCGCGAGCCGTCGCGAAGCTGCAGGCACACCGCCGCGCTCGGCGCGGTGCCGGTGCCGGAAAAGGCATTGAGGCTGACCAGCTCCCAGCGTCCGCTCGGGCGCCCGCGCAGGCCGTCCACCAGGGACTCCAGATCTCCGTCGAAGACCTCTTTCTTGCGGTCGGCCAGTTCCTTGAAGAGCCCGAAGACGCGCTCGAACTCCTCCGCTTCCAGCCGCCAGCCGAGCCCCTCCAAACGGGCGCGCAGCGAATGGCGTCCGCTGTGCTTTCCCAGCACCAGGCTGGTGCTGCGGAACCCGACGTCCTCGGGGCGCATGATCTCGTAGGTGGCTGCGTTCTGCAGCATCCCGTGCTGGTGGATGCCGGCTTCGTGCGCGAAGGCGTTCTCGCCCACCACCGCCTTGTTGCGCTGCACGGCGAAGCCGGTCGCCCGGGCGACGACGCGGCTGGCGTCGGTGAGCTGGGTGGTGCGGATGTTGCTGTGCAGGCCGAGGAAGTCGGCGCGGGTCTTCATCGCCATCACCACCTCCTCGAGCGAGCAGTTGCCGGCGCGTTCGCCGATGCCGTTGACGGTGCACTCCACCTGCCGCGCGCCCGCCTGCAGCGCCGCCAGGCTATTGGCGACGGCGAGGCCGAGGTCGTTGTGGCAGTGCACGGAGATCACCGCGCGCTCGATGCCGCGCACCTGCTGCCTCAGCATCGCGATGGTGGCGGCGAACTGGGCTGGCACCGCGTAGCCGACGGTGTCGGGGATGTTGACGGTCGTCGCGCCAGCCTCGATGACGCGCTCGATCACCTCGGCGAGGAAGTCGGACTCGGTGCGGGAGGCGTCCTCGGCAGAGAACTCGACCTCGGGGAAGATCGAGCGCGCGTAGGCGACCATCTCCACGGCGCGGCGGAGCACCTGCTGCCGGTCGAGCTTGAGCTTGAACTCCCGGTGGATGGGGCTGGTGGCGAGGAAGATGTGGAGGCGCGGCTTCTCCGCATCGCACAGCGCCTGCCAGGCCTTGTCGATGTCGT
This sequence comes from Deltaproteobacteria bacterium, assembly GCA_043781235.1. Taxonomy (GTDB): domain Bacteria; phylum Myxococcota; class Myxococcia; order Myxococcales; family 40CM-4-68-19; genus JANYKT01. Next base: position 10,801 of record JAYWBT010000094.1, read on the forward strand.
CGCGGGTGGCGCGCGCGAGCCCACAGACGGAGGTTCCGCGCAGCTTGCGCGCGATGGCCTGCACCGCCTCGAAGTCGCCGGGCGAAGCGGCGGGGAAGCCGGCCTCGATCACGTCCACACGAAGCGCCTGCAGCGCGGCCGCGACCTTCAGCTTTTCGGTGAGGTTCATGCTCGCGCCCGGCGCCTGCTCGCCGTCGCGCAGCGTGGTGTCGAAGATGATGACGCGTTCGGTCTGCTTAGGTTCGGGCATCGGTTCAGGCCTCGTCGTGGCTGGTGCGTTCGTCGTGCGGGGAGTGCTGGTCGGAAATGGCGTTGGGAAAGGGGGGGAGGCCGCGGCACATCGCCACCGCGCCGGTGCGCACCAATTCGAGGATCCCGAAGGGGCGGAGCACCTCGATCAGGCCGTCCATCTTGTCCAGCGCGCCGGTGGCCTCGACGGTGATCGAGGCCGGTCCCACGTCCACCACGCGCGCGCGGAAGATCTCGCAGAGTTGCAGCACCTCGCCGCGCAGACGCGCCTCCAGCTTGACGAAGACCATCTCGCGGATCACCGCCGGCGAGGAGGTGACGTCCTCGACGTGCAGCACGTCGATCAGCTTGTAGAGGTTGAGGGCGAGGCGGTCCGCCGCGCCGTCCGCGCCGACCACCACCAGCGTGAGGCGCGAGACCCCGGGCTGCTCGCTGCGCCCGACCACCAGCGACTCGATGTTGCAGTTGCGGCGGCGGAAGACCGAGACCACGCGATTCAGCGCGCCCGGGCGATCTTCCAGGTGCACGATCAGCGTGCGCGGCGCCGGGCCCAGGTCTCTCTCAGCGATCATTGGCCGTCTCCTCCAGGGGCGAGGGCCGGCGGATCATGTCGCCCAGGTCGGCGTTCGTCGGGACCATCGGGTAGACGCTGTCCTCGGGCTCGACGCGGAAGTCGATCACCACCGTGCCCGGCTCCGCCAGGGCGCGCGCCACCGCTCCCGCCACGTCAACGCGCCGCTCGACGCGCAGCCCGACCAGCCCGTGCGCCTCGGCGAGCTTGACGAAGTCGGGGCTCTTCAGCGGCGTCGCCACGTAGCGGCCGCCATAGAACAGCTCCTGCCACTGGCGGACCATGCCCAGGTAGCCGTTGTTGATCACCGCGATGTTGAGCTTGATTCCTTCCTGCGCGCAGGTGGTCAGCTCGCAGGCGGTCATCTGGAACCCGCCGTCGCCGACCACCACCCAGATTTGCTCGCCGGGGCAGGCGGCGCTGGCGCCGATGGCGGCGGGCAGCGCGAAGCCCATGGTGCCGAGGCCGCCCGAGGTGAGCAGCTTCCGCGGGTGATCGTGCTTGTAGTATTGGGCTTCCCACATCTGGTGCTGGCCCACGTCGGTGACCACCAGCGCCTCCCCGCGCGTGAGCCGCCAGAGATCGTGCAGCACGTGCGCCGCGTGGAGCCTGTGTCCGTGGGGCAGCGAGACGATGTCGCGGACCGCCGACTCGCCCTTCAGCCCGGCGATCTGCGCGAGCCAGGGCGCGCGGTCGCGGCGCCGCACGCGCGGCAGCAGCGCCTCGAGGGTGGCGCGGACGTCGCCGAGGAGGGCCACGTCCACCGCGACGTTCTTTCCGATCTCGGAAGGGTCGATCTCCGCGTGGATCTTCTTCGCCCGCGTGGCGTAGGTCTTGAGGTTGCCGGTGACGCGATCGTCGAAGCGCATGCCCAGCGCGACGATGAGATCCGACGACTGCACCGAGGTGTTGACCCACGCCTCGCCGTGCATCCCCATCATCCCCAGGCTGAGCGGATGGCTGGCGGGAAAGCCGCCCAGCCCCAGCAGCGTCTGCGAGACGGGGATCCCGGTCCGCTCGGCGAACTCGATCAGCTGCCGGGTGGCGCTTGCCTTCAGGATGCCCTGCCCGGCGAAGATCAACGGCCGCTCGGCGGCGTCGATCAGGGCGGCGGCGCGGTCGAGCTCGGCTTCCGCGGCGCGGCCAATCCCGAGGCGCGGTCGGCGCGGTGCCTGGGCTCGGGGCACCTCGACGCTGGCCTGCTGCGCGTCCTTGGTGATGTCGATCAGCACCGGCCCCGGACGGCCGGAGCGCGCGACCTGGAACGCCTCGCAAACGATGCCCGGGATGTCGCTGGCCCGAGTGACCAGGTAGCTGTGCTTGGTGATCGGCAGCGTGATGCCGGTGGTGTCCACCTCCTGAAAGGCGTCCGTGCCCAGCACGGTCGAGGAGACCTGCCCGGTGATGCACACGATGGCCGAGGAGTCGAGCATCGCGGTGGCGATGCCGGTGACCAGGTTCGTTGCCCCCGGACCGGAGGTGGCGATGCAGACGCCGACCTTGCCCGAAGCGCGCGCGAATCCATCAGCCATGTGCGCCGCGCCCTGCTCGTGGCGCACCAGCACATGGCGGATCGGATACCCCGGCATCGCGTCGTAGGCCGGCATGATCGCGCCGCCGGGATAGCCGAACACCACCTCGACGCCCTCTCGTACCAGCGCCTCCCAGAGGAGCTGCGCGCCGGTGCGGCGTGCCGGCTCGGGTGCGGCGCGAAGACGTGCCTGGTGCGATTGCGGTTCGAAGTCGGCTTGATGCGCCATCTGGAGCTCCTCTGGTCCAAGACCAAAAAGAAGCCCCCGTCACCCTTTCGGGTGCGGGGGCTGTTCTTCCGGAAACCACTCTCTACCCGGTCAGAACGGCGGCCCGCACCCTGGGGCGAGAATAAGTACAAGAATGGAAATGGATAGCAGGGCCGAGCTGGCGGAGAGCGGCGGGCAGGCGATCACGGCGCTGGCGGAGGTCTGCGGAAAGCTGGCGGCGCGCGAATGCATCGGGAAGAGGGCTAGCGACAGCGGCGCGAAATGTCAAGCCGCGCCTCTGGGGGCCAGGTGATATGGACCGGGCTCCGGGAGGACGGACTCCGGGAGGATCGACGATGGGCAAACGGCTCGAGGGCAAGGTCGCGATCGTCACCGGTGCCGGGTCCAGCGGCCCGGGGTGGGGCAACGGCAAGGCGGCGGCGGTACTGTTCGCGCGCGAGGGTGCACGTGTATTCGCCGTCGACCGCGATCCCGGCGCGCTGGAGGAGACCCGCGCGATCATCGCGGGTGAAGGCGGCGCCTGCGAGGCCTTCACGGCGGACGTCACCCGATCCGATCAGGTCGAGGCGCTCGCGCGCCGCTGCAGCGAGCAATTCGGCCGCATCGACATCCTGCACAACAATGTTGGCGTCCTCGCGCTCGGCGGCCCCGTCGAGCTGAGCGAGGCCTCGTGGGACCGCCTGGTGGAGGTCAACCTCAAGAGCATGTTCCTGACCTGCAAGCACGTGCTGCCGGTGATGGAGGCGCAGGGGAAGGGCGCCATCGTCAATATCGGCTCGGTGGCGGGCATCCGCTATCTCGGCGTGCCGTACATCGCGTACAGCACGACCAAAGGCGCCATTCTCGCCTTTACCCGGAGCGTCGCGCTGCAATACGCGGCGAAGGGGATCCGCGCCAACACCATCCTCCCCGGCTTGATCGACACGCCCATGGTCGAGGCCGGCCTGCCGGGTGCCTACGCCATGGGGGACGCCGCCAGGATGAAAGCGATCCGGGCTGCGCAATGCCCGATGGGCAGGATGGGCGACGCCTGGGACGTCGCGCGGGCCGCACTGTTCCTCGCCTCCGACGAGGCGAGCTACGTCACCGGCGCAGAGCTGGTGGTGGACGGAGGGCTCACCTGCAAAGTGGCCTGAGCGGAGCGTTTCAGGAGCCGTCGCCGTCGGGCTCCGGCGGCGTGGCGTTCAGCTCCTCGTCGGCGGTCGCCTGCGGGGCGCTGGGCGGCGGTGCGAGCTCGGACATCTGCGCGGGCGTGAGCGCCGGGACCGGCACCACCGGCGGCGCGCCACGCGACGCCATCATCCCGAGGACGAGGGCGAGGGCGCTCGCGGCGATTGCGAAGACGAGCTTTCCGTTGCGGGTCATGGGCAGTCTCCTTGCGCGGAAGAGAATGCACGGGCCGCGCCAGCGCCGGGCGCCTGTCTCGCGCCCCGAAGTCCGAGGGGCGCCAGGGCGCGCGACGACGGCGCGATCGATAGCGCGACGGCGCAATCTGTAGATTCGGCCAGGGAAGGCGCGGCGGCCCGGTCAGGCGTCCGGCTTGACGTGCCGGAACTGGATCAGCAGCAGCACGTCATAGACCGATTTCAAGAGGCCGCCGCAAATGAGCGGCCAGCCGAAGCTGGTGTGCTGGAGCATGGCGCCGGCGAGCAGCGGCGGCAGCGCCGAGGCGAGGCTCCGCGGAACGTTGGTCACGCTCGAGGCCGCGGCGCGCTCCTCCGGCGGCACCACCGCCATCACGAAAGACTGGCGGGCCGGGACGTCCATCGAGCTGAGGATCATTCGCAGCAATAAAAGCGACAGCGCGATTGGAGCCGAGGGAACGATGCCGGCCACGATCAGCAACAGATTGGCGGGCAAATGCGTGAAGACCATGGTGTTGATCAGGCCGAAGCGCGAGGCCAGTCGCGACGAGAGCAGCTGCGATAGCGCGGCGAACAATCCCGCGACGAAGAAGAAGGCCGCGGTCGACGTCACGCTCAGGTGAAAGCGGCGGAAGAGCCAGAGCGCGAGCAGCGACTGCACCACGAAGCCGCCGCCCGCCGAGTCGAGAGAGAAGAGCGCCGCGAGGCGCAGCACGATGGCGCGCGATTTCTCCAATGGCCGTTTCGCCTGGGCATGCTGCGATTCGACGCGCGGCGAGAGCTCGCGATAGAGCAGGCCGGCAAACACGGCGGCGCCGGCATAGACGAGGAACCCGCCGCGCTGCGCCTGGAGCAGCGAGAGGTGCAGCAGCCTCGCGACGGTGGCAGGGCCGCCGCTCGCCAGCGCGCCGACCGCGCCCGCGAAGGTGCCGGCCAGGTTGTACCAGGCGAAGACGGCGGTCCGATCGTGGCCGCTGGCGGTGTCGGCGAGCATCGCCTGCTCGGCCGGCAAGAAGAGCGTCACGTCGCCGGCGGAAGGGTTGATGGTGC
>JAYWBT010000095.1:0-40120 GCA_043781235.1 Deltaproteobacteria bacterium
TTCGCCTACTCTCTTCCCCGGTTGCATTCCCTCCTCGCGTCGCGGTTCTTATCATGACGGCTTACGAGCCGTCGGAAAGGCCGCGAATCATGCCTCCCACCCTCCGCGTCGGGGCGGTCAACTACCTGAACACGAAACCGCTCGTCGAGCGGCTGACCGACTTCGCGCCCAACATCGACCTGTCACTCGACCTGCCTAGCCGGCTCGCGGACCAACTCGCCGCGGGCGAACTGGACGTGGGCCTCATCCCGGTGGTCGAGTTCTTTCGCGGCGACGACTACAGCTTCATTCCGAACGTCGCCATCGGCTCCCGCGGCCCGGTGCTGAGCGTCACGCTGTTCAGCAAGGTGCCGTGGGAAGAGATTCGCACCGTCGCGCTCGACGAAGGGTCGCGCACCAGCGCCGCGCTGACGCAAATCCTTTTACGGAAGCGGTACGGCGTAACGGCCGACGTGTGCCCCTTGCCCATCGACGCTTCCGCCGACGACCTGGACACGGACGCGGTGCTGCTCATCGGCGACCGCGCGATGCGGGCGTGCCTGCCCGGCTACCGGTTCGCCTACGACCTCGGCGAAGAGTGGACCGCGTGGACCGGGCTGCCGATGGTGTTCGCTGTGTGGGCGGTGCGTCGCGGCGTGGAGTTGGGCGAAGCGGAAGCGGCGTTCCACCGGGCGAAGGAGTACGGTCTGGCGCACGCGGGCGCGATCGCGCAGCGCGAGGCGCCGCGGCTCGGCTTGGACGCGGGGTTCTGCCGGCGCTACCTGAGCAATGTCATCCGCTACGACCTCGGCCCCGCCGAACTCGCGGGGATGCGGCGGTTTGACGAACGCTACCTCGATCGCCGCCGGGAGAGGCGGCGGTCGAGGCGGCGCCGGCCGCGATGCGACCAGCGCGACCGCGGCATGGACCAGCAAGGAAGCCCCGATGACTGCCGCCCGTATTCCCGGCCGCCCCTCGCGGATGGATGCCTGAAAGGGCTGTGCGCGCGGCGTCATTGGTCGCTCCTTTCAGAAGTAGAGCGAGCCCGCGATGGAGATCCCGAATGGATTCCCGGGCGTGTAATGGATGTCCTGCACCGCGTGGGTCTCGGGGGAGAACGGCTGCCCGTTCGCACCGGCCGTCCGGTCGCCCAGCAGATGGCGGACTTGCGAAACGTTTCCGAACTGCGCCTCCCGATAGACCGAATTAGTGATGTTTTCGCCGATCAGCGTCAGCGAGTAGCGGGGCGTCTGGTAGCCCAGCACCGCATCGAAGACGGTATATCCGTCCGCGACCAGATAGCAGCGCGATGCGGTCGGATCATTCGAGTTTGCGTCCAGCGTCGGGTTGCACTGGATGACGTGCCCGAGAGCGGGATTGGCCGGATCGAGATAGTCGTCGGCCGTGAACTGATTGCCCGGCCGCGTACCGATGTGGCGCATGCGCAGCGAGGCGGTGAAGCCGCTCGGATGGCGTGCCGTGATCCCGGCCGTTGCGATGACCGGCGGCGAGAGCGCGACGGCCCTGCCGTTTCCGTTGTCCTCCTTGAATTGGCTGGAGGCGAGCGTCAGGTCGGCGTCGGCGAACAGCCAGGGGAGGATCTCGAATCGCCCCTCGAAGTCCACGCCTTGCCGCGTCGTTGCCCCGTTGGCGGAGGTCCCGCCGTTATCGCCGTTGAAGGTCAGCTCGGAGGCGAGATCCAGGCGCCAGAGCGCCACGCCCAGCTCGATCTTGCTGTCGAGAAGTCGAGCGCGAGTGCCGATTTCATATCCGAGCGCGCGTGGGAGCGCGCCGTTGCCCCCGGATTCCACCGCGCTGCGCGCGTCATTGGAATGGAATCCTGAGCCGAAGTTCAGAAACACATCCAGCTCCTGGAGCGGCGAGATCACCACGCTCGCCTTGGGCGACTGCATGCTTCGCTGCACCACGGGCGGGAGCGGATCGGGATTGGATCCGTCGAGCCCGTAGCCGGGCTTCTGCGAACGCACATCGAAGACGAACAGGTCGGTGCGGAGCCCGCCGATGAAGCGGACATATCGGTTGGGCCGCCACTCTTCCTGCAGATAGGCCGCTGCATCCGTCTGGTGATTGAGAGTATCGATGCAGGGATTGACGAGATCGAGGCAGTTCTGGCGGCGCCGGCGCTGCTTGACCTTGTAGAGCGCGCCTGTGATCTCGTCGTTGCGGAACTGGATGCCCATCGAGGAGAAGACTGTTCCCGGCAACAGGTTCTTATCCTGCCGCTCATAGCGCATGGAGGCGTAGAAAGTGACCCGGTTGTCGGTCTGCTCGATCTCGTCGCCGTCCGGATTGTCGAGCTGGAAGGTGAAGTCGTTGAAGAGGTCCAGGTTGTAGCGGATCACCGAGAGCGAAACGGAGAAGTTCGACGTCGAGTCGAGGTGCGTGGTGAGCGCGAGGATGGCCTGCTGGCGCTGCGTGTCGCCGCCCTCGGTGGGGTCGATGGCCCCGTAGCGGTTGAGGATGCCGGAGTCCACCAGGCGAGCGGGGATCTGCCCCGAGCCGTACCAGCTCGACGCATAGGCGCTCGCCAGCAAAGACAGCTTCGTGCGGGGCGAAAGGTCGAAGCTGGCCTTGCTGAAGAAGTTGTAACGCTCGAGCTGCTCGTTGGTCTGGAAAGGCCCTTCCAGACCGGAGACCTCGCCGACGAAATAAGGGTGAACGTCGTCGATCAATGGGCTGGCGACTCCCAGCACGCGATAGCTGAGGCCGCGCCTGGGCAATGACCCTGGAATGCCTTCCACGCGGCCCAGCGTGGAAGGGAGCAGGCCGCCCTGGACGGTGATCTGCGAATGCTCGAAATGGTCTCGCGTGACGAGGTTGACCTCACCCGCCGTGTCGAAGTCGCCCTTGTCGGCGAAGTACGGCCCTTTGGTGATTTCGACCTTTTCCAGCGCCTCCGGAATCAGCCAGTGCAGGTCTGCGTAGCCCTGCCCATGGGCATGAGAAGGCATGTTCACCGGCACGCCATCGAGCTTGATCGACACGTCGGTGCCGTGGTCGGAGTCGAAGCCGCGCAGGAAGAGCTGATCGGCCTTTCCGCCGCCCTGGTGCTGCGCGATGACCAGACCCGGCACTGAGCGGAGGATGTCTTCCGGGGTTTGCCGCGGGCGGAGCAGGAAGTCGCGGTCCCGCACCGTCGAGGCGCTGGCGGCGCTGAAGGGCCGCTCGCCTTCGACGATGGCTTCGTAGGGAGCGCGCTCCTTCTTCGCGGCGCCGCGGCTGGCCCCCGCCGTGTCGCGCAGCGTGGGAAGCTCGGCGTCCTTGAGCTGGAATTGCACTTCGTAGTTGATCTGCACCGCTACCTTTGCGCCCTCCTGCGTGGCCGGCTCGAAGCGCAGCGAGCGCGACGCCTCCAGCGCGGACTCGTCGAAGCCATGGCCGGCGCCGCGCGCCACCTTCGCGTCGGTGACCTGGCCGTCGATCCCGATCACCAGCTGGAGCAGGACCGTTCCGGTGATGCCGTCCTTGCGCGCCTGCTCGGGATACTTCGCCTCGACGCGCTCGATCAGCACGGGTGGCTTGAAGCGCGTGGGCGGTTGAGCGGAGGAAGAGAACGAAAGCGCGAGTACGATCGCGCAGCACGCGGCTGCACACGAAGCAAGAGAGGGCATTGATTGGAGCTCCAAGGATTCGAGAGCAGCACTGCCAGCGGGGACACGGCTTCAGATTAAGCGGCTGGAGGCGCTTGCGAATGCTCGGGAGTGGTGTAGCGGGGAGAGAGCAGCAGCGGTGCGGGTGCGGCGAAGACGGCGCTCGCCACGCGCGCGGGCGCTGCGAGTTGTGGAGCGGACAAAGGCGCGTGCAGCGCGGCGCCCAGATGCTCGAGCGAGCCCGAGGCCAGGGCGCCGGGGCCGTGCGAGTGGCCGCCGTGCTGGTGGCGCGGCGCCGAGAAGCCGGGTGCATCGGTCTCGGCCCCGAACGCCTCCTGCGCGGCCTGCTTGAGCAGCGCGTCCTGATCGGGCACCTCGCCGCGCTCGAAGGCGATGCGGAAGAGGAGCTCGACCGCCTGCTCGTGCGCCTGCGCCTGCTCGCGGAGGTGGACCTCGGCGTGGATCACCGGCGCGACCACGAGCCCCAGAGTCGCCACGGCGGCGAGGAGGGCGGAGGCGCGCTTGTGCAGGCTTCGGTTCACGGAGGTTCCGCGGGGAAAGCGTTGATCAAGCCTAGTACGCGCGTGCTCGCGCGGCAGATTCGGCACCAGCACGCCGCGCGAGCGCCGAGGCGCAGGCAAGTCACGCGAGCGCGCGGCGTGCGGCTGCCAGCCCGAGCGTGACGAAGAAGAGCGCGCTCATCGCCAGCACCACCGCGCCGCCGGTCGGCACCAGGAAGCGGCTGGAGATGAACAGCCCGCCCACGCCCGCGATCAGCGCGGCCACGATGCTCAAGATCAGGTACGAGCGCGTCCCGCGCGCGAGGTTGCGCGCAGAAGCGGCGGGTACCACCACCATCGCCTCGACCAGCAGCGCGCCGATGATCTTCAGGCTGACCACGATGGCGGCGGTGAGCAGCACCACGAAGACGTACTCGACCAGCGCGGTGCGGACGCCGCTGACGCGCGCGAGCGCGGGGTCGAGGCTGTCGAGCAGCAGCGCGTTGTAGCTCCACGCCAGTGCGACCGAGACCAGCACGCCGGCGACAAGCAGCACCAGCAGATCGGTGTCGGTGACCGTCAGCAGGCTGCCGAACATCACCGCCTCGACCTGGTGGATGTTGAAGCGCTTGGTCACCGCGACGAGCAGGCAGATGCCGAGGCCGAGCGTGAGCGCGAGGAAGACGCCGATCAGCGTGTCGGGCGGCAGCGCCGCGCGGCGCTTGACGTAGACCATCGCCAGCGCCGACACCAAGCAGAAGCCGAAGATGCCGGCGTAGGCGGAGTTGATCGGTTCGCCCAGCACGATGCCGATGGTGAGGCCGGTGAGCGCGGCCTGGCCGAGCGCGCTGGAGAAGAAGGCGAGCCTGCGCGCGACCACCAGGTGGCTCATGCCGCCAAGCAGCGGCGCGAGCAGGAGCACCGAGAGGAGCCCGCGGACGAAGAACGCATATTGAAACGGCTGCGGCAGCTTGCCCTGCACCGCCAGCGCCGCGACCCAGGCGTAGAACGCGGTCATCGGTCGCCCCCGCGACCGTGCTCAGGCGGCTCGCTCCCGCGACCCTGCTCGGGTGGCGGCGCCGTTTTCCGCTCGAGCGTGGTGATCGCATCGGCGATGCGCCGCGCCTGCTCGAGATCATGCGAGATCATCAGCACCGTGGTGTCGAGCTCGAGCAGGATCTGCTCGAAGCGCGCCACCGAGGCCTGGTCGAGGCCGCTCGCGGGCTCGTCGAGCAGCAGCAGCTCGGGGAGCGGGTCGAGCGCATTGGCGAGCAGCACGCGCTGCAGCTCGCCGCCCGAGAGCGCATGGAGCGGTCGCTCCGAAAAGCCCTGCAGGCCGACGTGGGCGAGCAGCTCTTCGCCCTTGGTGCGCGCGCCGGCGCTGAGGCCCAGGCACACCGGCCACCGCCGCCGCTGCAGCGCGAGGAACTCGGCGACGGTGAGCGGCAGCGTGCGATCGACCGCGAAGCGCTGCGGCACGTACCCGATGCGCCCGCTGCCGCGGAAGTGGAAGCGGATGCTGCCCTCGAAGTCGGTGAAGCCGAGCAGCGCCGAAAACAGCGTGCTCTTGCCCGCGCCGTTCTGCCCGACCAGCGCATGCAGCGAGCCGTGCGCCACCTCCATCGAGACGGTGTCGAGCAGCACCAGCGCCTCGCGGCGCACGCGGACCGCGGAGATCTCGACGAGCGGTTTCAAGCCGGGTCCGTGACCAGTGCCTTCACCATCACCTCGGCGTTCTTCTGCATCTGCTTCTCGAACTCGTCGGCCGAGTAGGTGCCGGTGGCGATGTGGCTGATGAGATAGACGCGCGCGCCGCCTTCGTCGCGCAGCACCTTGGTGAGGGCCAAAGGAAAGCTCTCCTCGCTGAACACCACTTTGATATGGTCCTTCTTGATCAAATCGACCATCTGCCCGAGCTCCGCGGCCGAGGGAACGAGACCGTGCGCGGGCTCGACCACGCCTGCGATGTCAATGCCGAACTCCTGCATCAGATATCCATAGCCGTCGTGCACGCAGACCACGCGATTGACTTTGGCGTTGGCGAGCTTCGTCGCCGCCCGGCCCTTGATGCCGCGCAGCTTGCGCGCATACGCGGCGGCGTTCTCCTGGAGCTTCCGTGCCTCCGCCGGCCGCAGATCGCCGAGCGCCTTGGCGATGAAATACGTCTGCTGGATGGCGTTCGAGAAGGAGATGAAGGTGTGCGAGTTGAGGCCGGTGCCGTGCGCCTGCCTCAGCATCGGCACCGCGTCATTGGGCTTGATGATTCTGATCCTGGTATTTCCCGAGGCCTTGATCATGTCGAGAATGAACTCGTCGTGGCCGACGCCGTTGATGACGATGGCGTCGAGGTCGGCGAGCCTGGCGATGTCGTCGGGCCGCGGCTGGTAGCCGCTCGCGTCGACGTCGCCGGGCAGGAGCGCGCGCACCTCGACGTCGGTGCCCTGCGCGACGTTCTTCGTCCACGAGTAGTACGGGTGCAGCGTCACGCCGACCTTCAGCGCGACGGCGAGCAGGAGGGGAAGGTTCATGGCGGTGTCTCCTTGGCCTGACCGAGCCGGACCTGCGTCCAGCCGTCCACCTCCGGACGGTATTGGACCTCGGTGGGCGCGCCGGTTTTCTTGCGCTTCCAGTAGGTCACGTGCAGGAGCTTGCCGTCTGGAAGCAGCACGTGCTCCTCGTCCACCACGGCGGCGCTGGGCTGCTCGGCGCCGACCGATTGCGGCTCTTGAATGAGCAGCAGCAGCTCCGGGCTCTCCGGCTGCGAGGGGGTGCCGCAATAGTTGAGCACCAGACCGTCCTGCAGCAGCGTCCAGCGATAGCCCGCACGATCGATGGCGTCGGGCGCGAAAGGGGGGATCTGGTCGCGCGCGAGCCGCTCGGGCGAAGGCCATTTCCCCTCGGCGCCGCGGAGCCGCTTCGCTTCGCCGAAGCCTTCGCCCAGCTCGCGGAACATGCGCTGCTCACCTCCCGGCAGCTCCTGGAAGGTCATCTGGAAGGGGAGGTTGTCCGCCTTGGTCGCGTCTGCCCCCGGACCGCCTACGCGCAGGAGGATGGCGTAGAACGCGGCCAGCAGGATGGCGCCACCGACGAGCGCGACGTTGGCGCCTTCGCGGCTGCGCGACGGGGGGAGAACCTCGACGGTGCGGAGTTGCGGCTCGGTCACGCGGCCGAACAGATGCGCCCCGAACGGGCGTTGCGCAAGTCTGAGTCGCTCCTCTTGGTGGCCCACCACACATCCGGCGCAGCCCCTTCGCTCAGGCCCTCTCGACGTCGTAGGCCCGCGCTTGCCCGCTATCGACTTTGTTCGGCGCCGTGCCGCTTTCCGGGCGCCGCGCGGCGCGCTTCGGATCGGCCTGCGCGCGGGCCCGCGATGGTATCGATGCGCAGGATGGCGTCCTTGGGCTCGACCGACGGTCCCTCGAAGCGCAGGAACGCGGCGGGCTCTCCCCGCCACAGCCAGATGTGCTCGTCCGGCACCGAGATGAAGAGCTTCGCGATCGCCGGAATCTCCGGATGGATGGTGTACTTGTCGGCGATGATCTCCCGGCCCGCCATCTGGATGTGATCGTCGCCGTCGCGCCGCACCGTCACCTCCGACGAGCGCGGCTTGGGCGTAAACGCAATCGCGCGCAGCTTGATCTCGCCTCCCTTGGCGAGTTCCTTGCGCAGGTTCTTCACCGCATAGTTGAAGGCGATGCCGGCGAAGGTCCGGCCGGGCTCGACCTCGACCTGCTCCTCCCAGTGCTTCTGCTCGGTGACGTGCTCCGCCGTCGCTCGGCGGGTGGCGAAGTCCATGGAGTAGCGGCGCACGGGCTGATCGCCCTTGCGCTCGAGGCGACTCCAGCTCACCTGCTCGATCTGCGGGTGGAGCCGCAGCTCGGCCTTCTCTAGTACATGCCGGCCATCGGGATAATCAAAGGTCGCTTCGATGAAGAGAACATTCCCAATCAACCGCTGCGTGTAATGGCCGTCGGCGAGCGCCTGTCCTTGCGGGTCGGTGAGCTGGGCGAGCGCCTGGACGTCTCCTTCCCGCACGTGCGGCTGGAGGGCGAAAGCGGGCGTGGCAAGGAGCAGGAGGGCGGCGATCTTCATACCCCTCAAGCTGCGGAGCGTCAGGGGCTTCCGCCAGCGCCTCACGCCAGATCGAAGACCAGCACTTCTCCACCGCCGGGGCGGCCGGCGAGCTCCACGCGCGCCTCGCTGCTGAGCGCCGCGCCGTCGCCGGCGACGAGCGTCGTGCCCCCGAGGGCGACCGAGCCGCGCGCGACGTGAACCCAGGCGTGGCGACCCGGGCGCAGCTCCAGCGACGCTCGCTCGCCCGCCTCGAGGGTGCCCGAGTAAACGGCTGCGTCGGCGTGCAGCGTGACCGCGCCGCCGGACCCGTCGCGCGCCGCGACCAGGCGCAGCTTGCCGCGCAGCTCTTCGGGCTTGAACGACTTCTGCTCGTAGCCAGCGGGAAGGCCGCGCTGCTCGGGCACGATCCAGATCTGCAGGAAGTGCACGGGCTCGGTCTTCGAGTCGTTGTACTCGCTGTGCTGCACGCCGGTGCCCGCGCTCATGCGCTGCACGTCGCCGGGCCGGATGACCGAGCCGGTGCCGAGGCTGTCTTTGTGCGCCAGCGCGCCCTCGAGGACGTAAGAGAGGATCTCCATGTCGCGATGCGGGTGCGTGCCGAATCCCTGGCCCGCGGCCACCGTGTCGTCGTTGATCACGCGCAGCGAGCGGAAGCCGATAAAGGCGGGATCGTAATGATCGGCGAAGGAGAAGGTGTGGTGGCTGTCGAGCCAACCGGCGTCGGTGTGGAAGCGCTCGGCGGCGGGGCGGATGGTGATCATGGCCAGCTCCGGTTTGCGGCCCTCGATGGCCGGTAAGATACGATGCCTTGCCGCGCGCGGCGATTCCCCCGGGCGGCCCGGTCGCTTCGGCTCGCGCGCCCGGCCGGCGGATGATAGATCGGCCGCATGGTGACGATCTCTTACTGCAACTCTTGAGGCTACCAGCCCCGGGCTGCCCGTGCGGCAGCTGCGCTGAGCAAGGAGCTCGGCATCAAGGCCGAGCTGAAGGTCGGCCCGACCGGGTCGTTCACGGTCGAAGTGGACGGCACGGTGGTCGCCGAGAAGAAGTCGTTCGCGTTTCCGAGCGACGAAGAGATCGTCCAGGCCGTGCGGGCGGCCACCGCGTAGAACCGCTGCCGCGATTCCCCGGGTGACAATGATCCGATATATCGGAGACCTTTCCAGGGCTGATGCAGAGCTTCTCGCCCACTACGCGCGCGGCGCATCGCATATCCTCGAATTCGGCTCGGGCGGATCCACTCAAGTCCTGGCGCAGAGCAGCTCCCCGGATGCGGCGTTGATCTCGGTCGAAACCGACCTCGCCTGGATTCAGCGCACGCAGAAGAATCTGGCTCGCCTGTCGATCCACAAACAAGTCCACTTCGTCGCTTACCGGGAATGGAGATCCATCGCCAATGCAAAGTCGTCCTTCGACCTTATCTTCAATGACGGCATCGACAAGTTCCGTCGGCGTTTCGCTCTTGAGACGTGGCCTCTCTTGAAGGTCGGTGGACGCTTGCTCTTCCACGACACCCGGCGCGAGAAGGATTTCCGCAACGTGCTGGCCCTGGTGCAGAAGCATTTCCTCGAGATCGCCTCGGTCGGCCTGAATGAAGCCGGCAGCAACATCACCGTGATCACCCGGAAAACGCTGGAGCCCTGGGTGGACTGGAACGTGATCGAGGGGCGCGCGAAATGGGAATACGGGCACGCGGAACCGCCCTCGCCGCTTCCCGGCGACGGCGTCGATTGAAGGGTTCCGCATTGCGCGGTCAGGCCCCAGATTCCTCGCCAGGAGGCAACTCAAATGGATGAGAACGAGAAGGCAACGCCGGGCGAGGCGCTGAAGCGTGACTGGGAGCAGACCAAGCACGACTTCAACAAAGATGCAGGCAAGGAGCTGAACCAGGACGTGACCGACACGGTGGGACAGGCCGTGGGCACACGGCGCACGCCGCCGCCGGACCAGCCCGCGACGGAGCTGGACAAGAAGTAGCCGCCCCCGCGCGCCGGCCGCTCCTGCACCGGCGATGCTGCGCGCGGACGCGGCAAGGGGGCGGTCGGCGACGGGTTTTTCCGAGCCACCCGGTCGCCGTCGCGGCAGCCGCCAACGACGGGCGGCATTGCGATTGCGTCTAACCGCGCAGGTGCGCGCCGATGATTCGCGAGATGATCTCGAGGTCAACCGGCTTGACCAGGTGCTCGTCGAACCCCGCCTCGCGCGCCTTCTTGCGGTCGCTCTCCTGCCCGAAGCCGGTGAGCGCTACCATTAAAGTTTGAGCGAGCCGCGGGTCCTTGCGCAGCAGCCCGACGACCTCGTAGCCCGACATCCCCGGCAGCCCGATGTCGAGCAGGATCACGTCGGGCACGTACTGCTCGAGCTCGCGCAGCGCCTGCGGGCCCGCGTTGGCCACCCGCACTTCGTGGCCCTCCAGCCGAAAGGCCTCGGCGAGCGTCTCCACCGCGTCCACGTTGTCGTCGACGAACAGCAGCCGCCCCGGCCTTGCGCGCGGGCGCGCGACGGCGTTCCCCAAGGGCGGCGTGATCGCCTCGTCGAGCGGCCCCGGCAGCCGCACCACGAACGTCGCACCCTTTCCCGGCCCTTCGCTGCTGGCCGAGACCGTCCCCCCGTGCAGCTGCACCAGACCCTTGACCAGGGCAAGCCCGATCCCGAGCCCACCCGTCGCATAGTCCCGCCCGCCGCCCAGCTGTTCGAAAGGCGTGAAGAGCCGCGACGACGCCTCGGGCAGAAAGCCGATGCCGTCGTCGCTGACCCGCAGCTCGAGCTGGCCCTCCTTCTCTCCGGCCTCGACGCGCAGGTGCCCGCCCTCGGGAGTGTACTTGGCGGCGTTGGTCAAAAGGTTCATCAGCACCTGGTCGAGCCGCACCGGATCGGCCTCGACCAGGAGCGGCCGCGTCGGCTGCAGCACCGCGATGGAGTGGCGACGCGCCTTGAGCAGTGGGCCCGCGGTCTCCACCGCCTTGGCGATCGCGTCGCGCACCGAGACGCGCTCCTTGCGCAGCTCGATCTTCCCGCGGCTGATGCGCGAGACGTCCAGCAGGTCGTCTACCAGCCGCACCATGTGGCGCGCCTGCCGCTCGATCACCGCGCGTTGCCGATCTCCCGAAGCGGGATCGAGCCGCATCATCTCCAGCGCGGTGACGATGGGCGCGAGCAGGTTGCGCAGCTCGTGGCCCAGCACCGCGAGGAACTCGTCCTTGTGCCGATCGCTGTCGCGCAGGTCGCGGTAGAGGCGGGCGTTGTCGAGCGCGATCGACGCCTGCGAGGCGAGCCCGATGACCAGCCGCTCGTGCTGTGCGGTGAAGCGGCCCGGCTGCGCGTGCCCGAAGACGAGGCCGCCCATCACGCCGCCGGTGCGCGAGACGATCGGCACCGAGAGCAGGCTGCGCAGCGGGCCCAGCGAGCGGTCCTCGCGGACCACTGCCTCGCGGGCGAAGTCCGGGTCGAAAGTCGCGGTTTCTGCGCCGGTCAGCGCCTTGGCCTCATCGAGCACGAGCTGCACCAGCCGGTCGTGATCGAGCTCCGCCGCCAGCGCGGTTCCGACGCGGCGGAGCGTGTCGCTGATGCGCGCCTCGTCGCGGACCCGCTGCTCGATGCGCTCGCGCTCCTCGAGCGACCGCCGCAGCTCGGCCGCGGTCGCCTCGGCGCGGGTGCGGGCGCGCGCCTGCCCGCGCGACAGAGCGTACAGGAGCAACGAGAGCAGGAGCCCAGCACCGAGCAGGATGGGCGCGAAGGGGAGCGTCGACTCGCGGCGAAGCTCCGGCAGCGCGCGGAAGGCGATGGTCCAGGTGCGGCCGAAAGTCTGCAGGTGGGTGGTGGCGATCGGCCCGCGCGTGAGCGGCGCGGAGACCGCCGCATGCAGCAGCGACTCGGGCGCGGCGGCCGGGCCGTCGTAGATCTCGAAGTCGAGCACCGGCTGCGCCTCGCGGCCGAAGATGCCGTTGAAGAGATCGTCGGCGCGGAAGGCGATGCCGGCGAATCCCAGCAGCGCCTCGCGCCGCTCCGGGACGCTGCCGACTGGCGCACCCGCGCGGTAGACCGGCACGTAGAGGATGAAGCCGGCCTGCTTGCGGCGATCGATCTCCTGCACCAGCGTCAGCTTGGCAGAGAGCGCCGCGGACCCGGTGTCGCGCGCGCGCTGCATCACTTCGCGACGAATGGGATCGGTCCACATGTCGAACCCGAGGGCGGCTGCGTTGCGGCGATCCAGCGGCTCGATCAGCGCGATCACCACCCGCTCTTCGCCGCCGTAGTCTGGGTGGATCTCGAAGCCGGGGAAGCCGCGCGCCCGCTGCTGCGCCACCAGCTCTGCGCTGAACGCGCGCCGCACGTATCTCGAGAAGGCGACGCCTTGCAGGCCAGGATAGCGCGCGGGGATCTCGAGCCGGGCCACGTAGGCGCCGAACTGGTCGCGGTCGAGGTCGGGGCGATTCGCGAGGAAGGCCGCGGTGGCGCGCAGCATGGCGGCGTAGGTCTCGAGCCGGGCCTCGATGCGGTCCTGGGTGGTCTGGACCCCGCGCTCGAAGCGCTCCGCGTCGCGCTCGACGCCGCTCGCGCGCAAAAATGCGGTCGCGCCGATGGTCAGCACCGTCGAGGCAGCGAGCACCGCTGCCGGCGCAAACGATCGTCGCATTGCCTGCAACATGCACCGTGGGCGCTCTTCCGTCGAGGCGACCTTTCGAGAGCGCTAACCCCCGGTCAGGCGCAGCGCCGCCTCGTCGAGCTCGCGCGCGAGCAGCAGCAGCAGCTCTCCCGACGGGAGCGCCCGCGCCATCGCCGCGCCCTGTCCGGCCCAGAGCGACAGCGCCTCGGCATCCCCGCGCGCTGCGGCCGCCTGCCGGATCTCCCGCGTCAGCGAATTTTGCAGCGGGAACGGCGCCGGCGAATGCACTTCGCGCGTGAAGCGGTTGGCGAGGCCGCGCGCCGGGCGGCCCGAGAAGGCGCGCGTCACCACGGTGGCGTCGTCGGTTGCGCGCGCGATCGCATCTTTGTGCACCTGCGGGATCGAGCTCTCGGGCGTGCGCAGGAACGCCGTGCCGAGCTGCGCCGCCACCGCGCCGAGCGACAACGCCGCCAGGATGCCGCGCCCGTCCATGATGCCGCCCGCCGCCAGCACCGGCACGCGCACCGCATCGACAATCTGCGGCACCAGCGAAAGCGTGCCGATGCCCGACGGCTCGGCGCGCGGATCGAAGGTCCCGCGGTGAGCTCCCGCTTCAGCGCCCTGCGCGCAGATCAGGTCTACGCCGGACTGCTCGAGCGCGCGCGCTTCGGCCACACTGGTGGCGGTGCCGATGATCGCCGTCCCGGCGGCGCGGCAGCGCTCGACCGCCGAGGGCGGGATCAGCCCGAAGCAGAAGCTCAGCGCGGCCGGCGGCTCGCGCATCACGGCGGCGAACTGCTCCTCGAAGCGCTCCACTTTCGGCGGCGCAACCGGGGCGCCGAGGCCGAGCCGGTCCCGCCACGGTTGCAGCTCGACGAGCGCGCGCGCCAACTCGGCGGCCGCTACCTCCGGGTCGACGCACGGTGCGAACAGGTTCACCGCGAACGGGCGCGCGGTCAGCTTCCGCGTCTCGCGGACCTGCGCCTCGATGGCGGCCGGCGAAAGGTAAGCCGCCGCGAGCGAGCCGAAGCCGCCCGCCTCGCAGACCGCTGCCACCATCGAAGGCGTGGTCGCCCCGCCCATCGGCGCCTGGACGATGGGCGCACGCAAGCCGAACCGTTCGGTAAATGCAGTGCGCATGCGAGTTACTCTGCTGAAGCGCGGCCGGGGCTGCAAGTGGCGCCCTACCCCGAGCGGACGAGCGGACGAGCCGACCGGGCGGCGGACCCAGGGGAGCCGCGCTAGAGTGCCGCGCCATGGTGGACATCCCGACCGTTGAGCAGATCCGTGCCGCGCGCGCCCGCCTCGGAGACCTGATCGTCGAGACGCCGGTGTGGCACCTGCGCTCGGACGAGGTCGCGCAGGCCACCGCGGGCGCGCAGGTGACCCTCAAGCTCGAGCTCTTCCAGTACGCCGGCAGCTTCAAGCCGCGCGGGGCGCTCTGCGCGATGCTCGCTCTCTCTCCCGAAGTGCTGGCGCGCGGCGTGACCGCAGTGAGCGCCGGCAACCACGCCATGGCGGTCGGCTATGCGGCGCGCGCGCTCGGCACCACCGCGAAGGTGGTCATGCCCCGCAACGCCAACCCGGCGCGGGTGGCCGGCTGCCGCGCGTACGGCGCCGAGGTGGTGCTGGTGGACGACGTGCACCAGGCCTTCGCGCGGGTGAAGGAGATCGAGGCGGACGAGGGCCGCAGCTTCATCCATCCCTTCGAGGGACCCCTCACCGCGCTCGGCACCGCCACGGTCGGCCTCGAGCTGTGCGCGCAGGCGCCCGGGCTCGACGCGGTGATCGTGCCCATCGGCGGCGGCGGGCTCTGCGCCGGCATCGCGGCGGCGGTCAAGCAGCTCTCGCCGCGCACGCTGGTCTTCGGCGTCGAGCCGGAGGGCGCGGACTCGATGCACCGGAGCTTCGCGAGCGGCAAGCCGGAGTCCATCGATCAAGTCCGAACGATTGCGGACAGCCTGGGCGCGCCGCACGCAGCGCCGTACAGCTTCGCGCTCTGCAAGCGCTTCGTGGACGAACTGGTGCTGGTCAATGACGACCAGCTGCGCGCCGCGATGGGCCTGCTCTTCCGCTCGGCAAAGCTCGCTGTCGAGCCGGCCGGCGCTGCCGCCACCGCCGCGCTGTGCGGTCCTCTCCGCGATCGGCTCGCCGGCAAGCGCGTCGGTATCATCGTCTGCGGTGCCAACATCGACGCGCAGACGTTCGCACGCCACCTCGGCGCGCTGCCCTGATGCCTGGCTGCACCGCGCCTCAAAAGAAGGAGCTTTAGCGCCAGGCGCGGGGGATCGACCGGATGCGGCGCCAGAAGTCGAGCACCGCCTCGGCGAAGCGGTCCTGGGTGAAGGTCTCGGCGCGGGCGCGGGCGGCTGCGCCCAGCTTTCGCGCGAGGGGGAAATCTTCGAGCAGCTCGCGCAGCGCCGCGCTGATCGCATCGACGCTCTTCGGATCGACGACTCGCCCGCAGTCGGAATCTATCGCGTCCGAGTCGCCCAGAAGCTCGGGCGGGGCGCCGTCGTTGCCGACAATCATCGGGACACCGCAGGCCATTGATTCGAGCACTCCGCGGCAGGCGCCGTCGTTGCCTTCGCGAAGCCAGACTCCGACATCGAGCGCGCGATAGGCCGCGATCAACTCGTCACCGCGGGCGTAGCCACCGAAGACGATACGGCGGCCCGCCTCTCCCAGCTCGCGGGCCAGAGCGCGCAGCGGCTCCTCCTCTTCGCCGCGGCCAATCAGCACCAGCCACGCATCGGAGGGCGCGGTGCGCGCGAAGGCCTGCAGCAGCGCGCGGTGGCCGCGCTCGGGCTTCATCCGCGCCACCATGCCGGCGAGCGGTGCGTCGCGCGGGACGCCCCAGCGCTCGCGCAGCTCCGGCGCGTGGCCCGGAGAGAAGCGCGCGGCATCGACGCCGCCGGGAATCGCCGCGACGCGCTCGGGAGACAGCCCCTGGGCGAGCAGCGCGTCTCGATAAGACTGCGAATGAACCAGAACGCCGTCGGTCCGCCGCAGCGCGCGGATGCGAAAGCCAGGCTCGACGTCGCGGCGGCGATGCGCGGTGCGGAAGACGCGCACCTCGGACACTCCGCGCGCCGCCCACAACGACAGCAGGTGGTCGTGCGGGAACGAGGCGTGCAGCAGATCGGGATTGCCCGAGCGCACCCACGCCCGCAGCGAGCGCGCGTCGTGCAGGATGTCGGCGAGCCGCACCTTGCGCGACAGCCGCAGCTCGCGCGCCCAGGGCACGCCGGCGCGCGCGAGGTGCTCGTCGAGGTCCTCGCCGGGCCGCACCGTGTCGCCGGCGAAGCGGGCGTCGATGCCGCGCGCGCGCAGCCAGGTTCCGAGCGCGAGCAATCCTTCGACCGGCCCCGTCCGCGAAGAGCTGGCGCAGAGCAGCAGCGGCGACCGCGGCCAGGCGGAGGCGCGCGGTTCGCGGCTCACGGGCCCAACGCAACTCGCTCGCGGGTAGTCGCTCACGCGCTCAAAGGCGCCCGGCGGCCGCCGGTCAGCAGCGGCTCGAGCGCGGTCCAGGCCCGGTCCGCGTCGAGGTCGAGCATGCAGCGGAAGTGGCCGCGCGGGCAGCGCGAGCGGCCGAAGAAGGAGCAGGGCGAGCACTCGACGCCGGCAAAGAGCGCCCGGTGACCGTGGAACTCGAACATGCCGGGATCGGTCGAGCCGAAGACCGCGAGCGTGGGCACGCCGAGGCCGCGCGCGATGTGCATCGGTCCGCTGTCGTTGGCGACGAAGGCGGCGCAGCGGGCGATCAGGCCGCCGAGCGTGGGCAAGTCCAATCTGCCTGAGAGATCGACCGCGCCCGGCGCGGCCGCGGCGACCCGGCCGCACAATTCCGCCTCGTCGCGGCTGCCCTGAACGACCACCTGCAACCCCGCCTTGAGAGCGCGCGAGGCGAGCCCGGCGAAGCGCTCGCCCGGCCAGCGCTTGGTCTGCCAGTTGGCGCCCGGCGACAACCCGAGAATCGGCGCCTCGAGCGAGACCCCGGCCGTCAATAAAGCGGCGTCGGCGTTGGCGAGATCGTCGGGGCCGAGGAAATGGCGCAGCTCCCCGCGCGGCAGCCGGGACCCGACCAGCTCCTCGACGGCGGCGTGGTAGCGGTCGGAGAAGAGCATCGACGAGTGGTACGGCTTGAGCGCGAGCTTCACCGGCAGCGTGTCCTTGAAGTCGCGCTTGTGCCACACCACCGTGCGCCGCGAGGGCAAGAGCGCCCGCAGGATCTTGCTGCGGATCTTGTTGTGCAGATCGAGCACCGTCTCGCAGCGGGCCGCGCGCAGCTTGCGGGCGAATCCGAACGGCCCCTCGCCAGGGTCGAGCGTGAGCACCTCGTCTACGTTGGGGTTGTGGCGGACCAGGTGCGCGAGCCGCGCCTTGACCGCATAGACGATGCGCGCCTGGGGCCACGCGCGCCGCAGCGCCTCGATGGCGGGCGAGGTCAGGACGACGTCGCCGACCGCGCTGAAGCGCAGGACGAGTACGCTCGTCGCCGGCGTCACGCGGCCCCGCGCGCGAGGATGTGAAACGGCGCGAACTCGCGCTCGGTGCAGTTGCGCAGCGGCACCACGAAGGTGTCGACGAAGGCGTGCTGCCCCTCGATGCACGCGTGGCTCACGGTGTCGGTGAGAACCATCCATGCCGAGAATGGCTTGAAGGCAAACTTCTCCAGGCCTTCGGCGCTGTCGCGGAAGGCGGGGTCGTCCTTCATGAAGTTGTGGAACTTGCGCATCGCGCGGTCGTACGCGGACGAGTCCACGGCGCGCAGCATTGGAAACGCGCGCATGCCCAAGCGCAGCGCGCCGGAGTAGAGCTTGCCGAGCGCGCCATCGTCGCGCAGCGGCCCGCCGATGCCGGCGCGCTCGGCGTGCTTCAGATAGAGCTCGCGGAAGCTGCCCTTCGAGAGCCAGACGCGGTCTTCCGAGGGATTCAAATTGACGAAGAAGCGCAGGATACGGTCGCCGTGGGTCGCGCCGTAGGCCCCCGCGTCGATGTGCACCAGCTCGTTCGAGGCATGCGCCGAGAGCGCGCGCCCCTTCTCCTGCATCGGGCGGAAGCTGCAGGTGCCGGCCTTCCAGCCCTGCGCGAGCCGTGGGATGGCGCGCGTCTCGAGGAAGGCGCGGACGCGCCGCGAGTGCTCGCGCAGGAGGCGCGCGGTGCGCTCGCGCTCATGGGCCCCGGCGGCCAGACCGACCAGCTTGTCCGCGTCCGGATACCAGCTCACGTTCTTGCGCTTGAGTCCGCGCGCGAGGCTGGTGCGGAGGAACTCGGCATCGTCTGCCGCGGGCAGCTCGATGGGGCTGCGCGGAAAGTAGACGATGCGCCCGCGCTCCAGTTCGGCGGAGAGATCGAGCGAGCCCAAAGCGTCTACGGTCGTCAACATGGCGCGGCACCGTATCAGCGCGGGGCTCACTTCGCGATGCGGAACGAGCGGTGCACGGTGCGGTTGCGATAGTCGGGCGGCACCGTCTTGTCGGTCATCTCGACGGCGGCAGCCGGGAGGTTCGGCTCGAAGCGCTGGTGGTTGGTCGAGAACCAGAGCACGCCGCCCGGCTCGAGCAGCCCGAGGCACTGCTCGACGAGCGCGCGGTGGTCGCGGCCCACGTCGAACCCGTCCGAGAAGGTGGGCGGGTCGCAGACGATGAGCGAATAGCTGCGCTGCGAATCATTCTCGAGGAACTCGCGCGCGTCGGCGCGCAGAAGCTCATGCTGCGGGCCGTACAAATGATTCAGCTCGAGGTTGTCCTGCGCCCAGCGGAGATAGTTCTGCGAGAGATCGACCGTGGTGGTGGAGCGCGCGCCGCCCGCCGCCGCCGCGCAGGTGAAGCTCCCGGTGTAGCCGAAGAGGTTGAGCACCCGGGCGCCGCGGGATTCTTCCCGCACCCGCGCGCGCGTCTCGCGCTGGTCGGGAAACAAGCCGGTATCGATGTAATCGTCGAGGTTGCAGAGAAAGCGCAGGCCGCGCTCGCGCACCTCGATGCGCTCTTCTTTTGCGGCCAGCCGCTGGTAGCGCGGGCCCTCGGCGGGCCGGGTGCGGCGCTGCTTCAGGTGCACGCGCTCCATCGGCACCTCGAGCGCCGCCGCCACCGCGCGCGCCATGGTGCCGAGCCAGTCCTCGACCGCGAGCGTCTGCGTGCGCGTGTACTCGGCCATGACGAGGTGGCCCTCGTACCAGTCGATGACCGCGCGGATCTCCGGGATGTCGCGGTCGTAGAGCCGGTAGGCGCCGATGCCCTGCTGCTCGAAGCGCCCGTGGAGCTGCCGCTGCGTCTTGCGCACGCGGTTCGCGAGCATCTCCGCCTGTCGTGCAAGGTCCAAAGCGAGCGCACTCTACTTCGTCGCTGAACCAAGCGGGGAAGCTTGCGCGGGCGCGGGGCAGCTGACGCCGGTGCCGCCCAGCCCGCAATAGCCGCCCGGGTTCTTGTGCAGGTATTGCTGGTGATAATCCTCGGCGTAATAGAAAGCGGGAGCGTCCACGATCTCCGTGGTGATGGACCCGTGGCCCGCGCGGGCCAGCTCCTTCTCATACGCCGCCTTCGAAGCCTCGGCCGCGGCCTTCTGCGCCGCGCTGGTGCAATAGATACCGGATCGATATTGCGTGCCGGCATCGTTGCCCTGCCGCATCCCCTGGGTGGGGTCGTGGCTCTCCCAGAAGACCTTCAGCAACTGCTCATAAGTGATCTTGCGCGGGTCGTAGACGACCTGCACGACCTCGTTGTGTCCGGTGTTTCCGGAGCACACCTCTTTATAGGTCGGGTTGCGGGTGAACCCGCCCGCGTAGCCGGCGGCCGTGCTGATGACACCCGGCGTCTGCCAGAACTTGCGCTCGGCGCCCCAGAAGCAGCCCAACCCGAAGACCGCCACCTCGGTCCCTTGGGGGAAGGGCGCAGCGAGCGGCGCACCCAGCACCGCGTGCTTCTCAGGAACCGGCAGGGGAACCTCGCGGCCGGGGAGCGCATCGGCCGGGGCGGGCATCTTCGACTTGTTGGAGGTGAACCACATGGCGTGATTGTAACGGGCGCTGTATGTGTCCGCACATGGACGTGGCGCTGTTCGTTCCTTGTTACATCGACCAGCTCACGCCGCAGGTCGGGATGGCGACGGTCGAGCTGCTCGAGCGCCTGGGCGTGACCGTTCATTATCCCGAAGCGCAGACCTGCTGCGGGCAGCCGATGGCCAACGCGGGCTGCGCCGATCCGGGACTCGAAAAGCGCTTTCTCGAGATTTTTGCTCCTTATGAGTACGTGGTCTGTCCTTCGGGGAGCTGCACCTCGATGGTGCGCAATCACTACCTCGCGGACAGCCCCGTGCGCCAGAGGACCTTCGAGCTGACCGAGTTCCTCGTCGACGTGCTGAAGAAGCCACTGGCGGGCCGGTATCCGCACAAGGTCGGATTGCACCAGAGCTGCCACGGGCTGCGCGAGCTCCGGCTGGGGAGCGGCAGCGAGCGGCGCGTCCCAGCCTTCAACAAGGCGCGATCACTATTGGCACCGCTCGAGGGCATCACGCTCGTGGACCTGGCGCGGCCCGACGAGTGCTGCGGCTTCGGCGGCACCTTCGCGGTGGCGGAAGAAGCGATCTCCTGCGCGATGGGCAAGGACCGCATCGCCGACCACGAGCAGGCGGGCGCCGAGGTGATCGTCGCCGGCGATCAATCCTGCCTGCTGCAATTGCAGGGCTTGATCAGCCGCGCCGGCAAGTCGCTGCGCACCTTGCACATCGCCGAGGTTCTGGCGGAGGCGACGCGATGAGCGAGCTGACCCATCCGCAGCGCGCACAGCTCTTCGTCAGCAACGAAGCGCGGCTCAAGTGGCACGACACCGCGGTGTGGTTCGTGCGCAAGAAGCGCGACGTCGCCTCGGCGGTGGTGCCCGAGTGGGAAGAGCTGCGCGGGCTGGCGGCGCAGATCAAGGCGCACACGCTCTCGCGGCTCGCGGATTACCTGGAGGAGTTCGAGCGGAATGCGGTGAAGCTGGGCGCGCAGGTGCACTGGGCGCGCGACGCCGACGAGCACAACCGCATCGTGCACGGGCTGCTCGAAAAGCGCGGCGCGAAGCGGCTGGTGAAGAGCAAGTCGATGCTGACCGAGGAGTGCCACCTCAATCCCTATCTCGAGGCCCGCGGCATCGAGGTGGTCGATACCGATCTCGGCGAGCGCATCGTGCAGTTTCGCAAGGAGGGTCCGAGCCACATCGTGATGCCGGCCATCCACCTCAAGAAGGAAGAGATCGGCGAGCTGTTCCACGAGAAGCTCGGGACGCCGGTGGGCCTGTCCGACCCGAAGGCGCTCACCGAGGCGGCGCGCCACCACCTGCGCGAGAAGTTTCTCGCCGCCGACGCGGGCCTCACCGGCGTGAACTTCGCCATCGCCGAGACGGGCGGCTTCGTGGTCTGCACCAACGAAGGCAACGCGGACCTCGGCACCTCGCTGCCGCCCATCCACATCGCCTGCATGGGCATCGAGAAGATCATCCCGCGCGCGCGCGATCTGGGCGTCTTTCTGCGGCTGCTGGCGCGCTCGGCCACGGGCCAGGCCATCACCACTTACAGCTCGCACTTCCACGGGCCGCGCGCGGGCGCTGAATTGCATATCGTCATCGTCGATCACGGGCGCTCGGCCATTCTGGGTCGAGAGGAGTTCCGGAATTCGCTTCGCTGCATCCGCTGCGCGGCGTGCATCAACACCTGCCCGGTGTACCGGCGCAGCGGCGGCCACAGCTACGGCGTGACCGTGCCGGGGCCCATCGGGTCGGTGCTCGCGCCGCACGTGCATCCCGAGAAGCACGCCTCGCTGCCGTTCGCCTCCAGCTTGTGCGGATCGTGCACCGACGTCTGCCCGGTCAAGATCGACCTGCACCACCAGCTGCTGGCGTGGCGCGAGGAGCTGGTCAAGCGCGGGCTCGTCCCGCTGGGCAAGCGCCTCTCGGCGCGCGCCGGCGCCTGGGTGATGAACCGGCCGCGCGTTTATCGATTCTTGGGAAAGCTTGCCCGGCTGCTGTTACCGATTCTACCGAAAGCGCTCCTCGGCGCCTGGGGCCGCCAGCGCGATCTTCCGCCGGCCCCGGCCGCGAGCTTCCGCGAGCAATATCGAAAGCGCCGATCCAATGGATAGGATCCATCGCAAAGACCGAGCCGCTCTCTCGCCTGCGGCGGGCGCGACTGCCCGCGACCAGATCCTGCGCAACGTGCGCGCCGCGGCGGTGAAGGCCGTGGCGTTGCCGGACGTCGCGCCCGGATTCGGCATCCGGTATCCGGATTTGAGGGCTCGGTTCGCGCAGAGCGTGCAGGAGGCCGGCGGACGGTGCGAATTCGGCGAGGTCGAGGCCGCCCTGCAGAAGATTGCGGAGTACCGGAGCGCGCGGAAAGTCTTCTCGGTGGTGCCGGGCGTGAGCAAGGCCAACGTGTTTTCCGTGCTCGATCCCCACGAGTACGCGAGCCTGGACTTCTGCGTGCTGCAGGGCGAGTTGGGCGTGGCGGAGAGCGCGGCCATCTGGGTGCGCGACTTTCCCCACCGCGCGGCGGCGTACCTCGCGCAACACCTCGCCATCGTGGTGAGCGGCGACGCGCTGGTGCACAACCTGCATGAGGCGTATGCGCGGCTGACCATCGGGCCCGGCTTCGGGCAGTTCATCGCCGGGCCGTCGAAGACCGCCGATATCGAGCAGGCGCTGGTGATCGGCGCGCACGGCGCGCGCTCGTGCACCGTCATCGTCACGTGAGGCGAAGGTCCAGCTCCTCGAGTGGCGCGCCGGCGAAATCTCCGCGCGGGTCGCCGTCCGCGCGCACCGCGGCTGAGGCCAACGCGCCGTCTGCCTGCGCGCGCGTCGCGCGGTCTGCGTGCGCGGGGAGCGCGGGGTGCGGTGTCTCGCGCGTCGCCCTGGTGAAGCAGGCGCGCGCCGGATTCCCCTCGCGCGGCGGACGGCCGAAGTTGGTCGCCGCGCGCGCCGCGCTGGCGAAGCTCTTGTGGAACGCCGCGGGGGAACGCCGCGTCGCGCCTGCCGCCGCGCTCGATCGCGCGCTCTCGGCGCTCCCGCCCGGTGAGCTCGCGTGGCTGTGCGAGCTCAGCGCGCTTGGGCCCCTCTACCTCTTCCCGACCGCGCCCTTCCTGCGCGCGCTGGCGGCGCGCATCCGCGGGTGCGGCGCAAAGCGCGTCGTCGAAGTCGCTGCCGGCGACGGCTTCCTGTCGAGCTCGCTCGCGCGCGCGGCGCCGGATTTGCAAATCATCGCCACCGACTCCGGGGCCTGGGAGCAGCCCGCTGCGCGCATGAGCGCTGCCGAGCGCCGCGCACTCAGCAAGATGGATGTCGCCGGCCTCGCTCTCGGCGACGGCGTGCGCAGGCTCGAGGCACGCGCGGCGATCGCGAAGCTGAAGCCCGATCTGGTGCTCGCATGCTGGCTCCCTCCGGGTCCCGCGCTCGCGCGAGTGATCCGCTCCCCGGTGCGCTACGTGCTCGAGCTCGGCGCCGGCAGCGGCATCACCGGCGACGCGCGCTGCTGGCGCTTCGAGCACGAGTTCTGCGACGGCCCACTCGAGACCGCCGCCCGCTGCCGCCTCGACGAGCGACCGCGCGAAGAGCTGCACAGCACCGTCACGCTCTACTTCGGCGCCGCCCACGAGGAGTTCGCGGAGCGCAGGCACTGGCTGTTCTAGCGAGCACCTGCAGCGCGTTCCGGGTGTGGCCGGGAGCTGGTCTCACTCGTTGCGGGACCAGGTTACCGGCTCTTCCAAAACGGCGATCACCGGAAGAGCAGCCCGAGGACCGTGAGCTCAACTACGGCGAATGGAATTGAACGTTTCTAAACCCGCGCGCTGGTGCCAGGCGATTCCCGGCCACAGCTTGCGGGATGGCGCGCTTGCTTGCTTCGATCGCGATCTTGCTCTGGGCGGCGGGGTGCGCGCCGCGAGACCCCGGCCCAGAGCTTTCAGTCCTGCCCGCCATCGACGCGGGCATCGGTGCTGCTCCGGGCGATGCGGGAATGCATGACGCCGGGTCGGATGCGGCCGATCTTTTCGATGGAGGCGGCGCCGCGGACGCTGGCGAGCCTTTCGATGGAGGCGGCGCCGCGGACGCCGGTCTGAAAGCGGATGCGGGCGAGCCTTTCGATGGAGGCGGCGCCGTGGACGCCGGCCTGAATACGGATGCGGGCGGGCCCTTCGACGCCGGCACTGCAGACGCGGGAACGCCCGATGCTGGCGGCGCATCGGACGCAGGGGCTGCCGACGCCGGCCGCCTCGCGCTCGAGGTGACGTACACCGACAGCGAGCACGAGATCCTCTGCGCCGACGCCAGCGGAACCGTCTACGCAGTGTCACGGTCGGCAGGCACGCAGAACCTGCTTGCCAGCAGTGACGGTGCGCGCACTTTCGTGGCCCGCGGCGTGGCTCCGCACGGCGGCGAGTTCTTCAATCTGACGGTCCTGGGCGACGGCACGCTGCTCGCGGACGTCAGAGTCGGAGCGAGCCACGCCATCGCTCGTTCCACCGATGCGGGCGCGACCTGGTCGGAAGTCTTGCCGCTGGGCGATTACCGCACCTTGACGCCGCATAGCTTCGCGCAACTCGGAACGATGATCTATTTGCTCGAGTATCAGGTCTTCACAGGCGCCGACACTCCTATCGGTCTGCACGTCAGCTCCGATGCGGGCCTTACCTGGACGCTGCGCTACACTTTCCAGGGGCACCGGCACGGGCACGGGCTGCGCGCCGACCCGGCCCGAGGGGTCCTCTGGGCGTGGTTCGGCGATACCACGCCGCAATGCGGGGTTTACCGCTCAGCCGACGGCGGCTTCACCTGGCGCCTGGTGCTCGGGGGGCAGGAAGGCGACGTGGTCGACGGCGAGGTTCTCCCGGACGGCAGCGTCCTCTTCGGCCAGGACATCTCCTATCTTCCGCCGATGGCCGCTGTCGCGACGGTCGACGCCACCGGCACCTACGCGCACCTCGTCGACCTGACCGGTCCCGCCTACTCGACGCACGCCATCCGCTCGGGCGGTTTCGTCATCGGAGCGGCGCGCGAATCGAACGGCGACTTGTACGCGGCCGGCGAGGTGAGCGCCCACGTCTTCGGAAGCGCGGACGGGGTCAACTGGGAAGACCTGCTCTCCTATCCTCGAGCTTCGGACGTCGACGATGTGCGAGCGGACGTCTACTGGGAGTTGCCCTCCGGCGAGCTGGTGCTCGAGCTGCGCAACGCGCGCGGATTCGGAGCTTTCAATTCCGGCTTCCAATTGCTGCGCGCATACCGCCACTGAGCGCCCGGAGGCCGGCGAGCGGGTGACCGCTTGAGCAGCAATGCCTACCTTCCTGCCACGTACGTCCGGGGGAGGATACCGTGTCCGAAATCGCCTTGTTGACATTAGCTCTCGTCATTACGGCCTGCGGCCAGTCCAGCGTCAAAAGCAACACCACCACTATGCCGCTCGGTGGCGCTCCGCCAGGATGGGCCGGAGCCGGCTCGCTCGGGCCAAATGGCGGCCCATTGAGCAACAACACTCTGCCTGCCGACCTCGTCCTGGCGACTGGCGAGAACGCGCCTGGCCCGGTCGCGATTGATTCCACTTACGTCTTCTGGGGCACGTCAATCCAGGACGACTGCTGCGCCGAAGTGCGTGTGGTGGCCAAAGCGGGCGGCACGCCAACGACTGTTTTCTCGGCGCCGCGCCAGCTCGACCTGCCGAACGGCGTCAACCACCAGGCCGTCGTCGTTCGCCTGAGCGTAGACGCAGACTGGATCTTCGCCGACGTACTGGAGCAAGAGGTCATCCCGACCACCGACGGCCCCGACCGGCATTCCGTCGGCTCGCTCTGGCGAATCTCGCGGGCGGACGGGACCGCCGAGGCCGTCGCTCTCCCGCAGGGGTACAGCGACGTTCGCCACGCCGAAAAGAGCATCAATCTACTCAAGGCGCCGCCGTTGGACTCAAAGAGCCGGGAGCTCGAGCTCGCAATCGTTTCGAAGGCGACGGGCGCGTCGACAGTTTCCACCTTCCGTCCGCCCGACCCGCTCTTTGGTTACGTTGACGACTGGATCGTCGACAGTGACACCCTCTATATTTCGTACAGCAACTACTTCGGTGCCGCCAATGCACATTGCGTGGCGCGCGCTCCGGTCGGGGGCGGCGATCTCGAGGATCTTTGGTGCCCGGACTCCCCGGCTCGGCAGCTCGCCGTCGGCGCGGACAATCTCTTCGTTTACAGCGATGGCTCGCAGGCCGGCTTCTGGATGGTCAACAAGGATACCGGGGCCGCCCGTGCCATCGCCGCTGCGGCGGCGAACGGCGCCGTCTGGGCCGTCGACGAGGAGAACGGCATGCTCTTCGGGATGGAGACGACGCTCGAGCCCATGGTCTCGGAGCTGTTTCAGATCACCCTCGCGACAGGCGCTCGCGCGAAAATCGATCTGGCTCAAGGGTACCGCCACACAGGCATGCAGCTCGACGCCGACCGGATCTTTTTCGCCAAGGGCAACGACGTCTTCTCGCTTGGGCGCGTCACACAGTAGCACTAGCCGGAGAGGCGCTGCGTCACCGCGGCGAAGACCTGCGGCGAGAAGAGCAGGCCCAGGTGGCCGGTGTCCTCGATGCGCACGCAATCCTCGTCCGCGCCCGCGAACACGCGCGGCAGCACGATGTTGTCGGATCCGGCGGCGATCGAGGTGAAGCGCACTGAAGCCGCTCCTGCGCGAGAGGCTTCGAGCCGCTGCAGCAGCGCCGAGCCGGGCCGCAGCTCGTTGCCGATGCGCGACGCGACCCAATAGGCGTTGTAGGTCCCGCGGTGCGGCGTACCAAGCGTGATGCAGCGATCGACACGCCGCGCGCCACCCAGCTCTTGCAGATAGACGCGCGCGACCAGGCCGCCCAGGCTGTGGCAGACGAGATCGATGCGCCCGCCGCGGACGCGCTCGCGCAGGAAATCGCGCAGGCCGATGGCCGCTTGCTCGATGCCGCCGCCGGAAGCGTAGTCGTACGCGAGCACCTGCTTCACGCCGTGCGTGCGGAGCCACGCGCGCAGGGGAAGGAAGCCGGAGCGGTTGCCGAGCCAGCCGTGCACCAGCACGACGGTGCGCTGGTCGCGGCGCCGCGCGGTGCGCGCCCGCGCGGCGCGCAGGCCGAACGGATACAGCAGGCCGGACGCGAGCAGCGACAGGATCTCGCGGCCGACGATGGGCAGCGCGGGCTTCGTCGATGGCGGAAAGTCCTCGACCATTCGGGGGAGCATAGCGCCCCGGAGGTGCCGCCGCCCGGCAGGTCGCGCGACTTTAATGCGCGACGGCGGAAATCGGGGCCGGCTGCTGCGCCTCCGAGACGGCTTTGAGATTCGCGAGTCCCCGCTCGAAGTCGTCGCCGACCATCTTCTCAAAGTCCATGAAGACCGAGAACGCCTTGGCCATGAAATTGTTATGCCCGTCCATCGTCCAGACGATCCCGGTGCCGCCCGGGGCGGGCGTAAAGGTGAAGCTGCTCTGGTTGATCGCGGTCATCGGCCGCATGAACTCGAGCTTCACGTTCACCACCTCGGCGGGGCGCGCCTCGAGAATGGTCATGCGTCCTTCGCCGACCTTGTCGTTGCCGGTCCAGGCGTAGACCGCGCCGGTGCCCTCGGGCGCGCCGCTGTACGTGGTCTTCATCGCCGGGTCGAGCTTGGCCCACGGCGACCAGGCCGGCCACTTGTGAAAGTCCACCACCTGCGCGTAGGCGACGGCGGGCGGCGCGGACACCAGGGTCTTGCGCGTCACGCGATAGCTCGCCGGCCGCGTGGCGGCGACGACGAGGAAGATTGCGATCACGACGATGAGTGCGATGCCGATCTTGAGCAGCATGGTGGGGCCCCCTTTTACGTCGCCGTCAATGTCAACGGCGCGGGCGCCACCTTACCGCTTTTAAAGCGCAGAGAGGACGGCTTTGGACAACAGATCTGGCGGCAGCAGGCCCTGCGCGAGAATGAGGTCGTGGAACTTCTGCGCGTCGAACGCCGGGCCCAGCTTGCGCTCCGCCGCGGCCCGCAGCTCGATCAGCCGGGTATACCCGTAGAAATACGCGGTCGCCTGCGCCGGGCTGCGGAAGGTGTAGCGGTCCACCTCGCTGGTCGCGAACGCGGGCGAGAGAGAGACCTCCTTCATCAGGAACTCGCGCGCCGACTCGTGCGTCCACTTGCCCTGCTGCAGCTCCGGGTCGAGGAAGGCGCGCGCCGCCCGCTGCAGACGCAGCTGCAGCGAGATGAGCTGGCCTTCGGGCGGCATGTACGGGAGCACGATGGCTTCCGAGTAGAGGCCCCAGCCCTCGGCGTTGACGCTGTTGAAGGCAAACTGCGCGCGCGCGATCGAGACGCCTTTTTCGAGCATGGTGGCGAATTGCAGCTCGTGGCCGGGGCGCGCCTCGTGCGCGGTCAGCGTCCACGACGCGGCTGCAAAGGTGAAGTCGTCATACTTCGAGTCGGGCGCGCCCGGCACCGAGAGCGGCAGCACGAACTCGCCCTGCTCGCCGGTATTGCCAATCAGCCGCGGCGGCATCATGTGCGGCGCGGGCTGCTGCGCGTTCTCCGCCGGTGTGCCCAGCCGGATGCGCGCCGGCCGCTGCGGCAGCGTCACCAGGTGGTGCTCGCGGATGATCTGCTCCAGGTCGTTCAGCCGGCCTTGATAGTGCGCGAGGATCTGGCCGTCGGGGATCACGTCCTTCTTCAGCTCGCGGATGACGTCGCGATAGTCAGCGCTCTGGAAGCCGTGCGCCTGCGCGACCTGCGCCGCTACCTTCTGCATCTCGCCTTGAATCTCATCGAACGATTTGTGCGCCATCGCCGTGAGTTGCTCCGGCGGGATATCCACGCCGACGCGCTTGAGCGCGAACGCATAGAGGGGCGGCGGCAGGCGGAAATCGGCGCGGGCCTTCGGCAGCACCTCCTCGCGGACGAACCGCTCCCGCTCGGCGAGCTGCTGGTGCAGCTTCGCCAGCGGCGCGGCGGCGCCCTCGAGCTTGTAATCGGCAAAGAGCTTGTCGATTCCCTGTTCGGTCAGCTTCGCGGTCTTGAGCTCGTTCTCGACGTCGAGCTTGCCGGGCGGCGCGAGCTGCGCGTTCTTCAGGCCCTCGAGCGTCTCGGCGTCCGCGAGCTCCACCAGCGATGGGCTCGCCACATACTTCTGCAGGCGCGCCAGCGCAGCGGGCCAGCGATCTTTGGCCACCTGCGGGTCGAGCAGCGCGTGGATGCTGCCGAAGATGAAGCGCGCGGGCTGCAGATACTGCACCTGGTACTTCTCGGTCAGCTCCGAGCCCTCGATCTCCTCCTGCGCGGCGTGGACCAGGATGGCGAGGTCCTGCGCGACCAGCGGATCCTGCTCCTGCGCGCCGCGCGCCTGCAGCTCGGCCATCGCGGTCCGCGTGGCCGCGCGCTGGCGCTCCCGGTGGCCCGGCGTGAAGTCGGTGATCCGATCGTCGATGCCGGTGATGCCGTTGCGGGACGCGCCTTCGGGCCGGAACTTCGCGCCGACGTCGAGCAGCACCTGCGCGTTCTGGTTGCTGCGCTCGATCCAGCTCGCGGGCGCGGTCGGCGCGGCGGGGGCGTGGGTGCAGGAGACGAGCAGGGCGGCGAGGCAGAAAGGGAGGCGGAAGGAGAGGCGTCTGATCATGGGGCGGACATATACCAGTGGAACGAGGTCGTGTTCAGGGCCATTGGTTGGCCCGCTCGTCGCAGCGTGGGCTCCTCGCGCGTGCTCTCGAGCTCGCGATAGAGCGGGTCGTCCGGTGCTTTGACGCCGCGTCCGAGCGCGGCGCTCCAGAAGCGCGCGGTCTGGTCGATACCTCCGGTGCGGCAATCGATGACAAAGGTGCTCAGGCGGCTCTTGTGCATGGCGTGCTCCTTTTGGCGCACGGGCAGTGTATGCGAGTCGCATGGCCCAGGCTCCGGTGCTCTACGACTTCGAGGTCGCGCTCGCCCACGTCGACCGCGCGCTCGACGAGAAGCTCAGCGTCCGCACCGCGCGGCATCCGTCCGAGACGCTCGACCGCGTCTGGCTGCGGGTGCTCGCGTTCTGCTTTTTTCACCAGGAGCGGCTCGCGTTCGGCAAGGGGCTGTCCGATCCCGACTCGCCGGATCTCGAGGCGCGCGATCTGACCGGGGACCTGACGCTCTGGGTCCGCGCGGGCAAGGCCGAGCCGTCCACGGTTTACAAAGTCGTCAACAAGAACGGCCGCGCGCGGGTGGCGGTGTTCTTCGACTCGCCGCGCCGGATGGAGGAATTCGTCGCGACCGCGCGCGAGGAGAAGCTGGCGAAGCTTGCGCGCGCCGAGTTGTTCGCGCTGGATCCCGCGCTGATCGCGGCGTTCGCTGACAGAGACGAGCGGCGCAACAAGCTCTCGGTCACCATCGTGGGCGATCACTTCTACGTCGAGCGCGGAGGCCGCAGCGCGGACGGCGCGCTCTCCCGTGGGCAGGTCTGAACGTCGCCTGGCGGGCTTCGGTGAGCTGCTTTTTGCACGCTGCCGGGCACGCTCGCGCCCGCGTTCTTCAGCAAGTGGAACTCGCTCTCGCGCGTAGCGGTGTACGCGCTGCGAGAAGGCGCCACCAGCGGCTGGGCGCTGAGCCCCGCCGCGCCGGTGAAGCTGCCGCGAACGGCGCTCTTGAACATCGACGCCAGCGCCGCGACGCAGATCCTGATCGGCGTCGACCAGCCCGCCGACGTGGAGTTTCTCCGCTGGGACCTGACCGCGCTCGGCGACCAGCTCCTGCCGCCGGGCGGACATGCGCTGGTGATCGGCGCGGGCGGCGGCCGGGACCTCTGGGCCGCGCTCCTCTTCGGCGCGGCGCAGGTCGACGGCGTCGAGGTGAATCCCATCATCGCCGATGACGTGATGCGCGGGCTGGTCAGCGACTTCTCCGGGCAGATCTACTCACGGCCGGGCGTGCGCGTGACCACCGGCGAAGGCCGCAGCTTCGTGCGCCGCTCGGACGACAAATGCGATCTCATCCAGGCTTCCCTGGTCGACACCAGGGCGGCGAGCGCGGCGGGCGCGTTCGCCCTCTCGGAGAACAGCCTCTACACGGTCGAGGCGTTCGTCGATTACTTTCGCCACCTGACGCCCGCGGGCGTCTTGAGCATGTCGCGCTGGACGCCCGAGTCGCTGCGCGTCGTCTCGCTCGCGCGCGGCCGGCGCGCGACTGGGACGATCGCCCCTTCTTCTTCCAGACAGCCCGCCTGCGCGATCTGGCGGGGCTTCACCTTGGCGGCACGCTTCTCTTCGGCTCGGGATACAGCGTGCTGGTGGCGATGCTGCTCATCTCCCTTGCGCTGGTGCTCCTGCAGGTGCTGCTGCCGCTTTTGCTGCTGGCCGAGCGCCCATCGTCGCTGTTGCCGCTCGCGCACTTCGGCTGCATCGGCGTCGGGTTCATGATGGTCGAGAACGGGTTCATGCAGCGCTTCGTGCTCTTCCTCGGGCATCCGGGTACGCGCTGACGGTGGTGCTCGTGTTCGTCTCGGCTCTCTTGCTGCTGCCGCTTGGAATCGCGCTCGGCGTGGCGCTTCCCGCGGGCGTCGAGCTGACCGCGCGCCGCGATCCGCGGCTGGTGGCGTGGGCGTGGGGAATCAACGGCGCCGCCTCGGTCATCGGCGCAGCGCTGGGTGTCTTGCTGGCGATGTTGGCGGGATTCACCGCGGTAGCGCTGGCCGGCGCGGGCATCTATTCGGGAGCGCTCGCACTGGCCGCTGCGCTGCGGAGGTCAAACACTAAAACGACGCCAGCCGGTGAGCCAAGCCTCTCAGCAACGCCGACATCTCCGCCTCGAGACGCTCGCACAAGCGAGAGCGGTGCCTACGGCTCGCGTCCGCCGGCCGCCGCTGGCCGGCGCCCGATCAGCGCGGGCCAGCGGATGAAGAAGACCCGCTCGCCGCGCTGGTTGAAGAGCTCGCCCAGGTTGACCAGCGTGCCGCGCTCGGGGTGCTTTTCGGACTCGCGCTTGGAGACCACGGTGAACCGGCCGCGCAGCTGGTCGCCGGGACGCACCGGCTTGAGCCAGCGCAGCTCATCGAGGCCGCCCGCGCCCACGCTCGCCACGTCGTGCAGGAGCCCGCGCACCAGCAGGCCCATGAAGGCCGACCCGGTGTGCCAGCCGCTCGCGATCAGCCCGCCGAACACCGAGCGCGCCGCCGCCTCGCCGTCGATGTGAAACGGCTGTGGATCGAAGCGGCGCGCGAACTCGAGGATCTCGGCCTCGGTCATCTGCACTTCGCCCAGCTCGAATACGTCGCCTTCGGTGAAGTCCTCGAAGTACCGCATTGGCATCTCTTGCCAGATGCGCGGCCGCTCACGCAACGACGGCGGAGACCGGGCATCAGCGTGCAGACCGAAGCTTGCCGGCAAGCCGGGTTGATTGAGCGTCATTGCAAAGTGATTGGCCCTGAAGTCGCCATCGA
Source organism: Deltaproteobacteria bacterium (assembly GCA_043781235.1). Taxonomy (GTDB): domain Bacteria; phylum Myxococcota; class Myxococcia; order Myxococcales; family 40CM-4-68-19; genus JANYKT01. The sequence goes on from JAYWBT010000095.1 coordinate 32,177, forward strand.
GGAAGGCGAGCTGCGCCTCGCCGCCCTAAAGAGTTGTGGGAGCGGCGATCACTTTGGAGACGGCGGCGGCCCGCAAGTCGCATAGACTGCCGGGAAGGATGAGCGGAAACCTGGAACAGCTGCTGGAAGACGGCGTCATCGACGAGGTGCTCTCGCGCCTCAAGAGCGGCAAGGAAGCCGACGTTTGGCTGGTGCGCCACCGCGAGGAGGTGCTCGCGGCCAAGGTCTACAAGGAACGCAGCCTCCGCAGCTTCAAGAACAACTCCGGGTACAAGGAGGGCCGCACGGTCCGCAACACGCGCACGCAGCGCGCGATGGACCGCGGCAGCAGCTTCGGCCAGGAGGCCGCCGAGGAGGCGTGGAAGTCGGCTGAGTCGGACGCGCTGCACAAGCTGCACGCGCGGGGCGTCCGGGTGCCGGCGCCGGTCCTGTTCTACGAGGGGATCCTCCTGATGAAGCTGGTGCTGGACACCGAGGGCCACCCGGCGCCGCGGCTGATCGACGTGGCCTTCGAGCCCGCGGCCGCCGCACAGGCGTACGCGGACCTGCGCGCGCAGGCCGTGCGGATGCTCTGCAGCGATCTCATCCACGGCGATCTCTCGGCGTACAACGTGCTGCTGGGGGCGGAAGGTCCGACCCTGATCGACTTTCCGCAGGTCATCTCGGCGGCGCAGAACAGCACCGCGGCCGAGTTCTTCAAGCGCGACATCGAAAATCTGCGGACGTTCTTTGCCGGCTTCGATCCGGCGCTGGCCGCGCGGACAGGCGACGCGCCCGAGATCTGGCAGGCCTACGTGCGGCGCGAGCTGACGCCAGAGTTCGTGCCGAGCGGGCGGCCCGTGCGCGAGCCGGAGCCGCGAGCGCGGCAAGGCGGGGCGCGGCAGCACAGCGAGACGCCGGGGCACGGCGGGGCGCACCGGCAAGGTGGGCCGCACCGGCAGGGAGGGGCAGCTACGCACGGCGGCGAGTCTCGGCAGGGTGGGGCGCCGGGGTCTGGCGGAACGCAGCGGCACGCCGGGGTGCCGCGGCGGGGCGGGGCCTCGGGCGCTCAGCCGGCGCATCCTCGAGGGCCGCAGCAGAGTCGTCCGACGCAGGGTGGGCGCGGGCATCAGCCAGGCCCGCAAGCTCCCGCGCCGCGCGGCGCGCCCACGCAGGGCCGGATTCTCGATGGTGCGCAGGGACGCCCACGGCACGGCGCGCAGGCGCACGACTCGCGAGGGCAGGTGGCGCACGGTGGCCATCCGCAGCAGCGGCACGACTCACGGGGGCAGGTGACGCACGGTGGCCATCCGCAGCAGCGGCACGACTCGCGGGGGCAGGGTGCGCCCGGAGGCCAGCAGCCGCGGCACGGCTCGCACGGGCTGCCGGGCTCGCAGAAGGGGCCGGGCGGATCCAGGCCGCCGCCTGCGCGCCATTCGCAGGGCGCCCCTGAAAAGTCATCGCGACCGCACCAGACGCGGCGCCCGGTGCCGGTGGTCGAGCGGGTTCACCGTCCCGCGCCACAGGGCGGACAGCACCCACCGCACGCTTCGCCACCTGGCGCGCGTTCCCCGCGCCGGTAGAAAGTCCGGCAGCCTGTTCGCGGACGAGGGCTGCCTCTCGCGCGGGTTGCGTCGCTCGAGATTCGCCGCGTCGCCAAGGGCCTCAACCAGCCGAAGCCCCGTCAGCCGCGGTGGATCTCGTCCACCCACTGCACCTCTTCCGGCGCCTCCGCGCCGGCGAGGTCGAGGTTGACCACCACCGGCTCCTGGCCGCTGCGCACCAGTACGCAGTCGAGCGGCTCGTCGCGGCTGGCGTTGATCTCCTGGTGCGGGACATAGGGCGGCACGTAGATGAAGTCGCCCGGCCCGGCCTCGGCGAGGAACTCCAGCTGCTCGCCCCAGCGCATCCGCGCCCGCCCGCGCACGACGTAGATCACCGACTCGAGATCGCCGTGGTGGTGCGCGCCGGTCTTCGCGTTGGGGTGGATGGTGACCGTCCCCGCCCACAGCTTCTCGGCGCCCGCGCGCGCGTGCGTGATGGCCGCCGCGCGCGTCATGCCGGGCGTCTGCGCGGTGTTCGGATCGAGCTCGCGCCCGCTGACCACGCGGACTCCGCGGTTTCTCCAGTCCTCGGCCATGGCCACGTTGTATGACCGACGGCTCCCATGCGCCACGCGCTCGCCGCCGCCGCGGCACTCCTCTGCACCGGCTGCCTCACCTTGCACGCGGCGCTCCAGTCGACCGAGGGCGAGCTCACGCTGCTCGCCTCGCGCAAGCCCCTCGCCGAGGTGATCGCGAGCCCGCGCACCCGGCCGCGTCTGCGCGCGCTGCTGCAGGAGATCGACAAGGTCAAGCGCTTCGGCGAGGAGAACGGACTCCGGCCAACCGACAACTACCAGGACTACGTCCAGCTGCACCGGGCGGCGGTCGTCTTCGTCGTGAGCGCCTGCGAGCCGCTGCGGTTTCGCTCGAAGACCTGGAGCTTTCCCGTCGCGGGAGACTTCCCCTACCTGGGCTGGTTCGATCTGCGCAGCGCGCAGGACTACGCGCGCGATCTCGCGGGCGACGGCTGGGACGTGGACCTGCGCGGATCGTCCGCCTTCTCGACGCTGGGCTGGTTCCACGACCCGGTGCTCTCGTCGATGATCGCAAAGGGTCCCGAGGCGCTCGGCGACCTGGTGGACGTGGTGCTGCACGAGTCGGTGCACGCGACGCTTCATCTTGATGGGCAGGCGCTCTTCAATGAAAGTCTGGCGAGCTTCGTCGCCGACCGCCTGACCGGTCGATACCTCGCGCGATCGCCGCGCGCGCGAGAGGCGTGGGAAGACCAGCAGCGGCGCGGCGAGGAAGCCTCGAAGGAGCTGCACGCCGCCTACTTGGAATTGCAGCAGCTGTATGCCTCGCCGCGGCCGGACGGCGAGAAGCGCGTGCGCAAAGCGGCAATCCTGAACGACGTGCAGCAGCGGCTGCACCTGCGCCCAATCAACAACGCGGCGCTGGTGCAGCACCAGACCTACAGCTCGGGCGGGCAGGGATTCGCGCGCGTGCTCGACGTCTGCCGTGGCGACTTCCGTTGCTTCTTCGGCCGGCTGCGAACGCTGACGCCGCAGTCCTTCGCGCGGCCGCACCAGGAGGATCTCGACGCGGTGCTGCTGCCGCTCGCGCGCTGACGCCGCACTCCGCGCGAGGCCGCCGCGTCGCACCTTCACGCGCGCGCGCAGCGGATGGCGGCCGGGCTCAGGGAGGCGGCGCGGGTGCGAAGGTGTCGAAGCGGACCGACTCGGGCGCCGGGAAGTCGGTCGCCGCGCGCACCGTCCCGTTGGCGTAGCGCCAGCCCTGGCCGTCGTGGAGGAATTCGGAGCGCTCGAGAAACGGCAGGTCGCGCCCGCGGTCGAGCACCCGCGCGAGGAAGAGCACCTGCGCGCGGCCATCGGCGCTGGCTGGCGCGGCATCGAGGATGTGCAGCGCGCGATACTCCACGGTGCGGCTGGCACGCCGGAAGTTGCGCAGCACCTCCTCCTCCGGCCGCGCGCGATCGGGATGCGACGGGTGCAGCGTGCGCCAGAGATACGCGGAGTAATCGAGCGCGAAGGCGCTGAAGCGCGAGCGCATCATCGAAACCGGATCGGCCGCTTCGCGCTCGCCGCGCAGGGCCGGCCGGCAGCAGTCGCCGAAGCGCAGGCCGGAGGTGCACGCGCAGGGATGCGAAGGTTCCAGGTGTCGCGGCAGGTCAGGCCCCCAGCGTGAAGTGTTGCTCGAGCAGCGCGGCGGTGAAGGAGCGGCGCAGGTAGAAGGCGCGCGGCGCGGTGCGGGCTGGCGCGCCCTCTTCGTCGATCGACCAGCGCAGCGCCAAAGCGTTGCGGCCCTTGGGGCGCAGCTGCAGCCAGGTGCCGCGGTGGGCGGTCACGGTAAAGCCCTCGCCGATCAGCTCGACGATGTCCTCGTAATCGCCGCGCAAGGTTTCCTGCTCGCGCGGTGACGGGCTCCACAACAGCGACGCGCCCAGCCGCCGCGCCGCGAGCGGGATCGACGGCGACGCCTCGACCACCACCCAGGCGACGCGCGCGAGTTTCTTGCGCACCGGCGAGGTCTCCCATCGCCGATCGACCGCGCCGAGATCGAGCGAGGAGACGAAGCACGACTCGAGCGGGCGTCCCCGCGGGTCCACCGGGATGGTCTTGAGCTCGATGCCGAGGTGCGGGAAGTCGGGCTCGGCGCGTGAGGCCGCGGTGGCGCCCAGCGCGCGCTCGAGCAGCGTGCCCACCCAGCCCTTGCTGCGGCGCAGGTCCGCCGGAACCTCCACGCCGTGCGCAGCAGCGATCGCGGCGAGCGGATGGCCGGCGAGACGGCCGAGGCGGCGGCACAGCTCGGCCTCGTCGCGCGGCGGCTCCATTGGCCCGGGTGGTAGCGTCACACGCCCAGCTTGACCAGCAGCGCGAGCAGGCCCACGAGCGCGGCGGCGATGCCCACCATCACGCCCGCGCTGGGGATGAAGTAGGGATAGATCAGCATCGCGAGGCCGACCGCGAAGTGCGGGAGCCGCAGCTGCTTCTTGCCGTAGATGAGCAGAGCGAGCCCCACCGTGCCGATCACGAACGAGGCGAAGAGCGAGCTGGCGTCGAAGCTCATGCGCGCGAGCATAGCCGGCGCGCTATCCTCTGCGCCGTGCGAAAAGTCGCCCTCGCCACCTTGCTCTGCTTCGGCTGCGCCACCGTGCGCGTGCCGGTCTCTTCCTCTGCGGAGCCCGCCGACGCGCCCGGCACCGTCGCGCCGCCGCTGCTCGAGTTGTGGCTGGAGAGCTCCGAGGCAGTCAGGCCCGCCGAACAGACGCAGGCCGAGCGGCAGGCGCGCGCGGCCATCGACGCGGCGCTGGCGCAGCACGAGATCCAGGCCGGCGCGCTGGGCGCGGGCGACGCGGTGCTCTTCGTGCGCGAGCGCGGCGTGGCGCTGACCGAGGCGCGGCGCAAGCAGCAGCTTTGGGCGAAGGTGGGGCTCGTCGCTGGCATCGTGGTGGTGGTCGTGGTGGTGGTGATCGCGGCGGTCGCGGGGAGTAACTCGAAGCGATCCTCGTCTTCGTCGAAGCCCGCCGCTGCGCCGGCGCGGCCTGCTCCCTCCGCGGTCGCGGTGAAGCCTCCCGCCGGGCCGGCTGCGCGATCGGCCTCGCCCGGATTGCCGGGCGGCGCAGCGGCCGCGCGGGCGACGTCCTCATCCCCTCCGCGCGCGGGACCGATCGCGTCGGCAGCTCCGCGAGCCGGGCCTGCCGCAGGGGCGGGCCGGCCGATCGCTCACCCGGTGGGGCCACCCCCGGCCCTCGCGCCGCTGCCCCCTCCGCGCGCCTACGTCTATGGCTACGCGCCAGCGCCGCTCTTCTTCGACCTCCAGTTTTACTATGCCTCGGAGCCCCTCGTGCTCCGCTCCGAGGGGTCCGCGCCCGACCTCCAGCCTTATCCTGGCGCCCCGCCGCCGCCCGAGGACGACACTGCCGCGCCGCCGGCGTGGGACGCTGCGCTTCCCGCCGCGAGCGGCGATGCACGGTCCGGCCCGGAGCTCGCCGGCGACTCTTCCGCCAGCGGCGATGCGCACTCCGCGCCGGCGCTGACGCTCCCGCCGCTCTCGCCCGCCGCCGACTTCGCCGTCGAGGAGCGCGGCTTCTTCTCCGGCGCGCAGACCTCGCTGCAGCTCGACCTGCTCGATCGCGAAACCGGCGCGGTGCTCTGGTCGAAGGCCGTGGAAGGCGACGCCGACCCGCTCAGCGCCCCCGAGGTCTCTTCCCTGCTCGACGGCGCGCTCGACGGCGCGGCCTGGGCGCGCCGCGCGCGCTGAGCGCAGGCTCGCGGTAGAGTGCGCGGCATGCGCCGCATCGAGCTGATCGCCCTCCGCTCCACAGCCTTGCGTTGGCAGCGCCTGGGCGAAGTGCTCCCGCCCGCGCTCGAGACGCTGGGCCTCGCCCACGACGACGCCGAGAGCGACGGCCGCATCACGCTCCAGGATCACGGCGACCGCGGCTGCGTGGCGCTTTTCGATCACGCCAAGCTCGCGCGCCGCGCCGCGCTCCTGCTGGCCACGCGCGCGGGCGTCGCCGTCGACCTCTTCGAGGTGATCGGCACCAGCGGCGGCAAGCGCAACCGCTTCCGCACCGAAGCCTTCCGCGCCACCGCGCAGGGCGAGCTCCGCGCTGCTGAAGGGCAGGAGCTCGACCTCGAGGATCCGGAGCAGCAGTGGGGCGGCGGCGATCTGGAGGCGCAGGCGACGCGCGTGCTGCACGACTTCGCGCTCCTGGAAGGCGGCGCGGAGCGAAGCCTGAGTCTCGGCTATCGGCGCAAGCCCGCCCCGCGGCCCTCGACGCCGCGGGTGGCGACGCTGCTCGCCTCGCTGCAGAAGGCCAAGAGCCACGCAGCCCATCCCCAGCCCGGCGGCCGGGTCGAGCTGCGCATCGAGCTGGCCGCGGGTGGCCGGCAGACGAGCTTCTGCAGCACCGCCGAGCACGAGGAGCTGGAGCGCCTCCTGGGCGGCGGCAAATCCTGACGGCTTAGCGGCCGGTCGGAGAGACCGTCGCGCCTTCGGGCGGGCGGAGCCGGTTCAGATCGCGCAGCATCTGCTGGGTGGCCTGCCGGCGCTTCTCGACCTGCTTGCTGTCCCGGCAGACGCTCTCGGCGATGTGGCTGCCAATCGGCATCTCATAGTCTTCGCAGACAACCTCCTGCTCGGCGAGCCGCTGGTCCTCCGCCACCGACGCCCGGTTTGCCGGGGTTGCGCAAGCGATGCTTCCGGAAGCCAACAGGATCAGGACCAATGCCTTAGCCATAGGTGCTCCGTCGGTTGAGTCGAGGGTCGAGCACATTCACGGATACCATCGTCCGCCAGCGAAGCACACCCGGGCCGCGCCCAGCCTTGTCCGGATGCGGTCAGATGAAATCGCCGCCGGGCCGTAACCGAATAGGCCGTGCGGGCGTCCTCCGATTGGCAGTGGATCAGGTAACCTCTGCCGCGTGCCAGACGAGGTGGACGACGAATCGCTCATGGTCGCCTGGATGGCCGGCGACCGGCGCGCCTTCGAGGAGCTGTTCGCGCGGCTGGCTCCGCGCGTCCACGGCTTCTTCGCGCGCTCCTTCCGGGACGAGAGCATTGCCGACGACTTGCTGCAGGTGACGTTCATGAAGGTGCACCGAGCTCGCGACCAGTACCGCAGGGAGTCCAGGGTGCTGCCCTGGATCTTCGGCGTCGCGGCGCGGGTGCGGCTGGACGAGCTGCGCAAGCGGAAGCGCCTGCCCGAAGACGCCGACGAGGAGGCGGTGGCCCGCGCCGAGGACCATGAAGGCGAAACGCCGGAGCAGTCGCTCTCGCAGAAGGACCGCGCCACCGCGGTGCACGCGGCACTCGACGCGCTGCCGGAGAGCTACCGCGCCGTGATCCACCTGCACCGCTTCGAAGGGATGACCTTTCCCGAGATCGCGGAAGTGCTCGGCACCAGCGCCGGCGCCGTCAAGCTGCGCGCCTTCCGCGGCTACGAGCGGCTGCGGGAATCGCTCGCCTCGCTGGCCGGGAAGACGCCGTGACCGCCTGCGAGACGCTGCGGCTCAAGGTGGCAGGCATCGCGGCGCTGCCCGCGGACGATCCCGAGCGGCGGGAGTACCTGGCGCACGCCGAGGGCTGCCCGGACTGCCTGCGCGCGTTGCGCGAAGCGGAGGGGATGCTGCGCCTGCTCGACACGGCGCAGCCCCCCGCGCCGCGGCTGCCGGCGCTGCGGCGGGCGTCGCAGCAGATCGTCAGCGAGCTGTCGTGGCTTTCGCGGCAGCCGGCGGTGCGCGCGGGCGCGGTGGCGATCGCCTGGGTGCTGCTGGTCTTCCTCGCGCGCGAGCGGGCGCCGGACGGCTGGGCCGCCTCGCTGCTCCTCGCCGGCGCGGCCGGCCTGATCGCGGCCTTCCTCGGCGCGCTGCCCGCCGCGGTGGGCGCCGTCGCGCTC
>JAYWBT010000096.1:0-5438 GCA_043781235.1 Deltaproteobacteria bacterium
GACAGACGGCCCGCTCTCGAGGTACTCCCACTCGAAGCGGCCGGGCTGCTCGGCGTTGAACTGGTAGTAGAGCGGCTTCGGATCGTGGTCGTTGACCAGTGTGAACGACTGGCCGGGTTGGAGCGCATCGAAGCGCGACAGGATGGTGGAATGCTTCTGCGGCGGCGGGATGGTGCGCACGTCGAGCCGCTCGCCAACGTCGCTCCGGGACTGTGTGTTCATAGGTTCTTCCTCCTTGCAGCGGCTTCTCTTCAATCCGCGTGCCGTCGCCTCTCCCGAGGGCGGGTTGCGCACCGCGCCTTCCCATGCGCTCCAGATCGGAACACTTGGGACTGGCCGGCGAGGAGGACCGTGGGGAACGGCGGATGGCACGGCGCTTGAAGACGAGGTGTCGCATGGACCTGACAACGACAGTCTCCCGGATCGTTCTCGATCACCCGGAATGCGCCGCCGTGTTCCAGGATCGCCACATCGACTTCTGCTGTAACGGCGGCGTGACGCTCGCCGAGGCGTGTGCGGCGCGCGGCCTCGACACGAGAGAGGTCGCCGCCGTGCTGGAGAAGGCGGCGATGCTCCCGGCGCCACCGGAGGATCCGCGGGCGCTCTCCACGGTCGAGCTGGTATCCTTCATCGTCTCCCGCCACCACGCCTTCCTCCGCGACGCGCTGCCCTTCCTGGTGCCGCTCGTGGCCAAAGTGGCAGGCGTGCATGGCGATCACGACCCGCGTCTGCGCGAGCTGCAGGCCGAGTTCGTCGAGCTGCGCGAGCTGCTCGACCTGCATCTCGATCAGGAGGAGGAAACGCTCTTCCGCGAGGTGGTGGCGGACGCGCCGGACCCCGAGCTCCTGCGGCGCGAGCTCGCCGGCATGCGCGAGGAGCACCGCGAGGTGGGAGCGGCGCTGCGCCGCATCCGCGCGCTGTCCGACGACTACACGCCGCCGACCTGGGCCTGCGGCAGCTATCGCAGGCTGCTCGCGGAGCTGCGGCACCTCGAGGACGACGTCCTTCTGCACGTCCATGTGGAGAACGAAGTGCTCCTTCCGCGCTTCATTCCCGGGCGAACGCCATGAGCCACCGGTCCGAGCACGTGCCGGCGGCACCTCGACGAAGAAGTTCGCGAGCTGGATCGGCTTGCCGGGGCGGCCGTGCAGATTCCCCCCATACGCGCTATAGTGGAACACATGGAACAGATCGGCTGCGGGACGCCGTTCGACCGGGGAGACCTCTGCCGCGCCTGCAGCCTGCGCACCCGTTTCGAGGGAGGCGCAGCGCGCTGCTCGCGGATGGTAGCGGAAAGCCCGGTCATGCGACGGCTGCTGGTGCGCGCGTCGGCCCTGGCTCGCGCCTCCGCCCCGGTGGTCCTGCAGGGAGAAACCGGCACGGGCAAGGAGGTGCTCGCCCGCGTTCTGCATGCCTCGAGCGCGCGGGCCAGCAAGCCGTTCGTGGCGGTGAACTGCGCCGCGTTGCCTGGGGAGCTTCTCGAGAGCGAGCTCTTCGGCCACGTGCGCGGCTCCTTCACCGGCGCGGTCAGCGACAAGCCCGGCTTGTTCGAGGAGGCCGAGGGCGGCACGCTCCTGCTCGACGAGGTGGCCGAGCTGCCGCTCCCGCTGCAGGCCAAGCTCCTGCGCGTGCTCCAGGATGGCGAGGTGCGGCGGGTCGGCGCCACTCGCTCCCGCCGCGCCGACGTGCGCGTCATCGCCGCAACCCACCACGATCTGCGCGAGCTGGTGGAGCGCGCGGCCTTCCGCGAGGACCTCTTCTACCGGGTCAACGTTTTCGCGCTCACCCTGCCGCCGCTGCGCGAACGCAAGGAGGACATCCTCCCCATCGCGCTCCAACTCCTCGAGCTGGAGGAGGGCCCGGCGCGCGGCTTTTCGCGCGATGCAGAACGCGCGCTGCTCGCCTGCCGCTGGCCCGGGAACATCCGCGAGCTCTCCAACGCCGTCCGCCACGGGGCCGCGCTGGCCGAGGGTCCGGCGGTCCGGGTGGACGATCTCCCCGACGAGGTCCGGCGCCAGCGGCCGGCGCGCCCCTTGATGCGGCCGCTCGCCGAAGTCGAGCGCGAGCACGTCCTGGCCGTACTCGATACCTGCGGAGGAAACCAGGCCGAGGCGGCGCGGGTGCTGGGGCTCGCGCGCAACACTCTCTGGCGGCGCCTGCGCGCTTACGGAATTGAATTACACCGGACGTGATGGCATCGCAGCTTCACCCACGGCGCGCGCGCAGCAGGAAGCGCTGGATCTTCCCCGTCGCTGTTTTGGGGAGCTCTGGGATGACGCTGATCCAGTGCGGGCATTTGTAGCCCGCCAGCTTCTGGCGCGCGAAAGCCTTGAGCGCCGTCTCGAGGCCCGCGGCATCCGCGCCTGGCTTGAGAGTGACGTAGGCATGCGGCTTGGTGAGGCCGTCTTTGTCCTCTTCCCCCACCACTGCGCATTCCAGGACGGAGGGATGCGCGATCAGCGCCGCCTCCACCTCGACCGGCGAGACCCACTGCCCGCTCGCCTTGAGCATGTCGTCGCTGCGGCCGGCGTGGAAGAAATAGCCGTCGGCGTCCTGCGAGTACTTGTCGCCAGTGCGGATCCACTCGCCGCGCAGCACCGATTTCGTGGTCTCGTGCTTGTTCCAGTAGAGAGCCATGGTCGAGTCGCCGCGCACCAGCAGATCTCCCATCTCCCCGCGCGGCACGTCGCTGCCCGTGTCGTCGACCACGCGCAGGTCGTATCCCGGAACGGGCACGCCGGTGGAGCCGGGCCGCACCTTGCCGGGGAAGTTGCTCAGGAAGATGTGGCACAGCTCCGTCGAGCCGATGCCGTCGAGAATCTCCATCCCTGTCTTCGCCTTCCATCGCTCGAGCAGGGAACCGGGCAAGGATTCGCCCGCGCTGGCACAGGCGCGCACCGACGAGAAGTCCGCCTTGGCGCCACCGTCCATCGCCGCCAGCATCAATGCGTAGCCGGTCGGCGCGCCGAAGAAGAGCGTGGGCCGGTGCTTGCGGACCTGCTCGAACATCCCTTCCGGCGTGGGCCGGCCCGCAAAGAGCACCGTCGCTGCCCCGACGTGGAAGGGGAAGTATTGTGAATTTCCCAGCCCGTAGGCGAAGAAGAACTTGGCCATGCTGAAGACGCGGTCGCTCTCGCGAATCTGCAGCACCGACTTCCCGTAGGTCTCGCAACAAACGAACATGTCGTGCTGCAGGTGCACCACGCCTTTGGGCTCGCCGGTGGTGCCGCTGGTATAGAGGAAGAAGGCGAACGAATCGCGGTGCGTCTTCGCGTACTCCTCGACGGGCGCCGCGTCCGCCATCTGCTGGCGCGCCTGGTCGGGCGTCCAGCAGATCGCGTCGGGCTGGGCCAGCGCCCTCGCGTCGGGGACGATCGCCGGATCCGCCACCACCAGGCGCGCGTCGCTGTCCTCGAGGATGCGCTGGTGATCTGCGGGCTTGAGGAGCGTGTTGATCGGCACCGCCACCGCGCCGAGCGCGATCGCGCCCCAGAAGCTGATCGAGAGCATGGGCGAGTCGAACTGGATCAGCGCGACCCGGTCGCCGCGGTGCACACCGGCGCGTTTCAATGCTCCGGCGAATCGGCGCACGCTCTCGTCGAGTTGGGCGTAAGTGAGCGTCACCTCGTCCGTGACCAGCGCGACGTGGTGACCGCGGCCTTCTTTGACGTGCCGCCCGGCGAACCATTGGGCGGCGTTGTAGTCAGGGGGAAGTTGGTCGCTCGCTCGCATGGCGTGACGGTGAACCGTAAAACGGCGACGGTCAACTCCCGCCGGAACGCGCGCTCGCGACAGAGGGGCTTTCCCCTTCCCGGCCCCTCGAACAGGGGGTGCGGCGCTGCGCCGCAGGGGGTCACGCTTGACATGAACGAACGTTCGCTCATATCGTGCTTTCATCGTCGGAGGCCGGAATGGACGGAATCGCGTACGTTCTCACCCAGGCAGGCCGCCCGCTCGTGTCCGAGCGGCGCAGCTGGCCGCAGCCCGCGCCCGGCGAGGCGCTGGTGGAGGTGATCGGCTGCGGGCTCTGCCACACCGACCTCGGCTACGCGCGCGGCGAGGTGCCGACGAAGAAGCCGGTCCCGCTGGTGCTCGGACACGAGGTGGTCGGGCGCGTCGCGGCCAGCAACGGCCCCGGACCCGCCATCGGACAGCTGGTGCTGATCCCCGCGGTGCTGCCCTGCGGGAAGTGCGCCTTCTGCGCGGCGGGGCGCGGGAACGCCTGTCCCCAACAGCAGATGCCGGGCAATGACATCGACGGCGGATTCGCCACGCATCAACTGGTGCGCAGCGCGCCGCTGGTTCCGCTCGACCGCCTCCCGCCCGGGTTCGAGGCGTGGAAGCTCGGCGTCGTCGCCGACGCAGTCTCGACCGCCTTCCAGGCGGTGCGCCGCAGCGGGCTGGGGGAAGGCGACGTCGCCGCGGTGGTCGGCGTGGGCGGGGTCGGCGGCTTCACCGCGCAGATCGCGGCGGCGCAGGGCGCGCACGTGCTGGCGCTCGACGTCAAGCGCGAACGGCTCGACCTGGCGCTGCAGCACGGCGCGGAAGCGGCGCTGGAGGTTCGCGATCTCGCTCCCAAGGCGGTGAAGGTCGAGGTCCGCGCGCTGCTGAAGAAGCATGGGATCCCAAGCTTCCGCCTGCGCATCTTCGAGTGCACCGGCACCCGCGCCGGGCAGACGCTGGCCTTCGGGCTGCTCGACCGCGGCGCGACGATGATGCAGGTCGGCTACACCCCCGACTCGGTCGAGCTGCGGCTCTCCAATCTAATGGCCTTCGACGCGACCGTGCACGGGACCTGGGGCTGTCCGGTCGAAGCGTATCCCGCCGTCATCGAGCTGATCGCCAGCGGCAAGATCGCGCTGGACCCGTTCGTGGAGCGCGCGCCGATGTCGCGCCTCAACGAGCACCTGGAGGCGATGCACGCGCACCGCCTCGAGCGCCGCCTCGTCCTCGATCCACTTTCTTGAGGTGCACAATGGAACTTGCGAATCACGAGCTCGTCCCCGGCTACCAGTTCCGCTCCATTCGCTACCAAGAGCGCCCGGTGAAGGACCGCAAGGGCGCGGCGGTGGAAGGCCTGCACGCCGTCTGGATCACGCTGGACAACGAGAAGCAGCTCAACTCGTACACCACCGAAGCGCTGAAGGAGCTGATCCTCGCCTTCCGCCGCGCCTCCTCTGATCGCCGCGCGGTGGTGGCGGTGCTCACCGGCAAGGGCGACCGCGCCTTCTGCACCGGCGGCAACACCGCCGAGTACGCGACGCTCTACGCCGGCCGCCCCACCGAGTACGCGCAGTACATGCGCCTGTTCAACGACACGATCACCTCCATCCTGCTCTGCGACAAGCCGGTCGTGTGCCGCGTCAACGGCATGCGCATCGGCGGCGGGCAGGAGATCGGCATGGCCTGCGACTTCAGCATCGCCGGCGACCACGCCC
>JAYWBT010000097.1:0-40050 GCA_043781235.1 Deltaproteobacteria bacterium
GATGATCTGCGTGTCGTGCTGGTAGCCCTCGGGGAAGAGCGGGCGGCACGAGCGGTCGATGATGCGCGAGATGATGGTCTCGCGCTCGGTGAGCCGGCCCTCGCGGCGGAAGAAGCTGCCGGGGATGCGGCCCGCGGCACTCAGGCGCTCCTGGTAATCAACCGTCAGCGGGAAGAAGTCGAGGCCTTCCTTCCTCTCCTTCGCCGAGACCGCGGTGACCAGCACCATGCTGTCGCCGGCGCGCAATACGACGGAGCCGTCCGCCTGCTTGGCGAACTTGCCCGTCTCGATGGAGATCTGCTGATTGCCGACTTTCGCCGAAACCGTCTTTGCTTCCATGTGCAACGTCCTTTCGCAGCCCCGTTGGCCGCGCGTGTCCTGCTCGTTGATGTCAGGGAGAGGATCCCGGGTGAGGCGCCGTTGGATCCTGATCGCAGCAGCGAACCTCTACAGCTCGCTGCTCCGATGAGGGACCACTGACGCCTGGGAATGCCTTCCCTGCTGAAACGCGAAAACCCAAGCTCCCCAGCCCGCGAGGGGCGCACCGTGCGCCCCCGGCGGTAAAGCAGAGCCTTGTTACTTGCGGATACCGAGCCCTTCAATCAGCTTCTTGTACCGGGCGCCATCCTTGCCTTTGAGGTAATCGAGGAGCCGCCGCCGCTGGCCGACCAGCTTGAGCAGCCCGCGCCGCGAGTGGTGATCCTTCTTGTGCGTCTTGAAATGCTCGGTCAGGTAGACGATGCGCTCGGTCAGCAGCGCGACCTGCACCTCGGGCGAGCCGGTGTCGCGCTCGTGGGTGCGGAACTTCTCGACCAGCCCCGCCTTCTTCACGTCATAGTGCAAAGGCCCATTGCTCATTGCGGTGGATTCCTCTTTTCCCCCCGCGAATCCGCCGGGCTGGCGGGAGTGCGAGCGGGCTCGTGCGCCGGGCGGTATTGCCCGGAAGGGCGCGCACCCTACAAGCGGGGCCCCGGGAGGTCAAGCGCGAGCTTGGCGGGCGTCCCGGGCACGGGATCCTGGGACGCCTCCGCCGCGCAAAGCTCGAACCAGAAGACCGAGCCGCCGCCGGGCGCGGGCCTCACCGCGACCTTACCGCCATGCGAATCGACCAGCCGCTTCACCGTGGCGAGCCCGAGCCCGATGCCCGGCTTGCCCGTGATCGGGCCGCGCACGTAGGGCTGGAAGAGGCCTTCCACCAGGGCCGGAGGAATGCCGGGGCCGGTGTCCTCGATCTCGAAGCGCACCATGCCGCGGCGGGGCAGCACCCGCAGCGTCACCGAGCGGCGCTGCGATCCGCCCAGGTACTTGAAGGCGTTGCGCAAGAGATTCGAGAGCAGGCTGAGCAGCACGCCCTGGCTGCACGCGACCGCGCACGGCGCGAACGGCTCGACCACCAGCTGCGCGCTCTCCTGCGACAGAAGCTCGCCGAGCTCATCCTGCAACCCCGCCACCGCGGGGCCGATCTGGGCCACCGCGCCGGGCTCGGGGCGTGCGCCGGCGCGCGCGAACTCGAGCAGGCCGTCCACGATGCGGCTGACCCGGCCCAGGCTGGAGGTGCCCCGGGCGAGCGCGCTCTTCGCCTGCGCCGCGGAGGGATCGCGCTGCGCGATGGAGATGGCGAGTCCGACCGCGTGAAGCGGATTGAGGATGTCGTGCGCCACGCGGCCCGCGAACATCTCCAGCTCCTCGACCTTGCGCTCGACGAGTTGGCGATGGCTCTCCTGCGCGCGCTCGGCGGCGCGCACCGTGCGCAGCGCCAGCAGCGCGGCGATCACCGCCAGCGCGGCGGACATTGCGTCGAGCTCGAAGGCCAGGTGGTTCACTCGCTCGATCGCGGTCTCGATGCTCTCGGCCGCCTCGCGTGCGCGCCGCGCCTCGAGCTCGACGAGCTGGGCGGCGTCGGCGTCGGCGGCGTCGGCGAGGCGGCGCAGCTCGGTCCGCACCGTCCGGGCTGCCTCGAGCTTCGCGCCCCTACGGGCCTGCTCGCTGGCCCGCTCAGTCGACAGCTCGAAGGCGAGGACGGTCGCCTGCAGCCGCCCGAGCGCCGCGAGCTCGTCGGCGGTTTCCACCAGCGCGCGGTCCCGCCGCAGGCTCTCGTCGAGAGCCTGGCGCGCCTCGACGACCTGCTGCCCGTCCTCTCCCGAGAGCTGCCGCAGCACCCGCGTCTCCAGCATCCGGAGGTGGGCGCGCGTGTTGGCGAGCGCCTCGATCTCGGGAGCCGCGTCCTTCGAAATGGCCAGCGCCGCATCGCTGGCGCGCTTGTTCTCGCGCTGCGACCAGACGGTCGAGCCGATGAACGCTGCCACCACAGCGATGAATGCAATCGACAGCACCCGCCCGGACGCCATGCCCGGACCTTAACCACAGCGCTACCGCCGCGCATGCCCGCAGGAGCGCCGATGGTTCGAGACTCGACCGAGGGTCACGATTTCTTCAGCGGCACCAGCTGCGCGTAGCCCGTATAGCGCTCGTCGATGTGGCGCACGTATTCGACCGGCTCGGTGCCGCGGCAGTAGCCGAAGCGCGCCCTCGTCGCGTACTTGTGGTCGGCGAGCTTGAGCAGGTAGGCGGCCACCTCGCGCCACTTCGCCGGATCCTTGCCGTCGCCGCGCGCCAGCCTCCGCGCATCGTCCACGTGGCCGAACCCGGAATTGTACGCGGCCAGCGCGAAGCGGTAGCGCTCGATTGGGTCCGCCACGTCTTGGTAATGGTCGGAGAGCTGCTGCATGTACTTGAGCCCGCCGCGGATGGATTGCTCGGGGTCGGTCGGGTCGACGATGCCGAGACCTTTGGCCGTGGCCGGCATGATCTGGAAGAGGCCGAGCGCTCCGACCCAGCTCTTGCGCGTCGGATCGAAGTGGCTCTCCTGGTAGATCTGCGCCGCGACCAGCCGCCAGTCGAAGTCGTGCTGCTCGGAATACTTGCGCACGATGGGATCATAGGCGGACAGCGTGCCGGTCTCCGAGGCGTAGGTCTTGTCCCCGCGTTCGGCCTTCAGGCGGCGCTGCGCCTCGAAGTATTTCCTCTTCATGATGTTGAAGTCGGGCTTCTTGCGCAGCTCGCGGAAGACGGCGTCGATGGCCGTCTTCAGCTTCACGTCGCCCGGCCGCACCGCCCAGGCGAGGTCGCGCTCTTCGCTGATCGGGAGCCCGATGCGCAGGGTGTCGAAGTACGCGGTGTGCACGTCGGCCAGCACCGAGTCGGCCACCGTGTAGAGAATCTCGCCGCGCGACACCGCCTGCAAAATGGTGTCCGTCTCCCATTCCTCGGGCACCAGCTTGATCTGCACCTCCTTCTTTCCCGCGGCCGTGAGCTTTTCATTGAGCTTTTCGAGCGACTCGAAGTAGGTCGAGCTCTTGCGGACGTGGACCTCCTTGCCGGCGAGATCGTCCACCGTGGCGATCCGCGGGGCGCCGTCCTTGTAGACGATGAGCTCCTTCGTCTTGCCCCACGGCTCGGCGAAGAGCACCTGCTTCGCGCGCTCGGGCGTGACCGTCACCTCGGCGGCGATGGCGTCACCTTCACCCTTGAGCAGGGCCTGGAACATCTCGGGCCAGCTATTGGTGATGATCATATCGACGCGGATATTGAGGTGCTGCGCGAGCTTCTTGCCGACCTCGTAGTCGAAGCCCATCCGGTGGCCGCGGTAGATGAAAAAGCTGGTGTCGTTGTTGCGCGTGAGCACGCGGACGTAGCCGCTCTTGACGATCTCCTCGAGAGAGCGCGGGTGGTCGGGGCGGCCCGACGCGCGCGAGATGATGCCCTCGGGCGCGGCGTCCTCGTTGCCCTCGCCACCGCTCTCGGTCTGCGCGATGGCGTGCTCGCCTTCGGTCGGGCTCAGGTTGGGCGCGCCCTGCGTCTCGGCGGGTGGCGCCGCGCCGGCCAGGCCGCCGTCAGCCGCGGACGGTGCGGTGCCGGGCGCCGCGACGGGTGCTGCGGCTGGCGTCGGGGCGCTGGATGTGGCGCAGGCTGCGGCGAGGGCGAGAGCGGCAATGAAGATCTTGCGCATGCCCATTTTCTACCCGTCAGGCGAGCCCTTGGCTATCTGGCAGGGCGGGAGTTTCCTTGCCTCCAAGCCCACGGAGCGGCGACCATGATCGTGTGCCGACTGCCGAGGGACTTGCCAATCTGCTCACCGCGCTCGCCCTCTGGGCCGGTATTGCCATCCTGCGCCGGTCGATGCGCACGCGCGGCGTGGCCAGGCAGTTCCTCGGCGAGCTCGGCGCAGCGCAGAAGCTGCTCGGCTTCTACCTGCTGGCGCGGCTCGCGGTGCTGGGCTTGGGCGCCCGGCTGCACCCATCGGTCGTGCACGGGCTCGCCACGGCCGCGAGCTTGTTCGGCGCGGTGGGTGTGCTGCGGCTGCTGGATGGGCTGCTGTTCGGCTTCATTCGCTGGCGCGGGCGGAACGGCCTCCCGCGCATCCTGCGCAGCCTGCTCGTCTGGATCGCGAGCTTCCTCTGCGTCGCGGTGGTGCTGCGCGTCGAATACAAACTGGATCTCTCGTCGCTCTTCGCGACCAGCGCGCTCTTGTCGGTGGTGCTCGGCTTCGCGTTGCAGGAGACGCTCGGGAACCTCTTCGCGGGCCTCACCCTGCACGCCGAGCAGCCCTTCGAGACGGGCGAGTGGGTGAGCTTCGGGAAATACACCGGCCGCATTCTCGACGTCGGCTGGCGCTCGACGCGCCTGTTGACCGCGGACCACGACGAGCTCCTGGTGCCGAACAGCCTGATCAGCCGCGAGGTGGTGGTGAACCACACGCGGCCGCAGCTCACCGACGTGATCGAGCTGTTCATCCCCATCGATCTCGACGTCTCCCCCGCGCGCTCCAAGACGGTGCTGCTCGAGGCGGTCCGCTCGTGCGCGCTGGTGCTGCCCGCGCCGGAGCCCACGGTGCAACTCGCGAGCTTCTCCGACCACGCCGCGAGCTACCGCGTGCGCTTCATGACCGCCGGCTATCACCTCGAGCGGGCGGCGCTCGACCAGGTGCAGGAAGCCATCTGGTACGCGCTGCGGCGCGACGCCATCGAGATGCCGTACCCGCAGACGACGCTCTCCTTCCGCGAGCGCACCGCCGAGGCCGACGACCGCCGCCGCCGCGAGCACCTGGCCGAGGCCGAGGACCTGCTCGGTCGTATCGACTTCGTCAAGGCGATGAACGAGGGCGCGCGGCGCACGCTGGCGGAGCGCGCGCGGTTCCTCGAGTACGGGCCGGGTCAGGCCATCGTGCGGCAGGGCGAGCAGGGCGAGACGTTGTATCTGGTCGCACGCGGCGAGGTGGCGGTGCGGGTGACGACCGACGGCGGCGAGAAGGAGGTCGCGCGGCTGGGCCGTGGCGCGCTCTTCGGCGAGATGTCGGTGCTGACCGGCGAGCCGCGCTCGGCCACGGTGCTGGCAGTCGGTGACGCTGCGCTGCTCGGCATCGATCGCGATGCCTTCCACCGCATCCTCGACGTCGAGCCGGAGCTGGCGCAGCGGCTGGCGGAGGTGATCGCGCGGCGCAGGCTGGCTCTGGACGCCGCGCGCGCCGAGGCCGTGCCCGCGATGGAGAAAGAAACGGCGAGCCTGCTCGGCCGCATCGGCAAAATCTTCGGCTTCCGGCAGAAGAGCGCGCCGCCGCCGGAGCGCGCCACCGGCAGCTAGCTGGAAGCGCGCGTGCGCGGTACACCTCGCGCGTGCTGATCGACGCTCACGTGCACCTGCTGCCCGACCGCCTGATGGCGGCGATCCGCTCCTGGTTCGATACCCACGCCTGGACTACCGGCTATCGCGAGGGCGTCGATCAGAACGTGGCGATGCTGCTCGCGGGCGGGGTTGACCGCATGGTCGCGTTGCCCTACGCGCACAAGCCCGGGATGGCGCGCGCGCTCAACGACTTCACCGGCGAGGTGGCCGCGCGGCATCCGTCCGTGGTGCCGTGCTGCACTGTCTTTCCGGGAGAGGATGGCGCCGAAGCGATCCTCGACGAGGCGCTCGGCCGCGACGGCTTCCGCGGCGTCAAGATTCACTGTCATGTGATGCGCATCGCGCCGGACGATCCGCGCATGGACGCGGTGTGGCGCGCCTCGGCGCGGCATCGCAAGCCGATCGTCATCCATTGCGGCCCCGAGCCGTCGCTGGGCAGCGCCTATGGAATTGATACCCGCACGGTATCGGGCGCCGAGCGCATCAGCCGGGCGCTGGCGCGGCATCCGGACGCGATCGCCATCGTCCCGCACCTCGGCGCGGACGAGTTCGTGCAGTTCGAGGCGCTGCTCTCGCGCCACGAGAATCTGCATCTCGATACCACGATGGCGATTGCCGGATACTTCGAGAACGGTCCCGATCTCGAGCTGCTCCGCCGCCAACCGGGCCGTCTTCTCTACGGGACGGACTTTCCCAATCTTCCTTATCAATGGGACCGGGAATTGAAAATCATCCGCGGCCTCAAGCTGCAGGCCGCGGACGAAGCGCGGATTCTGGGCGACAATGCGGCGCGGCTGTTCGGTATCCCCGCAGTGCCAGCGGCGAGCGTCTCGCCGGTTTGAGCCGCGCGGGAGGGCTCGCCCTGGCCCTCCTCGATCGCTGGTGGCTGGCCCAACCGCGGCGCAGGTGGTTGACGGCGCCCGATCGCTCCAGCAGGATGCGCGCCCGTGCCGTCTCGAATCGCTTTGTATCCCGGCTCGTTCGACCCGCCCACGCATGGGCACCTCTCCATCATCCAGCGCGGCCTGCGCATCTTCGACGGCCTGATCGTCGCGGTGATCCGGAACCCGGCCAAGGATGCGCTCTTCACCGTCGAGGAGCGCGTGGACCTCCTGCGCGAAGCGCTCAAGAACGACCCGCGCGTCGAGGTGAAGACCTTCTCCGGACTGCTGGTAAAGTTCGCCGAGCAGCAGAAGGTCAACACCATCTTGCGCGGGCTGCGCGCGATGAGCGACTTCGAGTACGAGTTTCAGATGGCCAACATGAACCGCAAGCTCGACAAGACCATCGAGACGCTCTTCATGATGACCGGCGAAGATTACTTCTACATCTCCAGCCGCTTCGTCCGCGACGTGGCGCGTCTCGGCGGCGACGTGGCGGGGTTGGTCCCGCCCAACGTCCTCGACGCGCTCGCCAAGAGGTTTCCCCGCACATGACCTCGCAACGTGTCTCGCAAGTGAAGCCGTCGCCCACGCTCGCCATCACCGCGCGCGGAATCCAGCTGCGTCGCGAGGGGAAGGATATCGTTTCGCTGTCGGTTGGCGAGCCGGACTTTCCTGTCTTCCCTCATGTCGAAGAGGCCATCGTCTCCGCGCTGCGCAAGGGAATGACCAAGTACACCGCGTCCTCCGGCCTGACCGAGCTGCGCGAGGCGATCTCCGACTGGATGTATGACGAATCGGGACAGCGGTATCCCGTCTCGCAGATCGTCGCCACCGCGGGGGCGAAACAAGCCTTGTATAACGCCTGCCAGGCGCTGCTCGACGAGGGCGATGAAGCGGTCATTCCCAATCCTTATTGGGTCAGCTATCCCGAGATGGTGCGGCTCGCGGGCGCGACGCCGGTGGAGCTCGAGCTCTCGGCCGACGACGGCTGGGTGCCCCGGCCCGAGGCGCTGGCCAAGGTCATGTCCGAGCGGACGCGCGTGGTGATGCTGGGAAGCCCCGGCAATCCCACTGGCGCGGTCTGGGGCGAGGACGCGCTGCGCGGGATTGCCGGGGTATTGGCGAAGTATCCGCGCGCAATCATCCTCTCGGACGATATCTATTGCAGACTCGTCTATGGCGGCGTGAAGGCCGTCAATCTGTTACGGATCGCGCCGCAGCTCGCGCCCCGCACCGTGCTGATCAATGGCTGCTCGAAGGCCTATGCCATGACCGGCCTGCGCCTCGGCTGGGCCTGCGGGCCTGCCGATATCATCGGTGCAATGAACAAGATCCAGGACGCGAGCACGTCGAATCCCAGCTCATTGTCACAATACGCGGCCATGGCGGCGCTGCGCGGGTCACAGGAGCCGGTCGAAGCGATGCGCCTGGCGTTCGAGCGCCGTCGCGATCTGATGGTGGACCTGATTGGCAAGGTTCCCGGAATGAAGTGCGCGCGCCCCGACGGCGCTTATTACGTCTTTGCCGATGTCCGCGGCGCGCTGAATAGTCGAGCGCCGACGACCTTGAAGCTCTCCGAGATCCTGCTCGAGAAGCACGGCGTCGCGGTGGTGCCGGGCTCGGCCTTCGGGCGCGAAGGATATCTGCGCCTCTCCTTCGCCACCTCGGAGGACGTGATCCGCAAGGGCGTCCAGCGCATGGCGGAAGGCATCGCCGCGCTCTGATTCTGCTCCGAGGTCGGCGAGAAACACAGATAACCGTCATGGAGGTTCGCGGGCCGCCACGTGGCGGCCGAGTCTTAGCTCAAGTGGTCTGCGCTTTAGCGGGGCGTGAGCACTACCTGCCCGGAGAGGGGGGCGGTACCCAGCGGCCCTTGGTTCGCGAGAATCTGGCCACTCGCGTTGATCGCGAAGGCCGAGTGCACCCGCGTCGGGGGTTCGATTGCGGCCTCGAGATCCATGAGCACGCCGTCCTTGCAGAGGATGGCGGTCTCCGCGCCCCCCCCCGGACAAAGCGATGTAGACGGCGCCCACCGCGTCGCCGGCGGTGTCGACCGCGTTGAGGTAGCTCGCGAGGTGATTGCCCGCCGGAACGTTGAGGCTTGGCCACGCATGCGCGGAAACTTCCGCCTCGAGTCCGGTCACCCCCTCGATGGTCATCACCGTCGCGGACCACCAAGGGAATCTGGAGACGGCAGCGGAGCCGACCACCACGCCCTGCGTGCTCATCCCCTCGGCCACCATCGAGGCGGGCAGCGCCCCCACCGGCGGGCAATGTCCCGAAGCTCTCCGATTCACACCGGCTAAACCTGCGCCTCCTCTCGACCATGGAGGGTCGAGCTGCGCACCGGCGGTGCAGGGAATTCGCCCCTACGACCGGCAACGGTGCGCAGCCCGGGCCACGGTCTTCATGCCGTTGGCCCTTTGTCCTCAATCGACTACTTGCCGATCAGCGCCGCGAGTCTCTGCCCGTGCGTTCTCGATCGCGGCCGGCGTCGCATTGGACTGGTAAGACCGCGCGAAGACGCCGTGCGCGATCTCCGCGGCCCTGGCTCCGTGGCCCGCATTTTTGGCGAGGACCATCAGCTCATAGTCCTGCTCGCCAGCGCGAATGCCCTTCATGCGGAGAGACTCCACCGGGATCTCCGTCTGGCCGCCGATCTTCTGGGCGTGCCGGGAATAGAACAGGTTGCCGTCGCCCCAACCCCCGGATTCGTCCTGGTTCGCCCACGGAGGCGCCCGGCGGCAGGAGCCGCCGGCTGAAGCTGCGCTTCGCTAATGGATCGGCCCCCGAAAGGCTCTACGCCGCGGCAATCGGGTCGGCGCATCGCCCCTGCGGCGCGGTCGGGTCGGTGATGAGAGCACCTCGGGAGGCAGGCCCGGGAACGCCGTCTCGAAGAAGGGTCGTTGATAAGCGATTGATCTGTCGTCGGCACGCGCCAAGGCTCCGGAACGCGCGAACGATCCGCGCCCGCCGTGGTAAAGGAAAGACTCAATCCGAGGGGGAGTCGCGACCCGCAGTCTATTCTTGAGCCTGCTCGTGCTGGTGCTCGTCGCGACTCCGGCGTTCGCGGTCGACCGGACCATCGTCGTGCTTCCGCTCGATATCACCAAGACGGCCGGCAAGATGGGCCCCGAGGCGCGCGCGTCGCTGGAAGAGGAGCTGCGCGACGAGGCGGCCAACGCCCTGTCCGGCTCCGGCTGGACGGTGATGACCGGCGAGACCACCCTCAAGATCCTCACCGACAACGGCATCGACGCCTCCAGGTGCGGCGAAGGGAGCTGCCATCTCGATACCGCGAAGCAGATGAATGTGGAGAAGTTCATCTCCGGCGCGGTGCAGTTCTCCGAAGGCACCTACACCGCCTCGGTGCGGCTGATCGATACCAAGTCCGGCAATATCCTCGCCTCGGCGCGGCTGGAGAGCGAGACGGTGCGCGGGCTGCGCAAGGACTTTGCGG
The DNA here is from genome assembly GCA_043781235.1 of Deltaproteobacteria bacterium. Classification (GTDB taxonomy): domain Bacteria; phylum Myxococcota; class Myxococcia; order Myxococcales; family 40CM-4-68-19; genus JANYKT01. The sequence goes on from JAYWBT010000097.1 coordinate 10,027, forward strand.
CCAAAGCGGACAAGTTCTTCGAGCGCAGTGGTCTTTTGGGCGAGACGGCGGCCACCTCGACGCCGCAGACCAGCGCCGGGCCCGCTCTACCCGCGGCGCCCGCCAAGGGAACGCTCAAGGTGGTGAGCACGCCGCCCGGCGCGAAGGTGTCGATCGACGGGGACGCCGTCGGCGCCACGCCGCTGACCCTCAAACGAGGTGCCGGCACCTATGTCGTCTCGGTGGAGATCTCGGGCTATGCGCCGGTGACCCGGCAAATGGAGATCGTCGCCGGAAAGATGGCGGTGATGAGCGAGACGATGATGCCGGCTGCTGGTTATATCGAGATTGGCATTGCTCCCGAGCCCGCCGCGCGGGCCGCGAGCGTGACGGTGGACGGCAAGCCGGCCGGCGCCGGCAAGCAAGGCCCGTACAAGCTGGGCAAGCATCTGGTGCGCGCGGAGGCGGTGGGATATCGCGCGGCGGAGCAGCAGGCCGAGGTGGACAACGGCGGCACCGCGCGCTGGTGGCGCTATCGCTCGATGCGCTCCCCGGCAATCTGCTTCTCAGCGTCAACGTCGCGTCCCAGTGCGGCGCGGGCGGCGAAGGCGTGCGCGCGAGCCCGGAGTCGGTGACGAGGTTGGAGGTGCCGGCAGGGAGAGCGCGCGTGACCTGCAGCGCGGAGGGATATGAGGACGCGAGCGCCGACGTGGAGATCGGGCCGGGCAGGGCGCAGGCGGTGAAGCTCAGCTTGAAGCGCGGGAGCACGGCCGGCGGAGGCGAGGGCGGCAGTGAATCGAAGAGCGGGCTCCGACTCGTCTCGATTCCGGCGGGCACCTTTCGATTTCAGGGCAACCGCGAGGTGTCGGTGAAGGCGTTCAAGCTCGGGGAGACGGACGTGACCGTCGCCGCGTATGCAAAGTGCGTCAGCGCGGGAACCTGCTCCGAGCCGCAGACAGGTACCTCTTGCAACTGGAAGACCGGCCGCGACGATCACCCGATCAACTGCGTGGACTGGAACCAGGCGACGTCCTTCTGCAAGTGGGCCGGCGCGCGGCTGCCGTCCGAGGAGGAATGGGAGTACGTCGCTTCGGGCGGCAGCGAGGGCCGGACCTATCCATGGGGCAATGAAGAGCCGGGCGCGCGCGCTTGCTGGGACGGCGAAGGTAGCGATCTTGGCAAAGGCAATCGGAAGAGCACTTGCCCGGTGGGCTCGCACAAGGCGAGCGATTCAAAGTGGGGCTTGCACGACCTCAGCGGCAACGTCTGGCAGTGGACCAGCAGCGATTACGACGGGAGCAACAAAGTTGTCCGCGGGGGCTCGTGGCTCGACGACCTTCCCGAGATCCTCCGCGCGCGGGACCGCGTCAGGAACGTCCCGACGACCTGGGACAGCGTCATCGGGTTCCGCTGCGGCCGGTAGCTTTTGAATTCCTGATTTCTGTTCTCTGAATCCTGATCTACTGAAGTTCCAATTCAAGCAGCCTGTCTCGATCGACCTCCCTGTAAACCCGCCCGGAGGGCGGGCAGCGCGATTTTTCCAAATGGATGAATCTCCCCTCTTCGCCCGCGCCTACGACCTGCTCCGCGAGTCGGCCACGCTCGCGCCGCGCCGTGCCCGGACGGCGCATGGAAGACGCAGCCTTCGGCTTTCACGCGGCCGTCGTCTCGGCAAGCAAGAGCCGCGACCCGAGGCCGCTGCTTGCCGACGCAGACGCGGCCCTGCACGCTGGCGCATTTGCCTGCGCCTCGGCACCGACCTCTCGCTCTTCACCGAAGGCCGCATGGAAGAGTTGATGCAGTTGGTCGCCGAAGTCGGTCGACTCCTGGGCGGCTGGCAGCGTAAGCTTTCCAAGCAGTCGTAGTGCCCGGAGGGCCCGGGCCGCGAGGGCTCGTGGAACAACGACAATCCCGAGAACCTCCGCGCGCGAAACCGCAACAGAAACGACCCGACGAACAGGAACAACAACATCGGGTTCCGCTGCGGCCAGTCGAGCTGCTGCCGAGGGACCAGCGCCTGAAACGTGTCCGGCGTCTGGCGGCAGCCCTACAGGGCCCTTGCGGGTGGTCGGCGGGGCCGGCGCGATGAATCATGGCGCGCGCGGGTCCGAACCGCGCGGAAGCAGGGAGGGCGCTTCCCGCAATCCATCGCGGCGCGCCCTCTTTCCGACGGAGAAGAAAGGTCAGCTCCCGCGCACCAGCGGATAGTCGTCGAGCGCATCGGCGAGTACCGCCTCGGCGTGCGCCGGCCGCGCGTGGCCGATGAGACCCGAGATTCGCGCGCGCCTCGTGCAGCTTGCCGCGCGTTGTCGAAGAGCAGCAGGTCATCAACATAGCGCGCCGCGAGGCCGGGCCTGATCTGGTGCGCGACGAAGAGGTCCAGCGGGTGCAGGTAGACGTTGGCGAAGAACTGGCTGGTCTGGTTTCCGATCGGCATTCCTTTCGACCGCGCGAGCGCGAGGAGCGCATCCGGCCAGCCGCGGCTCGAACGCAGTGACGTCCGACCGCCTGCGCTTGCCGCGGGCGGCCGCGAGCCACGCGCGTTGCAACGAGGCCGGCGGCCACAAGCCATTCCAGATTCCGCCCGCGGTGCGCATCGGATAATATCTGGCACATGCTCCTCGCGCTCGCCTTGCTCCTCTCCGCCCCGGTGTGTCCCGCCAAGGGCTCCATAGCCCCGCGCTTCAACCTTCCGCTGGCGCGCGGCGGGCGCGTTTCGCTCACAGACCTCCTGGTGAAGAAGCGCGCCACGCTCGTTTCGTTCTGGCGCTTCGACTGCAAGCCGTGCCTCGCGGAGATGCCTGCGCTGCAGAGGCTGGTCACCGAGTGGGGCGACAAGGTCTCGGCAGTCGCCATCCACGTCGGCGGGCCGGAAGAGAAGATGCTCGCTTTTCTCGACGAGAAGCAGTTGCAGCTCTCTGCCGCTTTTGACGAGACGGAGAAGGTCTCAAAAGGTCGCTTCTGCGTCGAGGCGCTTCCGCGGCTCTTCGTGCTCGACGGCAAGGGCGCGGTGGCTGCAATCCTCTCCGGCGAGCAGCCCGAGTTCGAGAAGACCCTGCGCGCCGCGGTCGCGCCGCTCCTGCGCTGAGGCTCGCGAAATGCTCCAGCGCTTCAGCGTGCGCTCAGTCTCGCTCTTCGGCTCGACGGTCCGCGGCGAGGCCCGGCCGGACAGCGACAGCGACCTGCTGGTTTGTGCGCGGTCATTTTGAGGCGGCTTCACGGCCGCGGCCGCCCGCGGCGCCAGCCGATGGAAAGCAGCCACGTCCGCGGCGGCGCCGCGAGCTCAGTGCGCACGGCAGACGAGAACGGGTCCGGGCGATTTCCGACCTCCGGATAGTGATGCTTCGCATTCCCGAGTACATAGCCAACGGCGCTCGCGACCTCGCGGGGAGTCGCGAGAACGCGCGAATGATAGTGATCCGCAAAGACGGCTCCGCTGCGCCCGAGCGCCCTGTTCAACGCCTTCGCCAGGCGGATGCTCAGCCCCTGCATCCCCCGCGCTAGAGCCACGCTGCCGTCCGCCTCGACGACCAGGTGCAGGTGATTCCCGAGCACGGCGAAGTGCACGACGCGTAGGCCGAGGCGGTCGCGCGCCACCGCGAGCGTGCGCTCGACGGCCGCGAAGCAGTGGGCGCCACGAAGGCTCGGCACGCTGGTCCGCACGCGCAGCGTGGCGTGCACCGGTAAACATCGCGCGAAAGCCTGCCGGGCCCGGTGCGAGACCCCGGCACCCTTCTTGCGCGGTCTGCCGGCGCCGGGCCGTGCACCTCCCTTAGGGGAGAACTGCAACGGAAGCTGCGGAGCTCGTGTCATTGAATAGGGGATATATCAAGCTGCGGCATGAAGCGCAAGGCAAAGGTCGATGTTATCGGGTGCTAATGTTTGTGCGCTCCTAGACGTTGCGCGAGACGAAAAGCCATCCTGCTCCGGCGAGCAGCCGACTTCGAGAAGGCCTGCGCGCCGCGGTCGCGCCGCTCCTGCCGCGAAGCGCTTCAGCGTGCGCTCGCTTTCGCTCTTCGGCTCGACGCTCCGAAGTGAGACCAGGCCGGACAGCGACATCGACCTGCTGGTCGAAGTTCGAGCAGCCGATCGACCTGTTCGACCTTGCGGAGTTGCAGCGGGAGATTCATGGTGCGGCCAATACCATCGTGCGATAATCCCACTCAAATGCGCGATCCAATTGGCGAGATCATTGCCTATAACAAGCCGCTCCTCGAGCACCCGGTCCGCAGCGAGGACGGCAAGACCGACCTGACCGTGGAAGCGCTGGGCAAGAAGCTGGAGGCGCTCGCGGGCTCGGCGTTCCAGTTCTTCCGCGGCACCTTCCACCTCAATGCCTGCGACCTGCTGCGCATTCGCGTGCCGGTCGCGCTCCCGGGGACGCCCGAGGGGCTGATCGTCGGCGATCTGCACCTGGAGAACTTTGGCGTCTACCGCGGCCAGAGCGGCGAATTGTGCTTCGATGTGAACGACTTCGACGACGTCGGCTACGGACCGCTCGATCTCGATCTCAAGCGGCTCTGCACCAGCGCGCTCCTGCTGCCGGGCCTCGCCCAGGGAGTGCGGATGACCGCGGCTCGCGCCATCGCGCGGGGTTGGGCCGACGAGCTCGCCAAGCTGGGCGGCCGCTTCCCGGTGCTACCGTGGACGATCGACAAAGCGGACGGTCGCGTGAAGGAGCTCTTGCAGGACAAGGGGCTCAAGACGCGCGCGGACGTCGCGGCCAAGGTGGCGCCCGACAAGGCGCACCGGCGTCTCGCCGGCGACAAGTTCGCGCCGCCGTCGAAGGAGTGGGTGAAGACGGTCCACGCCTCGGTAGCCGAGTACCTGGAGAGCCTCAAGCAGCTCAAGGCGCCCGACGCACCCGCGGGCTGGGACGTCCTCGACGTTGCCTATCGCTACAAGGGGCTGGGCTCGCTGGGCCGGCTGCGCTTCACCGTGCTGCTCGGGAAGGGCGACGAGCGGCGCATGCTGGAGGTGAAGGAGGCGCGCGCGAGCGTGATGGACGACCTGCGCAACCGGCCCTCGCCGCGCGACCGGGCGCGCACGCAGACCGCGTCGATCCGCCGGCTGCAGGGAGATCCGTGGCCCCGGGTGGCCGCTACCCACCTCGGCAAGGCCGCCGCTCTGGGCCGCGAGAACGAGCCGGAGGAGGAGAAGATCGATTCGGCGCGGTTCGCTGAAGGGGACCTAAAGCACGAGCAGCTCAATACCTATGCGCGGCAATGCGGGCAGGTGCTGGCGCGGCTGCACTGCCGCGAGAATGCGCCGGTCATGTTCGACGCGGTCTGGAGCGCCGACGCGGCCGCAAAGGGAGCGGTCGAGTTCGCCGAGAAATATGCGCCGCAGGTTGAAGCAGACCAGAAGTTGTTCGTCCAAGAACGCAAGCGGGTGGCGCAGGCGCTGGGCATCACCTGAATCTGCTACAGAGCGTCTGGTTGCTCTTCCCTCAAAGGAGATATCAGATGAAGAAGATCCTTTCCGCGATCGCACTGGCAATGGCGGTACTTTTCTCCCTCCCGACCGCGTCGTTCGCCAAGACGGCGCCGGCTGCCAAGCCGGCTGCCGCGAAGGCCGACAAGCTCGACCTCAACAGCGCCAGCGAAGCAGATCTAAAAGCGCTGCCCGGAGTCGGCGACGCGTACGCCGCGAAGATCATCGCCGGCCGGCCGTACAAGGCGAAGGACGAGCTGGTCGAGAAGAAGATCGTCCCCAAGGCGACCTACGCGAAGATCAAGAACCTGGTTATCGCCAGGCAGAAGTAATTGAAGCCGGTCTCGGTGCCGCGGAGAGGACCAGGACGAGCGCGAGGATCATCGGCCGAGCTTGCCAACTTCGCGGCGGATGACCAGCGCGGTTCTGCCACCCGCATCGAAACGCTCGACCGGGACGCCTTCGGCGCGGAAGCGACGCTCGGTCGGCCCGGAGGAAGCCCAGGCGATACGCCTGCCAGTAGCTGGCGACGCCGGCCCCCGGTGAGGCCGCTGAACGCGCCGAAGAGAAAGAGCGATGAGAAGAGCGCCGCGCCGCCAATCTGCACCAGCGGCCATTCGAGCTTTTCGAGCCCGAGCAGCCACGGCCCGGCGGTGTGCCAGAGCGCGCGCAGGTTCGCGCCCAAGCGCGCCGGATCGACGCGGGTCGCTCCCGACGGCGGCGCGAACGATCGCGCGAAGAGCAGCGCCGCCGTCGAGCAACAGCAGCGCCGCGAGCGCCGCCACGATGCTCCACTCGCGCGTGCCGCTGAGGATGGCGAGCAGCGGTCCGAGCGTGAGGAAGACGAGCGGCGTGCAGCAGGCGGCGGCGCTCCAGCCCGGCAAGTGGCGGTGCAAAAGCCGGTACGCGATGGAGACCAGCAGCAGGTGGCCGGCGATGGGGACCAGCAGCAGCGCGAGCGGCCGCGAGCCCACGAAGAGAAAAGCGATCGCGGTCAGGAGCGCATCGATGGAGGAGCGGTAGGGCGTGCCCCAGCACCAGGGCGAGAATTCGCCGCGAAGGAAATGCAGCGCCTGGAGCCCGACCACCGCATTGTCGGAGTTGACCTCCGGCCGGAGCAGCAGCGGAAGCTGCGCGAACAGGCACGCGGCGAGGAGCGCCAGGAGCGGCGCGCGCCGGTTCACAAGCGGTGGATCTGCATCATCGACGCGCCGAAGGTGGGCCGGTTGGGCGGCACCGCGGAGGCGATGACGATGGCCTCGCCGCGCATCGCCTCGCCCGCGCCGACCAGCATCTGCGCGATGGTCGAGATCATCTCGTCGGTGGTCTCGAACGGCTGGGGCACGCGGCGCGCGGTGACACCCCAGTAAAGCGCCATGCGCCGGTAGGCTTCGAGCGAGGCGGTGAAGGCGACGATGCGCGCCTGCGGCCGGTGCTGGGCCACCTGCCGCGCGGTCTCGCCGGTGCGGGTGTACACGCAGATGGTGCCGATGCCGAGCTGTCCGGCCGCCGCCGCGCAGGCCTTCGCGACGGCGGTGGCGAAGGTGCTCTCCCCGCGGTCGAGCTTGGGGTCGGGCAGTGACTGGTAGCGCGCGCTGCGCTCCACCTCCTCGACGATGCCGGCCATGATCTTCACCGCCTGCACCGGGTACGCGCCGGTAGCGGTCTCGGCCGACAGCATCACCGCGTCGGCGCCGTCGAGCACCGCGTTCGCGACGTCGCTCACCTCGGCGCGCGTGGGCTGCGGCGAGACGATCATGCTCTCGAGCATCTGCGTTGCTACGATAGCGATCTTGCCGTGGTAGTTCGTGCGCTCGATGGCGGACTTCTGGATCAGCGGGACGCGCTCGAGGGGCATCTCCACGCCCAGGTCGCCGCGCGCGATCATCACGCCCTCGGCGATCTGCGCGATCTCGTCGATGCGGTCCACCGCCTGCGGCTTCTCGAGCTTGGCGATGATCGGCGTGAGGGGCGCGTAGCGCTTCACCTGGCGGATATCGTCGGCGGTGCGCACGAAGCTCAAGGCCACGTAATCGACGCCGAGGCTGAGGCCGAATTGCAGATCCTCGATATCCTTCGGCGTCAGCGCCGGAATCGACACCGGAGTGCCGGGCAGGTTGATGCCTTTGTGATCGCTCACCAGCCCGCCGACCAGGACCTGGCATTTGAGCTCGCGCCCGCTGATCTGGATGACCTCCAGGCGGACGGCGCCGTCGTTGATCAGGAGCGGGTCGCCGGGCGAGACGTCGTCGGCGAGGCCCTCATAGGAGCAGGAGAAGCGCTCGGCGGTGCCCAGCGTGCCGTCGCTGCCGCTGACGATCACCACCTCGCTGCCTTCCTTCAGCATCACCTTGCCGCCGGCGATCTTGCCGGTTCGGATCTTGGGCCCCTGCAGGTCGAGCAGGATTCCGATCGGCCGGCCGGCGAGGTCGGCGGCGCGGCGAACGCTCGAGAGTGCTTTCGCGTGATCGTCGTGGGTGCCGTGGGAGAAGTTGAGCCGCGCCACGTCCATGCCCGCGGCCACGAGCTTGCCGATGGTCGCCTCCTCGCGCGATGCCGGACCCATCGTGCAGATAATCTTCGCCTTGCGCATGAGCGTGGCGAGCGTAGGGCGGCGCCCCAGACTGCGCAAGAACACTTTGCGGCGCGGGCGTTGCGGCCTGGCGGCGCGCTTTCGGTCAGAGCCCCAGCAGCGGAAGCGGCTCACGCTGGCGCGAGACGCTGCGCGCGCGGTCGAGCTCGTGCAGGCTGCGCAGCTCGCCGTCGGAGACCGCCGCCTCGTCGAGCACCTCGGGCGCGGCGACGATGGGCGCGCGCGCGTCGAGCGCCAGCCCGATCGATTCCTGCGGCCGCGCTTCCAGCTCGATGCGGCCCGCGCCGCTCGCCACGCTGACGTGGCCGGAAAAGAGGTGATCGCGCGCGACCGCGTCGATGGAGACGCGCAGCACGCGCCCGCCCAGTGCCCGGATCGAAGACGCGGCGAGCTCGGCCTCGAAGGGCGCGCCCTGCAGCCGCTGCTCGATGGCCAGCGCCTCGTGCGCGCTCAGCGGAATGGGCAGGCGCAGGTTGCCGTCTTTTTGCCTGAGCACCAGCACCGCCTGACCATTGGCGCAGCGGACGATTTCCTCGGCCACCAGCTCGACCTGGCCGCGGCCCGTCGTGAGCGCGAGCAGCAAGCGGCAGGTGCCGACCGCACTACAGACGAAGAGCACCAGCGCGACGACCCATGGGCGAGGTCCCATGGTTACAAGGTAGCGAGCGGACGCCGGAAAGGAAGGGGACGGCGGCCGGCGGCCGGCTCAAAACTCTACGTCGCGCGCCTCTTCATCGTCCTCGTCCTCTTCGTCGGCGTCCTCGTTCTCCTCCTCGTCCAGCAGCGCGGTCTCCTTCTTGGTCACCACCGGCGCCTCGTCATAGGGCGGCGGCATGTCCTCGCTATCCAGCTCGACGTTGATGGTGAACTTGCGTCGCATCGGTGCGAGCGCCGCGAACAGCTCTTCCAGCGCGCCGACCAGCGTCTCGACCTGCTCCTCCGGCACGTGCGCTCCGCAGCCGGCGCAGCGCAGCTTCGCCTCGGTCTGGAGGTCGGTCACCTCCGCGACAAAGGAGTCTTCGCACTTCTTGCACTGAAGCTCGAGCTGCATTCGAGGGTTCTCCGCGGTCCGCGGGACGAGGATGTCCAGCGCGCACAGCATAGTCATAGGCGGCTGGACGGCTAGTGGTCCGCGGACATCCGGAACATTTCGAGGGTCCTCCATCTGACGATTGACGCGCCGCGCACCTGCTGGCACGGGAAGATCTTACCGCTCAGCGCGTGATGGCCTCGACAACGGCGTCCACTATCAGCCGCCGCCGCTGCGCGATGGGGCGCCAGTGGACCCACTGGTCGGAGGAGAGCGCGACGTGCAGCGAGGCCACGCCGTGCACTCCGGCCCAGAAGGTCTGCGCGAGCAGGTGCGGGTCGGCGAGTCCGCGCCGCGCGCGGCCCGCGTCGATGATCTGCGCGCAGGCGGAGACGAAAAAGGAGTAGGCGTCCTGCTCAGGATCGCCCTGGGTGATGTCCCAGGCCCGCTCGCCCGGCCTCATGAACATGAGGCGATAGTGGTTGGGGTGCGCGACGGCGAAGTCGACGTAGGCATTGCCGGCGCGGCGCAGGCGCGCGACGGGATCCTCCAGCCGCAGCAAGCGCGCAAACTGCGCGGCGAGGGCGCGGAAGTCCTGGCTGCACAGCTCGGCGAGCAGGGCCTCCTTGTCGCGGAAGTGGAAGTAGAGGGCGGTGGGCGAATATTCGATCCGCTTTGCGATGCGCCGCATGGTGACCGCTTCAACGCCCTCGGAGGTGAAGATCTGGCGGGCGGCGTGCAAGATGGCCGTCCGCACCCGTTGCCGCTCGCGCGCGCGACGCTCGCTGGAACCCACTCCTGCCTCCTGACGCGGTTACCTTTGTGAACGCTGTTATAAGTTCGTCTTTCGTTCTGCCGGTCAAGCCGCCGTCGAGCTTGACAACGAAATCGCCAGCGCGGCTAACTCGGAGCAATTGTCCAGCGTCACCCCGGGAACGCTGCCATGCACGAGCTGGCCATCACCGAGAGCGTCGTTGCCGGTGTCTGCGAAGCGGTCGGTGGCGCGCGCGTGGTCCGGGTGGTGCTCCACATCGGCCGGCTCTCGGCGGTGGTCCCGGATTCGATCCGCTTCTGCTTCGACATCGCCTCCCGCGGCACGCCGCTGGAGAACGCGGCGCTGGAGATCGTCGAGACGCCGGGGCGCGCGAAGTGCCGCCGCTGCGGCGCCGAAGTGCCGCTGCAGAATCTGCTCGGGAGCTGCGACTGCGGCAGCGTCGATCTCGAAATCCTTTCTGGGCAGGAGCTGCTCCTCAAGGCTGTGGAGGTGGCGTGATGTGCACGACCTGCGGCTGCTCGACGGGAGCAAAGGCGACGGTGGTCGATCACGATCACGATGACGGGCACACGCACGACCACGCGCATGAGCACGACCACGGGCATGAGGACGACCACGCTCATGAGGACGACCACGCTCATGAGCACGACCACGCTCCCGGGCACGACGACGCCCACGAGCGCGGCGTGCCCCATGTGCATGCGGAGCCTTCGCCGCGGATGATGGTGCTCGAGCAGGAGGTTCTCTCGAAGAATAACCAGCTCGCCGCGCGCAACCGCGCCTTCTTCGCCGGGCGCGAGGTGGTGGCGCTGAACCTCATGTCCTCACCGGGCGCCGGCAAGACGACCCTGCTCGAGCGCACCATCCGTATGCTCGGCCGCGAAGTTGCGCTTTCGGTGATCGAGGGCGATCAGGAGACGGTGCGCGACGCCGAGCGCATCCGCGCCGCGGGCTCGAGAGCCGTACAGATCAACACGGGCAGCGGCTGCCACCTCGATGCCGACATGGTCGCGAAGGGCCTGCGCGCGCTCGACCCGCCGCACCGCTCGCTGCTCTTCATCGAGAACGTCGGCAACCTCGTCTGCCCGGCGCTCTTCGATCTGGGCGAGCGGGCCAAGGTGGTCATCGCCTCGGTCACCGAGGGAGAGGACAAGCCGCTCAAGTATCCGCACATCTTCCGCGCCTGCGAGGTGATGGTGCTCAACAAGATCGATCTGCTCCCGCACCTCGAGTTCGACAGCGAGCGCTGCATCGAGTTTGCGCGCCGGGTGAACCCGAAGCTGCGCATCTTCCGCGTCTCGGCCGCGCGCGGCGACGGGCTCGACGAGTGGTGCGGGTGGCTGCGCGAACAGCTGCAGCAGCGGGCGCAGGCGGGCTGAACCATCACACGTCGGCTGGGCTGCAAGATCGCGCTCGGGTCCAGGCTGAACTGATTAATGCCCGATTAACGTAGAATTACACCACCGCTTTTGGGTTCAGTTGTCAACGTTCCTGGGCGTGACGAAATGACGCTACGGCGCCAAAAGCGCTGCTTGGGTTTGCGCCCCACGGACAAAGCTGCCTGTCCGCCACGCATCGCACTCCGTTCCACCGCTGTCTTGAGCGAAGGGGAATTCGATGCCAGGTGAGAAGAAGAAGCCGGTGGTGCACATCCTCTGGATCAACTGCGGCCTCAGTTGTGACGGGGACTCCGTCGCGCTGACAGCCGCGATGCAGCCCAGCATCGAGGACATTGTCCTCGGTGTGCTTCCCGGCTTGCCCGAGGTGCAGGTGCATTGGCCGCTCATCGACTACTCGCTCGGCGGCGACGAGTTCATGGAGTGGTTCTGGAAGGCCGACCGCGGCGAGCTCGATCCGTTCGTGCTCGTCATGGAAGGGTCCATCCCCAACGAGTCGATCAAGAAGGAAGGATACTGGGCCGGCTTCGGCAACGACCCCAAGACCGGCCAGCCGATGAAGACCTCCGAGTGGCTGGACAAGCTCGCGCCCAAGGCGCTGGCGGTCCTCGCCGTCGGCACCTGCGCGACCTACGGCGGCATCCACGCCATGTCCGGCAACCCGACCGGCGCCATGGGCGTTCCCGACTATCTCGGTTGGGACTTCAAGACCAAGGCGGGCATCCCCATCGTCTGCGTGCCGGGCTGCCCCATCCATCCAGACAACCTCTCCGAGACCATCACCTACCTGCTCTACCAGGCGACCGGCGCGGCGCCGATGATTCCCCTCGATGACGAGCTGCGCCCGCAGTGGCTTTTCGGCCAGACGGTTCATGAGGGCTGCGATCGCGCCGGCTATTACGAGCAGGGCCAGTTTGCCGAGGAGTACGGCGACCACAGATGCATCGTGAAGCTCGGCTGCTGGGGACCGGTGGTGAAGTGCAACGTCCCCAAGCGCGGCTGGATGGGCGGCATCGGCGGCTGCCCCAACGTGGGCGGCATCTGCATCGGCTGCACCATGCCCGGCTTCCCCGACAAGTTCATGCCCTTCATGGACGAGCCGCCCGGCGCCAAGTTCTCGACCAAGGCGGTCGGCATCTACGGGAAGGCGATCCGGACGCTGCGCAACTTTACCCTCAGCACGCTGAACAAGGAGCCCGGCTGGCGCAAGAAAGGCCGCGCGCTGCAGACCGGTTATCAGCCGAAGTGGTGAGCCTCGTTTCGCAGACTCGAACCCTTTAATCGACGCTTATCAAAGGAGCGAACATGGCCACCCCCCCAGGTTTCGCAGGGAATGTCGCAGGAAAGAGCAAGCTCGTCGAGATGAACTGGGACCCGATCACTCGCATCGTCGGGAGCCTGGGCATCTACACCAAGATCGATTTCGAGAACCGCAAGGTCGTCGAGTGCAAGAGCACCTCGTCGGTCTTCCGCGGCTACAGCATCTTCATGAAAGGCAAGGATCCGCGCGACGCGCACTTCATCACCAGCCGCATCTGCGGGATCTGCGGCGACAACCACGCCACCTGCTCCTGCTACGCCCAGCAGATGGCCTACGGAATCAAGCCGCCCAACATCGCGGAGTGGATCATCAACCTCGGCGAAGCGGCCGAGTTCATGTTCGACCACAACATCTTCCAGGAGAACCTGGTCGCGGTGGACTTCTGCGAGAGAATGGTCAAGGAGACCAACCCCGGACTCTGGGAGAAGGCCCTCCACTGGGAAGCGCCGCACGCCAAGGACCACGGCTACAAGACCATCGCCGACATCATGAAGTCGGTGAACCCGATCGAGGGCGAGTTCTACCGCGAGGCTCTTCAAGTCAGCCGGTACACGCGCGAGATGTTCTGCCTGATGGAAGGCAGGCACGTGCATCCCTCGACGCTCTATCCCGGCGGCGTCGGCACCAGTCCCACCATCCAGCTCTTCACCGACTACCTCACCCGCCTGATGCGTTACATCGAGTTCCTCAAGCGCGCCGTGCCCATGCACGACGATCTCTTCGACTTCTTCTACCAGGCGATGCCCGGCTACGAGATGGTCGGCAACCGCCGCATCCTGCTCGGCTGCTGGGGCGCGTTCCAGGATCCCGAGGTCTGCAACTTCGAATACAAGGACATGACCAACTGGGGCCGCAAGATGTTCGTCACCCCCGGCGTGGTGGTGGACGGCAAGCTGGTGACCACGGACCTGGTTCAGATCAACCTCGGCATCCGCATCCTCCTCGGCAGCTCGTTCTACGAGGACTGGAAGGGGAAGGAGAGGTTCGTCGACAAGGATCCGCTCGGCAATCCGGTTGACGACCGGCACCCGTGGAACCAGCACACGATTCCGATGCCGCAGAAGCGCGACCTCGTCAGCGAGGGCGGCAAGTACACCTGGGTGATGTCGCCGCGCTGGTACGACGGCAAGGACCACCTCGCGCTCGACACCGGCGGCGGACCACTGGCGCGGCTGTGGACGACGGCGCTCGCCGGCCTGGTCGACATCGGCTACGTCAAGTCCACCGGCAATAGCGTGGTCTTCAACCTGCCCAAGTCGGCGACGCGCGGGCCGGTGACGATGGAGTGGAAGATTCCGAAGTGGTCGAACACGCTCGAGCGCGACCGCGCCCGCTCGTACTTCCAGGCGTACGCGGCTTGCGCCGCCCTGCACTTCGTCGAGAAGGCGCTCGAGGAGCTGCGCGCCGGCCGGACCAAGACCTGGCAGCCGTTCAAGGTCCCCAAGGACTCGGTCGGCTGCGGCTTTACCGAGGCGGTCCGCGGCGTGCTCTCGCACCACATGGTCATCCGCGACGGCAAGATCGCCAACTATCACCCGTACCCGCCGACTCCCTGGAACGCGAGCCCGCGCGACAGCTACGGGACGCCGGGACCCTACGAAGACGCGGTGCAGGGACAGCCCATCTTCGAGGAGAACGGGCCCGACAAGTTCAAGGGCATCGACATCATGCGCACCGTGCGCAGCTTCGATCCCTGCCTGCCCTGCGGCGTGCACATGTACCTCGGCGAAGGCAAGGTGCTCGAACGGATCCACTCGCCGTCGGCTTTCAGCACCCACCGCTAGAGGGCGTGATGGCGGAAATCGACGGCGACGCGCGCACGGCGGGCGAGCGCATCGCGGCGCTCCTGGAAGAGATCCGCGCGCTCTCGCCCGAGGCGGGCGCGCGCACCGACGAGCTGATGCGCGTGGTGCTCGAGCTCTATGGCAAGGGGCTCGAGCGGGTCGTCGCGGTGGTGGGCGACGGCGCTACCAGCGTCGCGGAGATGCGGCAACGGCTGCTCGCCGACGAGCTGGTCGCGAGCCTGCTCCTCCTGCACGGCCTCCACCCGGACGACGCGGAGTCGCGCATCCGCGCCGCGCTCGAGAAGGTGGAGGCCGGCGGCGCGGTGCTGATGGGCATCGATGACGACGGCACCGTGCGCGTGCGACTGCGCGGCTCGCGCGCCGGCAAAGAAGCGATCGAGCTCGCCGTGCAGGAGGCGGCGCCCGAAATGGAGGGCGTCAGGTTCGAGGGCGGGCGCGAGGACCAGGAGCCGCACGGTGGGCTGGTGCAGCTCAACCTGCGCCCGAAACCGGAGCCGGCACCGCCGCCGCCGCGCGCGCCCTTTCCTTTGCTGCAGAAAGTGGCCAACGGACACCTCCCCTCGGCGAACGGCTGCGAGCTTTGCGCGACGCCGCTCGCCGACGAGCACGCGCACGTGGTGGACATCGAGTCGCGCCGCCTGCTCTGCGCCTGCCGCCCCTGCCGCCTGCTCTTCACGCAGGAGGGAGCTGGAATGGGCAAATTCCGCGCCGTGCCCGATCGCGAGGCGGAGGGACCCTCGTTCCACCTCGGCGAGGCGCAGTGGCAGCGGCTGCAGATCCCGGTGCGGATGGCCTTCTTTTTCTTCAACTCGTCGCTCGCGCGGCACGTCGCCTTCTACCCGGGGCCGGCGGGCGCGACCGAATCGCTGCTCGGCCTCGAGGCGTGGCGCGAGATGGTGGTGGAAAATCCTGCGCTGGGCGCGCTCGCCCCCGACGTGGAGGCGCTGCTCGTCTACGGCCGGCGCGGCGACGACGGCGTCGATTGCTACCTGGTGCCGATCGACCTCTGCTACGAGCTGGTCGGCCGCGTGCGGAAGAAGTGGCGCGGCTTCGACGGCGGAGAGGAAGCGACAGCGGAAATCGAATCGTTCTTCGGCGCGCTGCGGCCGCAAGAGCGCGAGCAGCGCGCGTGACCGACCTCACGCTGCGCGCCCTCGGTGCCAGGCCGGTGCCGTATGCCGCGGTTCCCACGCTCGGCATCGAGCTGGCCATCGACGAGAAGGACGGCGGCGTCGTCGAGAGCATCGCGCTGCGCTGCCAGCTCCGCATCGAGCCGCAGCGGCGGACCTACTCGCACGCGGAAGAGGAGAAGCTGCTCGAGCTGTTCGGCGAGACGCCGCGCTGGGGGGACACGCTCAAGCCGTTCCTCTGGACGCATGTCTCGACGGTGGTGCCCGCCTTCACCGGCAGCGCGCGCGTGGAGCTGCCGGTGACCTGCACCTACGACTTCGAGGTGGCCGCCGCCAAGTATCTCCACGCCCTCGAGGGCGGCGAGATGCCGGTGGTGCTGCTCTTCAGCGGCACGATCTTCGCGCGGACCGAGAAAGGCATCGAGGTGACGCCGCTGCCGTGGAACAAGGAGAGCTCGTTCCGCCTGCCCGTCGCCGTCTGGCGCGAGCTGATGGACCTCTACTACCCGGGCACGGGCTGGCTGCGGCTCGAGCGCGACACGCTCGACGCGGTGGCGCGCTTCAAAGCGCGGCGCGCGCTGCCGACCTTCGACCAGGCGCTGCTGGCGCTGCTGCGCACGGCCGGGGAGGAGATCGCATGAGCTTCGAGCGCGCGCGCAAGCTGGCCGACGCCGTGCTCTACGAGGGGTACGTCCTCTACCCGTACCGATCCTCGTCGGCAAAGAACCAGCTGCGCTGGCAGTTCGGCGTGCTCGCGCCCGCAACCTGGGTGGCGGCGGGCGGCTGCGAGCATTCGTGGACGCAGACCGAAATCCTGATCGAGCCCGGCGCCTCGCCACGGCTCACCGGCAAGATCCGCTTCCTCCAGCTGCAGCGGCGCACAATCGAGGAGGCGGCCGGAGCCTCGTTTCAGCCGGTCGCGTCTCTCGAATGCGAGGGACGTCTCTTCACGCCCTGGGACGAGGGCGTCGAGCGCGAAATCGATTTCTCGCAATCGCTGCTCGACGGCCCCGCGCCCGCCGTCCGCTGGGGGTTCGCCGGCGGTCGCGAGGTGGAGGAGATCCTCTCCTCGGCGGGCGTGCTGGTGGGCCGTCTGGTGCGCGAGCTCGAGCCGATCGCGGGCGAGCTGCAATTCTCGACCGAGCGTTGCGGCGCCTTTCTCAAGGCCACGGTGCGGACCGAGAACGTCACACCCATCGGCGACCTGGCCGCCTCGCGCGACGAGGCGCTGCGCTCGTCGTTCGTCGGCACGCACACGCTGCTCGAGGTCGAGGACGGCGCCTTCGTCTCCTCGCGCGAGCCGGCCGCGGCCCTCTGTCAAAACCTGCGCACCTGGCCCGTGCTGGTCGGCGAGCCGGGCGAGCGCCGCGTGGTGCTCTCGTCGCCCATCATCCTCGACGATTATCCGCAGATCGCCGCCGAGAGCCCCGGCGACCTTTGCGACGCCACCGAAATCGACGAGATCCTCACGCTGCGCATCCTGACGCTCACCGACGCGGAGAAGCGCGAGGCGCGCGCCACCGACCCGCGCTCCGCCGCCATCCTCGACCGCGTCGATGCCATGTCGCCCGAGATGATGGGGCGCCTGCACGGCGCTCTACGCTCGCCGCGCGCCGCCCTGGAGCCGGAGCCGTTGCCGCCGCTCGAGGGCCGGGCGTCGTGGTGGGATCCCGGCGCCGACGCGTCGGTCTCGCCCGACACCGACGCCGTGGTGGTGGCTGGAATCTCGGTGAGCAAAGGCTCGTCCGTGCGCCTGCGCCCCGGGCGGCGGGCAGACGCGCAGGACATGTTCCTCGCCGGGCGCGCCGCCGTGGTGCAGGGCGTTTACCTCGACGTCGAGGACAACCGGTACGTCGCAGTCACGCTGGCGGACGATCCTGCCGCGGATCTGCACGCGCGGGTCGGGCGGTACCTATACTTCTATCCGGACGAGATCGAGCCCACGGAGGGCACCGCAACGTGAGCACGCTGGTCGCCGGCATCGGCAACATCTTCCTCGGCGACGACGGCTTCGGCGTCGAGGTCGTGCGCCGGCTCGCGGGCGAGGCGATGCCGGAAGGAACGCGCGTCGCCGATTACGGGATCCGCGGCCTGCACCTCGCCTACCAGTTGCTCGAAGGCTGGGATACGGTGATTCTCGTGGACGCAGTCTCCCGCGGCGCGCCGCCGGGCACGGTCTTCGTCATCGAACCGGACCTCGCGGCGCCGACGCCCGACGCTCCCATGAACGCGCACGGCATGGATCCCGCCACCGTGCTCGCAACGGTGAAGAGCCTTGGCGGCACGCTCAAGCGCGTCCTGGTGGTCGGCTGCGAGCCGCAGGAGATCGAGCCGGGAATTGGCCTCAGCGCGCCGGTGCAGCAGGCCGTGGACGAGGCGGCGCGCGTGGTCCGCAGGCTGGTGGGGAGAGCAGCATCATGAACAATCGAAGGAGGTCGATAATGGGAACGTACTTTTTGGGCGCAGTCGTTGTGGTGGCTGGGTGGGTGGTCGTACGGTCGTTGCCGGACGTCGCTCGTTACCTCAAGATGCGGAATATGTGATCCGCGAACGGAGCGGCGCTGACGAACGCTGCTAGCAGATCCGCGGCAGCGACTCGCCAAAGGGCAGGTCGAGGATGCGCTGCCCGCCGATAGGCGTGCGCAGCGTGACGAAGCCTGGATGCTCGGCGGTGACGCTGCCGATGCGGCAGGCATCGCGGCCGAGCGGGTGCGCTCGCAGCGCCTGCAGCGCGCGCTCGCTGGCGGCCTCGGGCACGAAGGCGATCAGCTTTCCCTCGTTGGCGACCAGCAGCGGATCGAGTCCGAGGATCTCGCAGGCGCCGCGGACGGTGTCGCGCACCGGGAGGGCGGTCTCGTCCACCTCCATGCCGAGCTTCTGCCGCGAGGCGATCTCGACCAGCGTCGCAGCCACGCCGCCGCGGGTGGGATCCCGCAGCGCGTGGATCTCGGGCGCCGCCGCGAGCGCCGCGGCCACCAGTTCGTGCAGCGCCGCGGTGTCGCTCTCGAGCGCGCCCTCGAACTCGAGCCCCTCGCGCTGCGAGAGGATGGCGACGCCGTGGTCGCCGATGGTCCCGGAAACGAGGATGGCGTCGCCGGGGCGCACGTTGCGCGAAGAGAGGTGGACGCCGTCGGGCACCAGGCCGATGCCCGAGGTGTTGATGAAGATCTTGTCGGCGCTGCCGCGCCCGACCACCTTGGTGTCGCCGGTGACCACCTGTACGCCGGCCCGCGCCGCCGCCGCCCTCGCCGACTCCACCACGCGGGCGAAGTCGGCGATGGGAAAGCCCTCCTCGAGGATGAAGGCGAGCGAAAGAAAGAGCGGCCGGGCGCCGCCCATGGCGAGGTCGTTGACGGTGCCATTGATTGCCAACTCACCGATATCGCCGCCGCGGAAGAAGATCGGCGTGATGACGTAGGAGTCGGTGGTGAAGGCGAGGCGGGCGCCCCCGAACGGCAGGATGGCCTGATCGTCGAGCGCCTCCAGCGCCGGGTTGCGGAAGGCGGGCAGGACGATGTTCTCGATCAGCTGCGCGGTGAGCTTTCCGCCGCTGCCGTGCCCGAGGAGGATTTTCTCGGTCTGCGTGATCGGCAAAGGGCAAGCGGCGAAGGGCGTACCAGTCTCAGAGGACATCGTCCTCCCCCATGGCGATGTGCAGCTGATCCCAGATCAGGTGCAAGAGCGTCGTGTGCGTCTCTTGCACGCGGTGGATCGACCAGGTCTTGACCACGAAGCAGTGGTCGCAGAGATCGGGCATGCGCCCGCCGTCGCGCCCGGCGAAGCCGATGGTCATGAGGCCCATCTCGCGCGCCCGCTTCAGCGCGCGGTTGACGTTGGCGGAGGCGCCCGAGCTGGAGATGCCCAGCGCGATGTCCTGCGGCCGGGCGAGCAGCTCGAGCTGATCGGCGAAGATGCGCGAGAAGTCGGTGTCGTTGCCGATGGCGGTGAGCATCGCCGTGCTGGTGGTCAGCGCCTGCGCCGGGAGCGCCTTGCGCTTTTCGATAATCGGATGGAGGAATTCAGTCGCGACATGCTCCGCGTCGCAGGCCGAGCCGCCATTCCCGAAGACCAGCAGCCTCCCGCCGCCTTCGAATCGTTTCGCCAGCTCTCCCACGCACTGCTCGAGGCGGGCCGCGTTTTCCTCGAAGAAGCGGACCTTCAGCTCGGCGCTCTCGCGCGCCTTGCGCAGGATCGCTTCCTTCATTGCGTGTTGACGCGCAATTGCGCGCCCGTCTGGAGATAGCGCCCGTATTGGTAATAAGCGGCGCAGGCGCCCTCGGCCGAGACCATGGTCGCGCCCAGCGGGCTTTGCGGATTGCATTCCTTTCCAAAGGCGGAGCAATCGGCGGGCTTCTTGAGCCCGCGCAGGATCTGGCCGCTGATGCACAGCCCGGACTCGTGCGTCTCGATCGAGTCGACCTCGAAGAGTTTCTCGGCGTCGTGGGCGCGGTACTCGTAGCGCAGCTTGTAGCCCGACTTGGGAATGGACCCGACGCCGCGCCACTTGCGGTCGCTCACCTCGAAGACCTCGAACATCAGCTCGCGCGCGGCCGGGTTTCCCTCGCGCGTGACGGTGCGCGAATACTGGTTCTCCACTTCCGCGCGGCCCGCCTCGAGCTGGCGCACGGTCATGAAGATTCCCTCGAGGAGGTCGAGCGGCTCGAAGCCGGTGACCACGATAGGGACCTGATAGCGCGCGGAAAGAGCCTCGTATTCGCTGAAGCCCATCACCGCCATCACGTGGCCGGGCCCGAGGAAGCCCTGCACGCGGTTGCCCTCCGTCTGGAGAATCGCTGCCATCGCCGGCGGCACCAGCACGTGCGAGACGAGCATGGAGAAATTGGCGACGCCCTGCTTCTTTGCCAGCCAGACCGCCATTGCATTGGCGGGCGCCGTGGTCTCGAAGCCGATGCCGAAGAAGACCACGCGCTTGGTCGGGTTCTCCCTGGCGATGCGGACCGCGTCGAGCGGCGCGTAGACGACGCGCACGTCGGCGCCGCGGCTGCGCAGCGAGAGCAGATCGCTGCCCGAGCCCGGGACGCGCAGCATGTCGCCGAAGGAGGTGAAGATGACGTCTTTCTGCACGGCGATGGCGTGAGCTTTGTCGATCATCTCGAGCGAGGTGACGCAGACCGGGCAGCCGGGGCCGTGCACCAGCTCGATCGACTGCGGGATCATCCGGTCGATGCCGTAGCGCACGATCGAGTGCGTCTGGCCGCCGCAGACTTCCATCAGCACCCACGGCCGCGTGGCGATGGAAGCGATGCGCCGGGCCAGACCCTCGGCGAGCGCGCTATCGCGGTATTCGTCGAGGTACTTCATGACGGGCGCTCCGCCGCCGGGCCGTGGACATCGTCGATGTCGCCGGTGAGCTCCTGCAGCAGCCCAAGCTCCCGCAGCGTCGCGTAGGCGTGCGCCGCCTGCTCGGGATCGACCTTGGAGATGGCGAAGCCGACGTGCACCAGCACGAAGTCGCCGACCACGGTGTCGGGAATGCACTCGAGACAGACGTCGCGGCTGATGCCGCCGAACTGCACGCTCCCCACCCGCAGGCCCTGGTCCTCGCGGATGGAGAGAATCTTACCTGGGATCCCGAGACACATCGGCTTCCCCTTTCGATCTCGCGGCCAGCGCGCGGAATGAAGCAACCGCGGCCTGGCCCAGCGAAACGCCGCCGTCGTTGGGTGGCACACGGCGATGGATGAGTACCTCGAATCCGTCCTTCTCCAGCAACGTCCTCGCCCGCTCGGTCAGCAGCCGATTCTGAAAGCATCCGCCCGAAAGTGCCACGGTGTCTAGGGCGGTGCGGGCACGGGCACGGGCGCGGGCGCAGGCGTCGCGGATGACGAAAGCGAGCGTCGCGTGGAAGCGCGCCGCGATGACCGCGATCGGCGCGCCGCGATCGAGGTCCTGCGCGATGGCGCGGACGGCTGGCCGCAGATCGATCCCGGCGGGCGAAGCCTGCACCTCGAAGGGGTAGGGGGCGGCGTCGCCGGAATCCGCGGCCGCTTCCAGCTCGACGGCGCCCTGCCCTTCGTAGGTGGCCTCGTCGCAGAGGCCGCAGAGCGAAGCGATCGCGTCGAACCAGCGGCCGGCGCCGGTCGCGCGCGGGGCGAGCGAAGGGTTGGCGATCAGCCGCTCGATCAGCGCGCGCTTCTTCTCGTCGATCCGGCGCAAACGGTCAGAGGAGAGCCCCGCGTCCGCCAGCGCCGCGAGCGCGAGTCGCCAAGGCTCGCGGATGGCCGCCTCGCCGCCCGCAAGCGCGAGCGGGCGCAGGTGATCGACGCGCTCGAAGCCCAGAAGATCGGCGACGAGGATCTCGCCGCCCCAGAGCTCGCCCTTGGGACCGCAGCCGGTGCCGTCGAACGCCACGCCGATGACGGGCCCGCGGCGTCCGTGCTCCGCGAGGCAAGAGGCGACATGGGCGTGGTGATGCTGCACCGGCTCGCAGCGCAGGCCGCTCTCGAGCGCCCAGCGCGTCGAGCGGTAGTCGGGGTGCAGGTCGTGCGCCACCAGCGCGGGCTCGACGGCGAGGAGCCGGGAGAGCTTGCCGATCATCTCGATGAAGAAGGAGTGCGCCTTGGCGTTCTCCAAATCCCCGATGTGCGGCGAGAGATACGCCTCACCTGCGCGGGTGAGGCAGACGGTGTTCTTGAGATGGGCGCCCACCGCGAGCACGGGAGGGCCGTCGAAGCCGAGCGCGATCGGCTCGGGCACCAGGCCGCGCGATCGCCGCACCGGCTGCGCCGCGCCGCAAACGATGCGCACCACCGAATCGTCGGCGCGCGTGTGGATGTCCCGGTCGTGGACGAGGAAGAGATCGGCGACGCCTGCGAGCGAGGCGAGCGCCTCGTCGTTGTCGCGCGCGATCGGCTCCTCGGCGAGGTTGCCGCTCGTCATCACCAGGAGCGGCGGGCCGCCCTGCAGCAGGAGATGGTGCAGCGGCGTGTACGGGAGCATGACGCCCAGCTCCGCGAGGCGCGGCGCGACCGACCCAGCGACAGCGAGTGGCCTGCGCGCCGGGCAAAGGACGATGGGCCGCGCCGCCGAGACGAGCGCTGCGCGTTCGGCGCTGCTTAACTCGACGGCGAGCGCCGCCTGCGCGAGATCGCGCGCCATGATGGCGAACGGCTTGCACGGGCGGCGCTTGCGCTCGCGCAGGAGCCCCACGGCCGCTTCGTTGCGCGCGTCGGCGGCGAGGTGGAAGCCGCCCAGGCCCTTGAGCGCGATGATCTTCCCGTCGGCGAGTGCGGCGATGGCAGCCGCCAGCGCTGCCTCGCCGCGCGCGTCCTCGCCGAGCAGCGAGAGCTGCGGGCCGCAGGCGGGGCACGCGTTCGGCTCGGCGTGGAAGCGGCGGCTGGCGGGATCTTCATACTCCGCACGGCACCGCGCGCAGAGCGCGAACGCGGCCATGGTTGTCTTCGCGCGATCGTAGGGAAGGTCGCGCACGATGGTGTAGCGGGGGCCGCAGTCGGTGCAGTTGAGGAACGGATAGCGAAAGCGCCGGTCGGCAGGATCGAAGAGCTCCTCGAGGCAGCGCGCGCAGGTGGGCGCGTCTGGGGGAATAATGGCGCGCACCTCGCTTTCGGCTCCGCTGGCCACGATCGCGAAGCCCGTCTCGCCGAGCGCCTGCAGCGCGACGACTTCGGTCGCCTCGATGCGAGCGAGCGGCGGCGCGGCGCGGGCAAGCTGCTCCTGGAAGCGGGCGAGGGAATCGGCACCGCCCTCGATCTCGATCCAGACGCCGCCGGCGTCGTTGCGGACGAATCCGTGCAGGCCGAGGTGGTGCGCGAGCCGGTAGACGGCCGGGCGGAAGCCGACGCCCTGAACCGTTCCGCGCACGCGGATTCCGCGTCGCTGGACCTCGAGGGTAGCCTGCGAGCGCGCGGCCATGTCTACAGCCCTTTCGAGCGCTTGGTGAGCTCAATGGCGCGCACTTTTTCACGGTGCCGTCGAAGCGGCCGCGAGGGGGCCAGTCGATTTCTGGACACCGCGAGCGAGGGCCGGCGATGCGACTCCCCGGACCCGTTTCGCCCGCCGACCGCGAGATCACCCACGGTGTGAATTGGCCCGGCTGCACGTCCGGGCACGGCGCCGCAGTTGCCCCTCACGCGAGGAAGCGGCGCAGCTCCATGACCAGCTCGGCCGGACACTCGAGCGGCAGGAAGTGTCCGCCGGGGAGAAGCACGAACGGCGCGCGCAGCAGCGTCGCGAGCGGACGGCCCACCGCCTCGGGTGAGAGGTAGCTGTCGTGCTCTCCCCACAGCACCAGCGCCGGAACGCCGCTCTCGTGCAGCTCGCGCGACAGGCTCGCGGTCTGGCGCGGGTCGAGCGCGCGCGCCGCTGCGATCAGCCGTGCGCCGCCTGCGTCTCCCTGGTACGGCGCGAGCACCTCGCGCGCCGCCGCGTCGCTGATGCGCCCGTGCGCGGCGCTGGTGCGCACTCGCCGCACCAGCAGCTTGAACAGCCGCGACGCATCTGCGGCCGGCCAATCGCAGATGCTCCCGATCGCCTCCATCGCCCAGTCGCCTTCGTGCACGCCGTCGATCACCACCAGCTTGCGCACCCGCCGCGACGCGCGCGCGGTGAGGATCTGCGCGGCCGCGGAGCCGACGTCGTGGGCGACGATCGCGACGCGGTCGAGGCCCAGAGCATCGAAGAGCGCCAACAGATGATCCGCCTGCGCGCTCATGTCGGAGGCGCCGACCGACGCTCCGTAGCCAGCGAGGTCCGGCGTCAGCACGCGATGGCCCGCCGCCGCGAGCGCCGGCGCGACGCCGTTCCAGAGGGCGCGCGTGCAGGGGAAACCGTGCAGCAGCACCACGGGATCGCCGGTTCCCTCGTCGCCGTACGAGAGCGCCGCTCGCTCGAGCTGCAGGCTCGTCACGGCCATCCCGGAGCAGTAGCGCACTCGATCGCTGCGCGCTAGCTGGCGCACCCTCACGGTCCATCGGCACGGACCAGAGGGCTACCTCATCGTCGTGCGCGCGGAAGCGGAGGAGCGGGTGCGCGCCGAGCCGTTCGATGCCATCGAGCTGCTTATTGCTGCTTCAACCAATGCACCAGGTCGCAAGAAGCGCACAAGCCGTTTGCTGGAAGGGCGCATCTGGGACGATCGGCCATCGGTCGGCTGAACGCCGCTGCGAAGCCCGCGGGCCCGGAGCAGTAGCGCCCGCGATCGTGACGCGCTAGATTGCGCGCCCATTTCGCCCGGAGCAGGAGTCCCCATGGCCAGCGCAGCGCCGAAGATTCCCCCGAACGGCACCCCCATCCAGCTGAAGAACGGCAAGCTGCACGTCCCCGACCAGCCCATCGTGCCGTTCATCGAGGGCGACGGAATCGGGCCCGACATCTGGCGGGCCTCGGTCCGCGTGATGGACGCAGCGGTCGAGAAGGCTTACGGCGGAAAACGCCGCATCCAGTGGATGGAGGTCTACGCCGGCGAGAAGTCGAAGACCCAGTTCGACAACTGGCTCCCCGAGGAGACGGTGGCCGCGTTCCGCAAGTACCTCATCGGCATCAAGGGCCCGCTCACCACGCCCGTCGGCGGCGGCATCACCTCGCTGAACGTGGCGCTCCGGCAGATGCTCGACCTCTACGTCTGCCTGCGGCCGGTCCGCTACTTCAAGGGCGTGCCCAGCCCGGTGAAGCGGCCCGAGAAGGTCGACATGACCATCTTCCGCGAGAACACCGAGGACATTTACGCCGGTATCGAATACGCGGGCGGGTCGCCCGCGGCGCAGAAGGTGCTCGACTTCTGGGCGAAGGAGTTCCCCAAGGACTTCAAGAAAATCCGCTTCGGCACCAGAGAAGCGGGGGCCGAGTGGCAGAAGCAGCTCGAGAGCATCGGCGCGCCCCACCGCGAGACACAGGTGATGGTGGGCGTCGGCCTCAAAGCCGTCAGCGCGCTGGGCACCGAGCGCCTGGTTCACAGCGCCATCAGCTACGCCGTGAAGAACAAGCGCAAGAGCGTGACGCTGGTGCACAAGGGCAACATCATGAAGTTCACCGAGGGCGGCTTCCGCGACTGGGGCTACCAGGTGGCGAAGGAGATGTTCGGTGCGGTCGAGATCGATGGCGGTCCCTGGTGCAAGCTCCCCCAGGGAAAGCCGGGCGCCGGGATCGTCATCAAGGACGCCATCGCCGATATCACGCTCCAACAAGTGCTCACGCGGCCCGAGGACTTCGACGTCATCGCGACGCTCAACCTGAACGGCGATTACCTGAGCGACGCGCTCGCCGCGCAGGTGGGCGGCATCGGCATCGCGCCGGGCGGCAACATCAACTACCTCACCGGCCACGCCATCTTCGAGGCGACGCACGGCACCGCCCCGAAGTATGCCAATCAAGACAAGGTGAACCCGGGATCGGTGATCCTGAGCGGCGAGATGATGCTGCGCCACATGGGCTGGCTCGAGGCGGCGGACCTGATCTTCAAGGGAATGGACGGCGCCATCGGCGCGCGCACGGTGACCTACGACTTCGCGCGCATGATGAAGGCCGAGGGCGAGAAGGCCGTCACCGAGGTGAAGTGCTCCGGATTCGCCGACGCGATCATCAAGCACTTCTAAACAGGCAACGGCCGCTGCTCGCGCACAGGCGAGCAGCGGCGCGCCTCAGGCGGAAGCGAGCTCGAGCAGCTTCTGCACCGTCCGCCAGTTCCTGCCGGTGCTGATGGTCGCGAGCTTGCGGTCGAAGTAATCGTTGGTCAGCCTGGTGCGGCCGAAGCCGTTGGGGCAGTGGAGATAGATCTCCTTGCCGCGCACGGCGTATTCGTCGGGAGGAGAGCGGGCGGGGTCGAGGCCAGCGACGGCTGCCGCCGCGGGCCGGTCAGCGAGGAAGAGTACCCCGTGCGTTTCCATATCGTCGCGCGCGGACTTGAATGGATTGCCGGCTGCGACCGCGGCCAGCTCGGCGGCGGTGCGCACCACGACAGGGACCGCGAGGCTGAGCTGCTTTAAAATGCTCCGCGTCACCAGCGCTGGAATATCCAGCTTCAATGGCGCATCGAAGACGACGTTGCCGCTCTGGATATAAGTCTGCACTGCGGTGCAGCCCACTTCTTCGAAGATCGCCGCGAGGGTCTTCATCGGCAGCTGGTTCTTGCCGCCGACGTTGATCCCCCGCAGCAGCGCGACCTGTCTGAGCATGGCCGCGATGCTACCCCGTCGGCCAGTCCATCGCGCTCGTCAAGCCGCCTCCGGGCGGGGCAGGGACGCGCGCCGCTGCAGCTCGTCCACCAATCGCGCGAAGGGATCGAAGCCCACCACGCGCACCGGATCGGCGACGAAGTTCGAGAGCGCGTTGATGTCGTAGACATAGATCTTGCCGTCGCGGGCGTCGGTCAATAGCTCGACGCCGCCGACGTCCAGCTCGACTGCGCGCGCGATGCGCAGCACCGCCTCGGCCACGGCCGGCGGGACGGTGGTGGCTTCGACGCGCAGGCCGCTGCGGGGCGCATCGGCCGGGCAGGCGCCGCGGACCAGCTCGCGGCCATCCGCGGTCTGGCAGGCGTCGCCGGGGCAGAGGTTGTACGAGTTCGCGTCCGGGTAGACGCGGATGCCGTAGAGGATTTTTCCGGCGAGCACCTCGACGCGCGTGATGAAGCCGCCTTCGAGCGGCGCGCACTCCTGGACCAGCGCGCTGTGATCGACGCCGAGGTCGAGCACCTGCGTGGAGGCGAGCTGCTCGTGCGTCTCGAAGCGCGTGATTCCCGCGCCGCTGCCGCCGACGTTGGCCTTCACCAGCACGGGGTAGCGGAGCCCCGCCGCCGCGGCCACCGCCTGCGAGAGGTGGTTGATCACGCGGCTCTTCGGGAAGGCGATGCCGAGCCGCGCGAGCACGTCGAGCTGCAGCGCCTTGGAGGTCTCCATCTCGTACGCCCGCGAACCGTTCACCACCGGCACTCCGATGCGCTCGAGGTGCCGCAGCCAGTGCAGCGTGTGGAAGGTCGTCTGCACGCGGCCGCGCAGGTAAGCCGAGGGGCTCGCGCGGTTGAAGACCAGCGACCAGGGAACGCTGGTCTGGTGCGGGTCGTAGCGGTGCGCGGCCGCGTCGAGGCGGACATAAGGGACGCTGCGGCGATCGAGCTCGGCAAAGAGCGGGCGGAACCAGTCGGGGTGCTCGTGCAGGATGGCGATGGGTTTCATCAGGGGCCTCGGGAAACGATAACCCAGCGCGAGGCGAGCTGGGATGTCGAGCTCGGCGCGCAGGGCTCGCTGAAGGTCAATGCGGCCACCGGCGTGGTGGGCAAGTAGCGCGACTCACGACGGCTGCGGCATCGGGTCAATTGCGGCCCCCGCGGTTGTGCGCTATAGCGCGCGCAAATTTCCCCGGAGACGCACCATGGCGCGCAAGAAGATCGCTCTCATCGGCGCAGGTCAGATCGGCGGCAACCTCGCCCTGCTCGCAGCGCAGAAGGAGCTGGGAGACGTGGTGCTCTTCGACGTGGTCGAGGGCGTTCCGCAGGGCAAGGCGCTCGACATCATGCAGTCGCGCGCCGCCGACGGCTACGACTGCCGCATCACCGGCACCAACAAGTACGACGAGGTGGCCGGCGCCGACGTGGTGATCGTCACCGCAGGGATCCCGCGCAAGCCGGGCATGAGCCGCGAGGACCTGCTCGGGATCAACATCAAGATCATGCGCGACGTGGCGACGAACCTGAAGGACCGGTGCCCCAACGCGTTCGTCATCGTCATCTCCAACCCGCTCGACGCGATGGTCTACGCGATGAAGCAGATCACCGGCTTCGCCAAGGAGAAGGTGATCGGCATGGCGGGAGTGCTCGACACTTCGCGCTTCCGGCTCTTCGTCGCCGAGGAGCTGGGCGTCTCCATCGAGGACGTGCACGCGCTGGTGCTCGGCGGCCACGGCGACGACATGGTGCCGCTGACGCGCTTCTGCTCGGTGGCCGGCGTGCCACTCGAGAAGTTGATCCCGAAGGCCCGGCTCGAGGCCATCGTCGATCGCACCCGCAAGGGAGGCGGCGAGATCGTCGCGCTGCTCAAGACGGGCTCGGCGTTCTATGCGCCCGCCACCTCCGCCATCCTGATGGCCGAGTCGTACCTGAAGGACAAGAAGCGCGTGCTGCCGTGCGCGGCCTGGCTGGAGGGCGAGTACGGCGTCAACGGCTACTACATGGGCGTGCCCACCTTGATCGGCTCGAAGGGCATCGAGAAGATCCTCACCGTCGAGCTCAACGCCGAGGAGAAGGCGATGTTCGAGAAGAGCTTCGCTTCGGTGAAGAAGACCGTGGACGAGATCAAGCTCTAGCGCGCCGGCTCGCGCTGCCTCGCGCCGCCGTCAACGCAGCGGCGCGAGCGCGCGGGCGAAGTACGCCGAATGCCGCGCGAGCTCGTCCAGGTATCCGCGCACGTCCTCCTGCGCTTCGGCGGGCAGCTGCGCGAAAGGCACGACATGCTCGTTGGGCACATAGCGGAAGGTGAAGTTCACCCGCCGCGTCTCGAACCCTTCGACGTGCAGAGCGAAGCGGTGGCCGTCCTTGTCCTCCACGCGCTGCACGCGGTGGAAGTGGTGCTTCTTCCATCGCTCGCCGCCGAAGATCTGCAGCGACGAGTCTTCGAGCCAGGTCTGCGAGACCACCGCGTCGCGTTCCCCGGGCCGTTGGCTGCGCACGAACTGGAAGAGCGCGCGCTCACCCAGCGAGATCGAGGCCACCGGCCCCGGCTCGAAGTCGCGGTGCTCGCCGACGCGGGCCGAGTCCACGCGGCGCTCGCCCTCGACCCGGCTGCCATAGAAGTTCACCAGGCAGGTGTTGAGGTGCCAGCCGCGCGGGACGTCCTCGGGGTCGAAAAGCGTGCGCGCCCGCTGCTCCACCTGCGCCACCAGCCGTGCCAGCACCTCCGGGAACGGCTCGGCGCGGACGCAGCGGCCCTGCACGCCGTGCGGCGGGCGGTAGTAGTCGAGGCAGGCAAATTGCCAGTTGCCGAGCCAGTACACCGGCCGCAGGAGCTGCCGTTGCGGCTGGCCCTTCGGCGGCGGGTGGTGCGCGGAGAAGCGCTCTTCCCAAAGCGGCCAGAGCGTTTCGAGCCAGGCGACGATGGCCGCGCGGTCGGGGGCGGAAACGAAGGCGCCGTCATAGAGCTGCCCCTGCGGGACGCTGCCTTCGGAGAGGTGCTTGCGGCGCAGCGATCGAAGCGGCCTCATGCGGGCTGGCGTTGTACCGCATTGCGGCTCGATCGGTTGTGCGCTAGTAACGCGGCGGAATTCTGGAGGTAGAACGAAATGGCGGAGCGCTACATCGTCGTGGGCGGCGGGCTCGCGGGTCTCATGACCGTCATCAAGCTGGCTGAGGCGGGCAAGCAGGTCGACGTTTTCTCCATCGTGCCGGTGAAGCGCAGCCACTCGGTGTGCGCGCAGGGCGGCATCAACGGCGCGGTCAACACCAAGGGCGAAGGCGATTCGCCCGACATCCACGTCAAGGACACCCTCAAGGGAGGCGACTTCCTGGCCGAGCAGCCGCCGGTCAAGGGCATGTGCTACGCGGCGCCCGGCATCATCTACCTGCTCGACCGCATGGGCGTGCCCTTCAACCGCAC
>JAYWBT010000098.1:0-15692 GCA_043781235.1 Deltaproteobacteria bacterium
GATGAGGACAGGCGCGAGCGATTGCACGATCCCGTAGCCGATCACCCAAAGCGCCAGGAACGCGCCTACCTTGGTGAAGCCCCAGCCGACGCGATCGTAGAGGAAGACCGGAACGCCAACGACGAACCACACGTCGCGCGCGCCGAAGAGGAAGAAGCGCGCCGCGGAGAGCACATTCACTTCGCGGTTCTTCGAGAGCATGCCCTTGAACCTGGCCTTCGCCCTGGTCTGCCCCATGTTCGCAGGCAGAGCCAATTGCGCCCCGAGGAACACCAGCACGAGCGCGGCCGACATGGTGATGAGCGCGCCCTTGAAGCCTAAGAGCGAGAGCAGAAGTCCGCCGACGAAGAAGCCCGCGCCCTTGAGGGCGTTCTTGCTGCCGGTCAGCAAGGCAACCCACTTGAACAACGTGCCCTTGCCGTCATCCGGAATGAGCACCTTGATGAACGACTTGGCGCTCATCTTGGTCAGGTCTTTGGCGATGCCCGACAGCGCCTGGGTCGCCATGACGTAGGCCACCGAAGCTCCGACGCTCCATCCGGGCTGCAACAGCGCCAGCGCGCCGAGCGCAAATACTTGTAGCAGCAGCCCGAAGGTCATCGTCACCTTGAGGCCCATCCGCGCGGCGAGAACCCCGCCGACGAGATTGGTGACGATTCCGAAGAACTCATAGAAGAGGAAAAGAAACGCGAGCTGTACCGGCGTGTAGCCGAGGGCGTTGAAGTGCAGGAGTACGAGCATGCGCAGCGCGCCGTCGGTGATGGTGAAGGCCCAATAGGCGGCGGTTACCAGCGCATAGTTGCGCAGCGCGCCTTTCATTTCAGGCTCTGCCCGACCTTGCGGGCCAGCTCGACCATGCGGTTCACGTAGCCCCATTCGTTGTCGTAGGCGAGCACCTTCACGCAGGGGCCGTCGACCACCATCGTCGAAAGGAAGGTCAGGTAGCGATCAAGGAAGGAAAGGCGCCGAGCGATTCCGGGTGCCGACGCGGGAGACGTCATCGCTTGCCTCTCGACGTGTGCTGGGGGCAGCAGCCCCCTTTGCTGCGGAGCTTCCGCAAGGCGGTTTCGTCGGCGCCGGCCTGGGGGATTTCGGCGGCTGCGGCGTCGAGCAGGTCGAAGACCTTCCGGTGAAACCCGGGCCGCGCCGCCGCCAGCCGGTAGAAGCGCCACAGGCCGCGCTTCTCGTCTTCGACCAGCCGTGCGCGCCGCAGGTAGTCGAGGTGCCGCGAAGCCTTCGGCTGCGGGACGTCGAGGATGGAAACCAGGTCCCCGACGCAGAGGGGGCCGTCGCGCAGGAGGTGCAGGATGCGCACACGGGTCGGGTCAGAGAGCGCCCGGAACACCGCGGCGACGTCAAGGCGGACGGGAAGGACCGATGTCGCGGAAGCGAGCATATCTGTCAAACCGTATATATCGCAAGCCGTATGCGCGCAAGTCGAGCTGCGAGATCACCGAGTTCAGAACCAGGACCGACTCGCGCGGTGCGCGGCATGTTCCATCCTTGTCCCAACCGATCGCGACGTGGCCTTCGCTCGGACGCAACCGCGCACGACGGCCTGAGACGACGCGTGCTAAGCGCCGCTTCACCAACCATCCCCATCGGTGCACAACGGTCGCGTTCCACAGGTGTTCCAAGACGGTGCGAGGCCGCTCTCGACGTTGCTCAGGTCGCGGTGCTCCTGGGTTGGACGAAGGATGCCGTTCGCACTCATGGCAGGCGCGCCAACGGTTGGACCGGTCCTCGCGTTCGGCCAAGGCGGCTGCCCCGAAAGCATAGTGTCTTTCGACTGGAAGCCCCGCGTTGGCTCACTGCTGTTTCCGGTGTTCGGCCGGACCCTGCGGGGCAGTCAGGTTGAGCGCCGTGTTGATCAACGAGACGTGCGTGAAAGCCTGGGGGAAATTGCCCACCATCCGGCGCGCCGCCGGATCGTACTCCTCCGAGAGAAGGCCCACGTCGTTGGCCAGACCGGCGAGGCGCTCGAACAGCGCCGTCGCCTCCGCAGAGCGGCCCTGCAGCGCGTAGTTGTCTGCCAGCCAGAACGAGCAGGGGAGGAAGGCCCCTTCGCCAGGGGGGAGGCCATCGACACCGGAATGCGTCGCGTACCTCGCGACGAACCCGTCGCGCAACAATGATTGTTCGATCGCGCGGACCGTGCCCAGCATGCGCGGGTCGGTGGCGGGCAGAAACCCTACCAATGGGAGCATGAGCAGGCTCGCGTCCACCTCCTTCGATCCGTAGAACTGCACGAAGGAGCCCAACTCCGGGTCGAATCCATCGCGGCACACCGAGGCGTGGATCCGCTCCCGGACGGCCCGCCAGCGCTCGAGGGGGCCTTCCAGACCGAACTGCTCGATGCCCTTGACTGCGCGATCAAACGCCACCCATGCCATCACCTTGGAATGGGTGAACTGGCGCCGCGGCCCGCGCACCTCCCAGATGCCCTCGTCGGGCTGGTCCCAGATCCTCTCCAGGTAATCCATCAACGTCCGCTGCAACGCCCATCCCGCTTCGCTGATGCCGAGGCCGACGCGCCGCGCGAGATGGAGCGCATCCATCACCTCTCCGAAAACGTCGAGCTGCAGCTGCCGCGAGGCCGCATTGCCGACCCGCACCGGCCGTGAACCTTCGTACCCCGGCAGCCAGTCCAGTTCCAACTCGGGAAGACGCCGCTCGCCGGCGATGCCGTAGAGGATCTGCAGCTGCGAGGGATCGCCCGCGACGGCCCGCAGCAGCCACCGCGTCCAGTCGCGCGCCTCCTCGGAGTACCCGGCGCTCATCAGCGAATAGAGCGTGAAGGTCGCGTCGCGCAGCCAGCAGATCCGGTAGTCCCAGTTGCGCACCCCGCCGATCTGTTCCGGCAGTGAGGTCGTCGCCGCCGCCACGATGCCTCCGGTGGGGTCGTAGGTGAGCGCCTTGAGCGTGATCAGCGAGCGCTGCACGAGCTCGCGGTAGGGGCCGGTCACGGTGCACTGCGCGGACCACTTTCTCCACCCGGCCTCGCTTTCGGCCAGCGCCTGCTCGGCGTCGACGTGGCCCGGATCGGGCAGATGCGAAGGCGACCAGGTGAGCACGAAGGGCACGCGCTCGCCAGCGCCGACGGAGAATCGGGCCACGGTGCTGAGCGCTTCGCCGTGAGTCTCGATGGGAGTGACCAGCCGGAGCGCGTCGGGGCCGGCGACGGCTTCGATGCCGCCGTCGATGGCGCGCACCCATGGGACGATCGCGCCGTACCCGAAACGGATGAGCAGATCCATCCGCATCGACACGCGGCCGCGTTGCCCGGCGACGATGCGCACGACGTCGGTGCCCTGGCCTGAGATGGGCATCAGATCGACGAGCGTGACCGCGCCCTCGGCGGTTTCGAACCCGGTCTCCAGGATCAGCGTGCCGGGCCGGTACTTGCGGCGGACGGCGCGCACCTCGCCCTCCGGCGCGATCTTCCAGCAGCCGTTGTCGCGCGTGCCCAGCAGCGCGGCAAAACACGCGTCGGAATCGAAGCGGGGAAGGCAGAGCCAGTCGAGCGAGCCGTCCTTCGCCACCAGCGCAACGCTCCGGCAGTCGGCGACGATGGCGTAGTCTTCGATCCGCGAGGGCACGATCGAATGCTAAACGGCGCGCTCTCTTTTCGCGAGCCCCGTGGTGCGTAGACGCCTGGCTGAAGGGCATTGTCCCGAGCCGCCGTAAGGCAGCTCGCAGCCTCTCCTCCGCCTCGCGCGCCATCGGTGCGAGCTTCGGTTCCCTGCGAACTCGACCCTCTTGTCAGGGCGCAGGACCGGAACCGTGGCTCCACCGTCATCCTCCCAGACGCAGACACCGGATCCCCTTGCAGGTCGTGGCGCGCGGAGAACAAGGGAGCGCGGCCGAGCGCGGCGGCAATTTCGGCGCGGTCCCACATCGTCCGCCTCAGGCAGCGCCGGACGGCGCCCTTCCCAGCCGGCCCTCTGGATCGAGCAGGCGATAGAGGCCCGGGACGAGGAGCAGGACCGCGGGGCCCGACAGCGCGAATCCTCCGATGACCGCGATGGCGAGCGGCTGCATCAGCTGCGCGCCCGCGCCGAGCGCCAGCGCGAGCGGGCTCAGCGCCAGTGCAGTGGCGAGCACCGTCATCGCCACCGGGCGCAGGCGACGGAGCGCGGCCGTCTCCCAGGCCTCCGCCACCGGCCGGCCCTTCCGCAGCTCGAGGCGGGCTTCCTGCAGCACGAAGATGGCGTTCTCGCCGACGATGCCGGCCATCATGATCGCTCCCACGTAGCTGGAGATGTTCAAGGTCATGCCCGTCAGGACGAGGGCGAGGAGCACGCCGGCCAGCACGGAGAGCGAGACGACGGAGACGACCAGCGGCGCACGCCAGTCCGCGAACTCGAAGAGCACCACCACGCCGACGAGGAGGAGTCCGCCGATGAGGATGAGCAGGAGGCTGCGAAAGGACTGCTGCTGCTGCTCGTAGAGGCCTCCGTACGCCACGGTCACGCCGGAAGCTGCGGCGACGATGGGTTCCACCCGCGCGCGGATGTCGGTCATGGCGGCGCCGAGGCTGCGACCGCCCAGGCGCGCGGTGACCCCCACGAAGGTCTTGAGGTTCTCGCGGGCGATCTCGGTCTCCGGCTTTCCCGTCTCGACGCGAGCCACCGCCGACAAGGGAACCAGCGCGCCCGAAGGAGTGCGGACGGGCAGCTGCTCGAGGGGCGAGGGGCTCTTCGCCAGCACCCGCAGATCGTACATGCGCTCGCCGACCCGCATCTTTCCCGCGACGGTGCCGGTGACCGCGGGCTCGACCGCGGCGTGGAGGGTATCGGTGGTGAAGCCAAAGCGCGTCGCCGCCACCGGGTCGAGCGTGACCTGCAAGGCCGGCCCGGCGATGACGATGCCGTCGAACGCATCTTCCACGCCGGACACCTGGCTGATGCTTCTGGCGACGGCGCGCGCAGTCCGCTGCAACACGTCCTGCTGCTCGCCGAACAGCTTGATGTCGATGGGCTGCGGGGCCCCGCCGCTCAAGTCGCCGATGTTGTCCTCGAGCAGCTGGCCGAAGTCGGTGTGGATGGCAGGCTCTCGCGCCGCGATCTGCGTGCGCAGAGCCGCGATCACCTCGTCGACGGGCCGGCGCTGTCCGAGCGGCTTGAGGCGGATCACGTAGTCGCCGCGGTTCGGCTCGGTGAGCGCGAAGCCGAGCTGCGCGCCGGTTCGCCGCGAGTACGCCGCGATGTCCGGCAGCGAGGTGATCACTTTCTCCGCCTCGACCAGCATCTGGTCGGTGTCGGTCAGCGAGGTGCCGGGAGGGGTCCAGTAGTCGAGGATGATCGAGCCCTCGTCCATGCGGGGCAGGAAGTCGGTGCCGATGGAACGATAGAGGAAGAATGCGCTTCCGAGGAGCAGCGCGATGGAGAGCACGGCGGCGCTGCCGTGCCGCAGGAAGAAGCGGACGGTGGCGCGGTATGCGTTCGACGAGCGCTCGTTGACCCAACGCCCGGGGCGTTCGACGAGGGCCACCGCCCGGGTCCCGGCGAGCCACCTCCGCAGCCTGCCGGGCCCCTTCGACTCTCCGACCAGCGCGATCGAGACCGGTACCGCGAACACCGCCAGGCAGAAGGAGACCAGCAGCGTGATGCCCATGGTCAGCGCGAGCGGCTTGAAGAAAGCTCCCACCACGCCGGTGAGCAGCGAGAAGGGCAGGAAGATGACGATGGTGGAGAGGCTCGACCCCGCCAGCGCCGGCAGGATGTCGTGCAGCCCGCTTTCCGCGGGCTCGTCGGAGACCTTCTCCTCGTGGTGCCGGTGGATGTTCTCGATGACGACGATCGCGTCGTCGGCGATGAGGCCGAGCGCCGCTGCCACTCCCGCGAGCGTCATCAGATTGATCGTCTGACCCAGCGCGCCCAGCCCCAACGCCACGATGGCGATGCAGAGCGGAAGCGCCACCACCGCAACGAGGGTGAGGCGGAAGCTGCGCAGGAAGAGCAACAAGACCAGCGCTGCGAGGGCCACCCCGATGAGGATCGCGTCGCGCACGCCCTTGACCGAGTCGGAGACGTAGCGCGCCTGATCATAGAAGGTCGTCCAGCGCACGCCCCTGGGCAGGAGCTGCGGCTTGTTCCGGAAGAGGTCGTCCACGCCCCGCGCGATGGCGACGGTATTGGCGGTCGGCTGGCGGATGATGTTGACCAGCACAGCTGGCGCGCTGTCCGCGGTGGTGCGGACGTACGAGACCTCGTCGGTGACCTCGACCTTGCCAAGCTCGCCCAGCGTCGCCGGGATTCCGTTTGCCACCGGAACCGCGAGCTTCTGCAGGGCCCCGATGCCGGCGACCCTTCCGCTCACGAGCGTGAGGTAGAGCTCGTGGTTGCGCTCGGTCAGTCCGGCGGAGACGACCTGGTTGTTCTTCTGGATGGCGGTGACCACGTCGTCCGCGGACAGGTGACGCGCCTCGAGCGCCGCGCGATCGAGCTGCACTTCGAACTCGCGCTGGAGCCCGCCGATGACGAAGACCCGCGAGACGCCGGGGATGCGGAACAGCTCGGGCTTGAGCGTGTAGTCGGCGAGCTCGCGCAGCTGCGCCTGCGAGAGCGTCGCGGAGGTCAGCGCGTAGCCGAGGATGGGGAAGACGGCCGGGTTCATCCACTCGACGTCCGCTTTCGTTTGCGGAGGAAGGTCCGGGCGCACCCTCTGGATCTCGGCCTCGACGCGCTGGAGGGCGACGGCCATGTCCGTGCCCCAGCTGAACTGCGCGGCCAGCTCCGCCGAGCCGCGCGAGGTGATCGAGCGCACCAGCTGGATGCCGGGCACGCGCAGCAGCGCCTCCTCCAACGGCCGGGTGACCGTGGGCATCAGCTGCGCGGCCGGCTCCTCGCCGACGTTCGCGATCACTTTGACGAGCGGAAAGGTGACCGAGGGAAAGATTGAAGATGGCATCTGCAGCGCTTCGTAGACGCCGCCCGCGGCGAGCAGCGCGAGCAGCAGGTAGATGGGCACCGCGCGGAGGCGGGACGAGCCGACGAGCCTCATGGCGCGACCAGAACCTTGCCGCCTTCGGGAAGCCCGACCTGGCCCTCGACGACGACCTGCGTGCCCTCTTGCAGGAGTGGCGAGACGATCTCGACGCGGTTGCCTTCCGCGGCGCCGATCGTGACCTGCTCCCAGTGCAGCTTGCCATCCGCGGAGACGATGGCGATGCGCTGCACCCCGTTGATGTCGTCGCGCAGGACCGCCGCCTGCGGCACGACCGGGACGTCGCGGCGCTCTCCCACGGTGATCACCGCGGTGCCGAACAGTCCGAGCGCCTTCGGCATGCTGTCCGCGGCCAGATCGATGCGCACGGGCGCCGCCAGGTCCGCCGCGGAGGCCGTCGCGAGAACGCCGTGCACCGTCCCGTGCAGGGTGGCCGGTTGCGCCGCGAGACGCACTTCGACCGGCTCGCCGGGGCGGATGCGCGGTAGCTCCGTCTGCACGATGTTCGCCAGGAACACGAACGAATCGGTCGCTGCCAGGCTGACGATGTCCTGTGCTTCGGCAACCAGCGCACCCTCGTCGGCGCCGTGCGACACCACCACGCCCGCCTCCGGAGCCCGAAGCTCCGTCTTGACCACCCCGCGCTCCGCCAGCTTCAATGCCCGCTCGGCGTCGGCGCGCTGCGGGGCCGTTTGCGCGGAGCGAAGCATTGCCTTGGCGCCGATGAGGGCGGCCTCGCTCTCCTGCGAGGCGAGGATGGCGACCACCTGCCGATCGCGCACCCGGTCTCCATCCGCGACGCGCAGCCTCCGCAGGATGCCCTTGAAGGGTGCGCGGATTTTTTGTTGCTCGAGGGCGTCGGTGCGGCCGGGGCCGCTCACCGTGAGCGTCAGAGTGGCCCGCACCACACGCGCGACTTTAACTGGCGTGCCTCCGTCCTCGGCCGTCAGTGCGGAAGCATCCGTTGCATTGCCTCCAACCGCCGGATCCGCTGCTCCCGGCTTGCAACCCAGCGAGCAGACGAAGCAGGCTGCGACGACGATGCTCTTCATGGTGTCCCCCAGCGGATGGCCGCCGCCTGCGCCACCCGGTAGGAAAAGACCGCGTCGGCGTAGGACTGGGAGGCGCCGATCAGGTTTCCGAAGGAGTCGAGGACGTTGAGCGTGGTCCCGCTTCCTCCACGGTAGAGACTCTCCGCCGAAAGATATGCGTCGCGCGCGAGCGGCAGCGCCTTTTTGCGCAGCTCTGTCTCGCGGTACCAGCGCGCCGAATCCTCGCGCGCCTGCCCGAAGCGCAGCCGCGCCTCCCGACTCAGCACCACCACCTGGCGCCGCGCCTGCTCCGCACGGGCGCGCGCCTGCCCGACCTCGCCCCGGTAAACGCCGAAGTCGAAAAGAGGCCAGGAGAACGAGAGCGTCAACGAGGCACCGAGGTCGTCGCGCAACCGCTGCGACAATCCGCCGGCGGGCAAGCCGACCGCGAAGCCCGGACCGAGCAAACCCGCATCGGCGGTGAGATCCACGCGCGGCCGCCGCCCGGCGAGGGCCGACTCCGCTCTCGCTTCTGCCGCCGCGATCTGAGCTGCTCCTTGCAAGAGCTCGGGGACCTGCTGCCAACGCGTTTCCGCCAGTGGGGTCGGCGGTTCAGGTGGCGGCAGGGGGACGACGGCAACAGGTTCCTCGGGATCGCGGCCAAGCAGGTCGGCCAGCTCCATCTCCGCCTTGCGCAGCTGTCGGGCGGCATCCTCCGCGTCCGCTTCCTCGCTGGCGAGCCGCGCCTCGGTCTTGAGGACGTCCGTCTGCAGGCCCTCGCCGGCGGCCTGGCGCTGCCGGATCGTCAAGAGATAGGAGCGCAGGCGGGCGAGGCCTTCGGCGCGGAGCTGGACGCCGTCCTCGCCCTTCAACACCTCGCTGAAGCGCGTCCGCACCTCGAGGTCGAGAGCCTTCTCCGCGATGCGGTAGGCGGCCATCGAGGCGCGCACCTGCGCCTCGGCGCCAGCGACCCCCGCGCGCAGCGCTCCCCCCGCGTAGAGGCTTTCGCTGGCCATCAGCTGCAGCCTCTCCTCTCCCACGGCGCTGCCGCTCGAGCTGTAGCCGAAATGCCGGGGCGCGATCTGCAGATCGCTCTGCACACCGAGCTTCGGCAGCAGCTGCCCTCGTGCGCTGCGAACCTGCTCCTCGGTGACCTTCACATCCATGGCGGCGACGGGGAGGCGCGCATTCGCCTCCCGCGCCGCCGCCAAGGCCTCATCCAACGTCACCGGCGCGGCGGCCTGTGACGCGGCAAGGAGCAGGAACCAGAGAGATGGCATTCGACACCTGTTCTGGCACGCGTGGCCGCCGGCGCACGGCGGTCTTGCCCTGCCCGTTCACCCGACAACGATCGGCGATCGCCTCACTTCTGCTGGCGATCCTGCGCCCGTTCGGTTGCCTCCGCGCCCGGACCTTCGTGATCGACGGAGATCACCTCCCCGGTGGTGGCGTCGACGTGCACCTCCTCGATGCCCGAATGGCCCTTCTGCTTGAGATCGAGCGAATAGATCAGCTTCCCGCCCTCCTGCTCCAGCTCCGCGGACTTGATCGCGGCTCCCTTCACCTTGGCGAGCGCGGCCTTCTGCGCTGCCTGGTAGGACACCTTGGCTTGCGCCTGCAGACCAGACTCCGCCTTCAGGGCGGGCTGTCCGGCGGCCAGGAGGATCGCTGCAACGATTCCGATGCTCATGTTGTCTCCTTCAGGGTTGGCTTGCCCAGAGACTGTAAGAGCTCGTCCTGAGAGCCACCTGAAGCCGGGATTAGAACCTTCTCATCTTCTGCACTGTCCGAGGGCAGGTGCTAGAAGGCGTCCATGCGGATCCTTCTCGCCGAGGACGAGCTGCGCATCCGCGCCTTCCTCGTCCGGGGGCTGCGCGAGGAGGGCTTTGCGGTCGAGGAAGCCGCCGACGGCGGGGCCGCGAGCCGCCTTCTGGCAGCAGCGACGTTCGACCTGTTGGTCCTCGACTGGATGCTTCCCGCCGTCTCGGGGCTCACCCTTTTGAAGGAGATGCGAGAGGCCGGCGACGTCACGCCGGTGATCATGGTGACCGCCCGCGACGCCATCGCCGATCGGACCTTGGCTCTCAACGCCGGCGCCGATGACTACGTGGTCAAGCCGTTTGCGTTCGAGGAACTGCTCGCGCGCATCCGCGCGGTGCTGCGGCGCTCCCGCGCGCACCCCTCGCCCGTCCTTCATTACCAGGATCTCTCACTCGATCCCGCGACGCGCCTCGTGACCCGCGCGGGCAAGGAGATCCGTCTCACCGCGCGCGAGTTCGCGCTGCTGCAGTTCCTGCTCGAGCACAAAGGCGAGGTCGTCTCGCGCACGCGCATCGTCGAGGCGGTGTGGGACCACGACTACGAGACCTTCTCCAACGTGGTCGAGGTGTACGTCCGCTACCTGCGCGCGAAAGTGGACGAGCCCTTCGGGCAGCGCCTCATCCAGACCGTGCGCGGCGTGGGCTATGCGCTGCGGATCGGGCCGTGAAGCGCCCGGTAAGTTTGCACACGCGCATGGCGCTGCTGTTCGCGGCCGTGGTGGGGTGCTCGCTGCTTCTCTTCGGCGGGGCCGCTCTAGGGGTACTCGTGCTCGAGATCCGCCGGGACGCGGCGGAGACGCGCAGGGACGCCGAGCCGGACGAAGACGATCTCAAGTCGCTACGGCAAGCGCTGAAGGCCATGGCCCTGACCGCGCCGATCGCGATCGGCAGCGCTGCGCTTTTGGGAATGGCACTGGCCCGGCGCGCGCTCGCTCCCCTGCGCGAGGCGAGCGAGCGCGCGCGTCTCGCGCGGGGGACGTCGCTCGATCTCGCGCTCCCGGTGCGGGGCACCGGCGACGAGTGGGACGTGCTCGCGACCACGCTCAACGACCTGCTCCGCTCCGCGCGGGAGTCGATGGATCGCATCCAGCGCTTCACCGCCGACGCGGCGCACGAGCTTCGCACGCCCCTGACGGCGATCATCGGCGAGGCCGACGTGGCGCTGCGGCGCGAAAGGAGCGCCGACGAACTGCGCGCCGTGCTGGTGCGCATCCGCGCCGA
The DNA here is from genome assembly GCA_043781235.1 of Deltaproteobacteria bacterium. Taxonomy (GTDB): domain Bacteria; phylum Myxococcota; class Myxococcia; order Myxococcales; family 40CM-4-68-19; genus JANYKT01. The sequence goes on from JAYWBT010000098.1 coordinate 11,021, forward strand.
GGCCTCGCGCATGAGCGATCTCGCTGCCGCGCTGCTCACCCTCGCCCGCGCGGATTCCGGAGCGCTCCTGCCCTCGCGGCAGGAGGTCGACCTCGATCCCTTGATCGAGGAGCTGGTCGCGCGGCTCTCGGCGGCGAACGCGACCCAACAAATCCACGTCGTCCACGAGGGGGCCCCGCTGCGCGTCGCGGGCGATCGCCGGTTGCTCGCGCAGGCGCTCGAGAACCTGCTCGCGAACGCGATACGCCATGGCGGCAGCCCCATCGAGATCCACGCTCGCGCAGAGGAGAGCCGGGTCCGCATCGCTGTCTCGGACGACGGCCCCGGATTTCCCGCCGCCCTGGCAACGCGGATGTTCGAGCGGTTCGCGCGCGGCGACGAAGCGCGGGCGGGAGAAGGCTTCGGCCTGGGACTCTCCATCGCGCAGGCGATCGCGGTCGCGCACGGCGGCAGCCTGGCGGCGATCCGGGTTGCCAGAGGCGCCAGGCTGGAACTCACGCTCCCTTCGTCGCGGGCCGAGCAGCCTCCGCGACCGTCCGAGCGGCCCTCAGCGTGAACCGGAAGGTGCTGCCTCGACCCGGTTCGCTCTCGACGGCGATGGGTCCCGCAAGCAATGTGCGACTGACAGCCGCACCTACGGCAATTGGGGGCAGCGGCGATTACGCTTGCAGGACAGGAAGGAGAAAGCGTCATGCCCGGAGGAAACCCTGGCATCGTCGGCGCGCGGAATCACTACCTCTGGTCCCGGCGCGATCTGGCCTCGCTCGCCGGATGGGGTGCGGTGCTTGCCTGCCTTGCTGCCACCGGTGGAGCCATCCTGAGGCTGCTGTTCCCACGCGTGCTCTTCGAGCCGCCGACCGCCTTCAAGGCGGGCTCTCCCGGCGATTACGCGATCGGCGAAGTCTCAGAGAAGTGGATGAAGGCGCAGCGCGTCTGGATCATCAGGACGCAGGACACCCTCTACGCGCTGCTCGCCATCTGCACGCATCTGGGGTGTACCCCGCGATGGCTGGGGCCGGAGAACAAGTTCAAGTGCCCGTGCCACGGCTCGGGCTACACCAAGGATGGCATCAATTTCGAAGGCCCGACGCCGCGGCCGCTCGAGCGCGTGAAAATCGTGCTGGACGATGAAGGGCAGCTCCTGGTCGACAAGGCGTTCCGCTATCGATACGAGTTGGGGCAGTGGAGCGACCCTAACGCCTACGTCAAGTACGTCGGCGTCTAGCAACCCGCAGGTCCTTGTCGATCGAACTTCGGCGGTGCGCAGTTGCCTGTTCAACCCGTCGCCCGCTGCGAAGGTCAGGACGACGGACTCACGAGTCGGTGCGCTTGAAGGGCTCCGACTTCAATCCGTAGCGCTTGAGGAGCCGGTGAAGACTTTCACGCTCCATTCCGGCGCGCTCCGCCGCCCGCGTCACGTTGCCACCAAACTCGCGCAAGAGCGCGATGAGGTAGTCGCGCGACATCCGCTCGTGCGCGACCTCGACGGCCTCCCGGTAGGGCAGCCTCACGAGCATGTCGCCGGGGAGCGCGCCCTCCTGTCCCTCGCGCACCTCCTCGGGTAGATCGCGCGGCGTGACGACAGGCCCGGACGCCATGGCCACGGCCCGCTCGACGCAGTTCTCGAGTTCGCGCACGTTGCCCGGCCAGCGGTAACCGGTGAGCGCGCGCAGCGCCTCGGGCTCGAAACCCTCGAGCGCGCGGCCGTGCTTGTCGAGGAAGTGCGTGGCGAGCAGGGCCACGTCCTCCCGACGGTCTCGCAGCGGAGGCATTCGAACCGGGAAGACGTGGAGGCGGTAGAAAAGATCTTCGCGGAAACGTCCAGCCGCCACCTCGGCCTTGAGGTCGCGGTGGGTCGCGGCGATGACGCGCACGTCGATTGGCGTCGCGACGGTCTCACCCACCCGGCGGATCTCCCTCTCCTGGAGCGCGCGATTGAGCTTCACCTGGACTGCCAGCGGAACCTCGCCGATCTCGTCGAGGAAGAGAGTCCCGCCATTCGCCGCTTCGAACAGCCCCGGCTTGGGTCCCGCCGCCCCGGTGAACGCGCCCCGCGCGTGCCCGAACAGCTCACTCTCGACGAGTTCCGCCGGCAGCGCGCCGCAGTTCACCGGGAGGAACGGCCGCTCGCGGCGCGCGCTGCGCTCGTGGACGCCGCGGGCCGCGAGCTCCTTGCCTGTGCCGCTCTCGCCAGTGATGAGCGTCGTGATGTCCAGGCGTGCAGCCCGCTCGAGCAGGCCGAACGCCTCGCGCATGGCCGGGCTGGCGCCGATGAGTGCGCCGAAGACCGGCGTAGCCGCCAGCTCCCGGCGCGCCCCAACCGCCGCGGCCCGCCGCCGCCTGCGGTCCACCGCGCGCGCGACGACGAGCGCCACGTCGTCCGGGTCGAAGGGCTTCTGAATGTAGTCGTAGGCTCCCTCGCGAATCGCCTCCACGGCATTGGGCACCGATCCGAACGCCGTCATCAGGATGACCTCGGTGTCCGGGGCGACCCGCTTCACCGCTCGCAGCACCTCGAAGCCATCCGCACGCGGCATCCGGATGTCGGTCACCACCACCTCGAACTCCCCCGCTGCGACGAGCGCAAGCGCTTGTCCGCCGTCGGCCGCGGTCGTGACCGCGTAGCCCTCGCCAAGGATGTCGACGAAGAGCCTCAGCATGTTTTCCTTGTCGTCGACGACGAGGACGCGCGCCTTTTCGGCCACCTAGCTCCTCCCATTCGCCGGCAGACGCAGGATGAAGACCGCGCCCGGGTTGCCCTCGACAGCCTCGAGCGAGCCGCCGTGCGCCTGGACGATCGCGCGCGAGACGGCGAGGCCGAGGCCGGTGCCCCTGGGCTTGGTGGTGAAGAAGGGTTCGAAGAGGCGCGTCAGGTCCTGCGCCGGAATGCCGGGGCCGCTGTCCGCGACGCGCAGCGCGATGCCGCTGCCCTCCAGCCGGATGGTCACGCCGACCGAGCCGCCCCCGCCGGCGGCCTCCGCTGCGTTCTTCACGAGGTTCATCACGACCTGGCGCAGCTCGCGCGGCTGTCCCGTCGTCGCTCCAGCGCCGTCGACGGTGCTGGCCAATCCGGCGAGCTGACCCGCCTCGCGAAGCCGCGACACCACGTCGTCGCATACCTCCCGCAGGTCCACGCGTTCGTTGCCACCGCGAGAGGGCCGCGAGAGGTCGAGCAGGCCATCGACGATCTCCTGGCAAAGAACCGCCTCGTCCTCGACCATCGCGAGCTGCCGCTCCTGGACCGTCTCGGGCCGCCGGCGCATGAGCCGCACGTAGCCGAGGATGACGCCGAGCGGGTTCGAGATCTCGTGCGCCACGCCGGCGGCGAGCCGCCCGATGCCCGCGAGCTTCTCGCTCTGGACGAGCCGCTGCTGGTTCGCCTTGAGCGCGGCAGTCATGGCGTTGAACTGCGAGGCGAGCCGCCCGAACTCGTCGGGGGTATCGATGTCGATGCGCGCGTCAAGGTCGCCGGCGGCAAGGCGAGCGGCGCCCACCTCGAGCCGCCCGATCGGACGCGCGATGGAGCGGACGATATACGCGCCGACGGCGAGCGCGAAGAGCAAGGCGGCCGCGAGCAGCGCGATGGTGAGGCGCACGACCGAGTGCTGAATGGCCTCGGCATGTCCGTGGAAATCACCGATGGCCGCCTCGAAGCGGGTGGCGAGCGCGTCCGCACGATCCTGGATGAGCGACACGAGCTGCTGCGCCCGGGCGTGCGCGGCGAGTACCGTCGGTCGATCGCCCGCGAGGACGGCCGGCAGAATCTGGTCGCGGAAGATCGCGTCGACCGCGTCGCTCGCCTTGGCGATCTCGTCGACGAGCGTGCGCTCGGCTGCGGTGCGGGCCTTGGCGCGGGCCGCCACCGTGAGTTCCACGGCGCGCTCGCGTGCCTTCGCATAGAGGCCGAGGTGGCTCCGATCGCCGATGATGATGATGTGCGCCTGCTGCGCGTACTGGTCGCGGACCGCGCTCGCGAGCTCGAGGGCCGTCCGCACGCCTTCCTCGCCCTGCTCCACATGGTGCAGCCCCGAATGGATCTGAACCATGCCCCGGAGCGCCACGTACGAGGCGACGCCAAACAAGCCGATGAGCGCAGCAAAGCCGAGGGAGACGCGCCGAGATGTGGCGGAGAAGCTCTTCATGCAGGTTACCCACAGGCTCTGCGATCGATTTGTTCAGCGCCTCTTCAGTCGGCCAGCGGGTTCAGGAAGCGCAGCCCCTCAAAGCGCGCGAAGTCCTGGTCCGCCGATGCCAGTTGGGCGCCGTGCTCGATGGCGAGCGCCGCAAGGTGAGCGTCCATGACGAGCGGGCCCTTGGCCTGGGCGCCGCGCAGGACTTTTTCGAAGATCTCCCAGTGACGCGGGCCGGGCGGAGGCACGGTGACGCACGGCACTTCGAGCCAACTCGAGACGATGGCAGTCGCCACGCCGAGAGGCAGAGGATGCGCGACGGCGCGCGGGCTGGTTGAGATCCGCAGGAAGGCGAGCAGGGTGATCCAGGCGAGACCAACGGGCTCCTCGCCGGACAGCGTGGCCTCCAGCCAGCGGCGGCTCCTGGTGTGCGAGGGCGAGGACGTGTCGTAGGCGTACAGCAACAGATTTGCGTCGCTGAGGATCATCGGTGCCGCGGCCCTTCGACCTGCTCGAGCAACTCGCCGATGTTCTCGTAGTCG
>JAYWBT010000099.1:0-15533 GCA_043781235.1 Deltaproteobacteria bacterium
CTGGGCCTCGGCGGCGCGCAGCCGGTCGGCACCACCTCGCTGGGCGTGCTGCGGAGCTCGGACAATTCCAACTGCAGCTCCGGCGGGAACCTCGACAAAACCGAGAACGTGAGCTTCACCGCCGACACCGCGACGGTGCAGCTGCCTCCCTCCGAGCTCTACCTCGACACGCCCGACGGCGGCAGCTTCGACTGCGGCAGCGTCGGCCACAGCTCCGCGTCGCCGGCCACCTACTATCTCTGCATCCAGTACAAGCAGACGGCGCTGACCGGCACGTCCACCACGTCCGCCGAGATCGCGGTCAACTTCGCCACGCAGCCGCCGACCGCGCCCACCGCGCCCGACGTCGCCTCGGGCGATACGCACCTGCGCGTGGGTTGGACGCCCGGCAACCCGGCCGACCAGATCGCCACCTACGACGTGCACGTGGCGCCCATCGGTGGCGCCTTCGACCTGAGCAAGCCCGCCACTCGCGTCACCGCACAGACCAACGCCGACGTCACCAAAACCGACGACGGCACCGATCTCCAAAACGACGGGGGCTACGACGTCGCGGTGCTCGCGACCGACACCTACGGCAACAGCTCGGACCTCTCGCCGCGATCGCAGGGCAGCCCGCAGGCGGTGGCGGACTTCTACGACCACTACCGCACCGACGGCGGAGGCGCCCTGGGCGGACAGGGCTGCAGCTCGACTGGCGGCGTGGCCTGGGTCGCTGCGCTGGCCTTCGTGGTGGCGCTGCTCGCGCGCCGCCGTCGCGCTGCCGCCGCGTGCCTGGTCGTCTTCGGCCTCGCGCTCGCGCTCCCGGCGCACGCGGAGCAGTCCGACCGGCCTCCGCGCCGGCTGCTGGTGGAGATCAAGATCGATCGCTACGACCCCAAGGTCGACTCCGAGCGGAGCCTGGGCGGCAAGACGCCCTACGCGGACATCTTTGGCGAGCGCAAGCCGCTGCGGTACCAGCTCGAGGCGGACTGGGAGGTGGCGCATCCGTTCGGCTCCCTGCTGATCGGCGCGACCATCGGGTACTGGCAGAACATCGGCAAGGGCCTGATCGACGACGGGCTCGCGACGGTGCGCCCGTCGCAGGACACCGCGCTGCTCGACGTCATTCCCTTCGGCGTGGTCGCGACCTACCGCTTCGACTGGCTCGCCGACCACTACCGCTGGTTTCCCGTGATCCCCTACCTGCAGGCGGGCCTGCAGCGCGCGCTGTGGGCGTCGTTCTCCGGTACCGGCAACGTCTCGCGCGCGCACGCGGATGGCCGCCGCGGGTCGGGCTGGACGAACGGTTACACCACCGCGGTCGGAGTGGCGCTCAACCTCGACGCCATCGATCCGTCGGTGGCGCGCGAGGCCTACGTGGACGCGTACATCCAGCGCACCGCCGTGTTCGCCGAGTACGGCTGGACGCGGCTCGACGACTTCCACAAGCAGGGCGGGCTCATCCTCAGCGACAAGGCCTTCCGCTTCGGCCTCTCGCTCGAGTTCTGATCCGCCTTTTGTTGCGGGTCGGGTCCGGGCCGCTCAGCGCCGGCGCGCGGTGGCGAACCGCACCAGCGGCGCCAGATCGACCTTGCCCTGGCTGACGATGGCGGTGAGCAGCCCGCGGCCCAGTCGCGCCAGGTCAGCCAGCCGGTCGATGCGCTCGTTGACCCGCTCGACGCGACCGTGCTCGCCCGGCGGAATCTTTTGTCCGAGCTGCGCGCGGGCGTGCTCAAAGACGTCCAGCGCTCGCTCGACCTGCACCAGCTCCCGCTGGCGCAGCACGCGCGAGACCATGCGCCAGATGTCGGTCTCGGCCTCGAAGTATTCGCGCCGGTCGCCGGGCTTCCGCGAGCGGCGCACCACGCCCCAGTGCTCCAGCTCGGCGAGCGTCATCGAGGCGGCGCCGGTGGAGATGGCGAGCTGCTCGCACAGCTCGGCGGCGGCGAGCGGCTCATCGCGCAGGTAGAGCAGCGTCCAGAGCCGGCCCATCACCCGCTTGAAACCCCAGAACTCCATCAGGGCGCCGACGGCGTCGGCCACCTCGTGCAACAGCTCCTGCTCTTGCGCGCGCGTCGCCACGGGGGCCTCTCTATCTGGAACGGGGAGCGGCGTTCATCCTCCGGATGTCAAAGACGCCGCGCCAGCAGCGACTGCGCCACCTGCTCCAGCAGCTCCCGCGTCGGGCTCAGAGGTACGCCCGCGAGCGCCTCCAGCGCCGCGTCGCGCTCTTTTTCGGCCAGCCGCCGCGCCGCGCCCAGCGCGCCCGTGCGCGACAGCTTCACCGCGAACGCCCGGGTCCGCGACCGCACCTCGAGCTCCGGCGTGGCGAGATCGAGCGCCAGCAGCGACTCCAGCTCGCCCCGCAGCGGCGGCAGGCGCTTGAGCGCGATGGCGAGCGGCAGCGAGGGCTTTCCCTCGGTCACGTCGGCGAGCACCGCCTTGCCCAGCGTCGCGGCATCTGCCTCGAAGTCGAGCAGGTCGTCGGCGATCTGGAAGGCGACGCCGCAGCGCAGCCCGAACTCGCGCAGCGCCTCGCGGACCTCCTCGGGCGCGCGCGCCGCCAGCGCTCCGGCCTCGCCGCACCAAGAGAAGAGCGCGCCGGTCTTCAGCTCGGCCACCCGCAGCGCTTCGTCGGCGGTGAAGGCGGTCGAACCACGCAGCGCGAGCTGCCGCGCCTCTCCCTCGACCAGCCGCCGCAGCGTGCGCACCAGCGCCTCGACCGCGCCGGGCACCCGCGAGCGCAGCGCCAGCTCGAGCGACGCGGTAAGCAACCAGTCGCCCGCCAGCACCGAGACGCCGTTGCCGTACGCGACGCGCGGCGCGGGCAGGCCGCGGCGGGTCAGGCCGTCGTCGATCACGTCATCGTGCAGCAGCGTCGCCGAGTGGACCAGCTCGGCCACCAGCGCCAGCGCGATGCGGCCGCGCGAGCGTCGCCCGGGCGCCGCGGCGCGCGCGGCGAGCAGGGTGAGGAGTGGCCGCACGCGCTTGCCGCCCGCGCGGACCAGGTCGGCGGCTGCCGGGGCGAGCTCGCGGGGCGCGCGCAAAGCCGCGGCGAGCAGCATCCGCTCCAGCCGCGGGATGCCCTCGGCCGCCGAGGTGCCGGGCAACAGTTGCGCCGCCGAAGGGCGCGCCAGCGGGCTCGCCGCGGCGTCGAGGAGCTCCAGGAGCCCGGCGGAGTGGAGTGCGGCCAACGATCACCTCTGAACTTTCAGAAATCTCTGAAAGCAGTAACGACCCGGCCCGCCCGTGTCAATCGCTGCGGCCGCCCGCCGCAGCTCCGTGGCTGCGGCAGCGCAACTCCCCGGCACCGTCGCCGCCGCTTCCGCCCGGCGAATTCAAGTGTGGTAAACGACGCTCTCATGCGCCGCCTCCTGCTCTGCGCCGCCTTCTGCTTCGCGTCCTCCTGCATCAAGCGCGTAGCCCCGGGCGCGGTCGAGGACCGCGTCACCACCTCCGGCGTCCCGGTGACTTTCGGCCAGCCGCGCGCGCTTCCCGACGGCACCCAGATTCTCTGGGACTTCGGCGACGGCACCTCTCCCGCCATCGGCCCGGTCGTCGCGCACGCCTTCCCGCACTCCGGCGCCTTCACCATCACCCAGACCCTCCGCGACAGGGATGGCCAGCAGCGCACCGCCACCTCGCACGCGACCGTCAAGGCGCGCACAGTCGCGATGGCGGTTCCCGCCGACGTGCGCGGCGTGCTGCTCGTCCCGCGGCCCTGGGCCAGGCTGCAGCAGCACCGCCGCACCGCCGAGCGGCTCTCACTGGGCGCCTTCTACGATGAGGTGGTGCGATCGTTGAGCGACGGGCTCGGCTTCGACGCGCTCGATCCGAAGCAGGCCGACGCCAACGGCTTCGATCCCGACGAGGGCCTCGCCCTCTACACGGTGCCGCAAGATCCCGAGGCCCTGGTGATCGCCATCGGCACCTCCGACGACGCAAAGTCGCTGGCGGCGGTCCGGCGCCTGCTCGGGCGCGAGCGCGTCGCGGGCCGCTTCTCCGGCGGAGCGGTGACGCTCAGCGAGACCCGGCTCGACGACGGCACGCGCGCGCTCACCGGTCAGCTTGCTTCGGGCGAGAAGGTCGCGGTGGTGCAGCGCTACGGCTACCTCTACGTGCGCACCGCGGGCCTGACCGATCCTGTGCTGGCGCTGCGCAGCGCGCTCGCATTGCCGCCCGACCAGGGCCTCGCCCAGGACCCCGCCTGGCTCGCAGCGATGAAGCACGTCGGCGACGGCGACGCTTCGTTCTACTCGCGCGGCGCACCGCCCGCAGGCGTGGAGGGCTCGCGCCTCTCGAACGAGCTCGGTTCGTCCGCGTTCTCGATCAACGACAGCGACGGCGAATTCCACCTGCGCTACTTCGCGCAGCTCAAGAACGTCCCGCCGCAGCAGCTCGCGAAGGCGCTCGAGCCTTCGCGTCCCCCGCCCGATCTGGCGGCGCGGCTGCCCGCCGGCGCCGCCGCCTACCTCAAGCTCTCCGCCTCTCCGCCCGCGTTGTGGCACGAGCTGGTGCGCGCTGCGGGCGCCGACGCCGCGCGGCTCCGCGACCGCGTGCAGGAGGTGATGGGCCTCGACGTCGAGAAGGATCTGCTCCCCGCCTTCACCGGCAACGTTGGCATCGGCGTCTACCTCGACGCCGGCTCGCTGATCGAGGCGGTGATGGGCGAGCAGGTGGCCGGCTTCGATCGCTCGAGCTTCCTCGTCGCCGCCGAGCTCGACGCAGGGAAGGCCGCGGTGATCCAGGCCGCGCTTGATCGCGCCACCCGCTCTCGCGCCGCCGAAGGCCGCATCGCGCTGCCGTCGGGGGTCTTCTACCGGCTGGGCGATGCGGCACAGGCGGCCATCAAGGACGGCTTCTTCTACCTCTCGTTCGGCGGGGCCGCCGCGCAGCCCCCGGCCTCGGAAGAGCCGCGGCCGGCGCCGGTCGCGAAGAGTGTCACCCGGAAGAAGAAGCCCGCGCCGCCGACCGCCGCGCAGCTGGGCCCGCTCGGCCTCGTGCTGCTGCCGAGCCCGGGAGCGCCGACCCTTGGCGGGACGCTGGAGAAGGCGCAGGCGCCAGGGTTCGACAAGGCGTCCGCGCAGGATCTCTGGGTGGACATCGCCGGGCTCGTGCACGCGCTGCAGACGGCCGCCGAGGGAGAAGGCGGTCTGGTGTCCGCCGGCGCTCGCATCGCGGCCGACCGCGCGGCGGGGCTGCGCGATGCGCTCTTCGAGCTGCGTGCGGGCGACGACGGAGCCGAGGGCGAGCTGCGGCTGCGGTTCACGGCGCATTGATGGGAACGCTCGAGGTCATCTGCGGCCCGATGTTCTCCGGCAAGACGGAGGAGCTGATCCGGCGCCTGAAGCGCGCGGTGATCGCCAGGCGCAAGGTGCAGGTATTCAAGCCGCGCATCGACACGCGCTACGACGGCAACGCGGTGGTCAGCCATTCGCAGCAGCGCATGCACTCGACGGTCATCGACCAGGCGTTGGAGATCCCGCAGCGCCTCCTGCAGGACGTCGAGGTGGTCGGCATCGACGAGGTGCAGTTCCTCGGCCAAAGCGTGGTGCAGGTGTGCCGCGACCTCGCCAACCGCGGTCTGCGCGTGGTGGTGGCGGGGCTCGATCAGGACTATCGCGGCGAGGCCTTCGACCCGATGCCCGCGCTGCTCGCCGAGGCCGAGTACATCACCAAGGAGCTCGCCATCTGCGTGGTCTGCGGCCAGCCCGCCGGACGCTCGCAGAGGACGATCGCCGCGCACGACCGCGTGCTGATCGGCGCCGAGAGCTCGTACGAGCCGCGCTGCCGCAAGTGCTTTTCGGCCGACCCCGCGGAGCCCACCACGCCGCCGGAGCAGGAGCTGTTCTCCTTCGTGAAAGGTTGATGCGCGACCACGCCTACGACCAGCTGAACTACCGGACGCCCGAGCTTTTGCATCGCTACGGGCCCACCGTGCACATCCTCGCCGAGCCGCTCGCGCTGACGCAGCTCGCGCGGCTCTGCGCCAAGGGCACCTTCCAGCCGCAGATCAACCAGCTCGTGGTCGCGCTTTACTGGCAGCTGTTGCGCACGGTGGTCAACGCCGAATTCCCCCGGCGCGCCGCTGCGACCCCGACACGCATGATCGACTCCACGCCGCACGCGGTCTTCCAGGGCGAGACCATCGACCCCGAGGTGCGCGCGGTCACGGTCAACATCGCGCGCGCCGGCACCTTGCCCTCGCAGATCACCTACGACTTCCTCAACACCATCCTCGACCCGCGCCTGGTGCGGCAGGATCACTTCGTCATGGCGCGCGTGCTCGACGCGGCCGAGAAGGTGGTCGGCGCGGCCATCAGCGGCAGCAAGATCGGCGGCGATGTCGACGACGCGCTCTTGATCTTCCCCGACCCGATGGGTGCGACCGGCGGCAGCATCGTCACCGCGCTCGACACCTACCAGAGGTCGGTGCTGGGCAAGCCGCGCAAGGTGATCGCGGCGCACCTGATCGTGACGCCCGAATATCTCAAGCGCGTCATCACCGCGCACCCCGGCACCGTCATCTATGCGCTGCGGCTCGACCGGGGGCTATCGCCCGCCGACGTTTTCGACACCGTCCCGGGCACGCATTGGGATAGAGAGCGCGGGCTCGACGACCGCCAGTACATCGTGCCGGGCGGCGGCGGGTTCGGCGAGATCATGAACAACGCATATGTGTAGCCGGGCCCGCATCGAACGGGCCGGCGGCGAAGTCGGAGGCGCACCGTGAAGCTGGGGCAGGACATGGACGTGCTCATCTCGCAGGCGCAGATCGCGGCGCGGGTCGCGGAGCTGGGCGCGCAGATCGCCCGGGACTACGCCGGCAAGGAGCTGGTGCTGGTCGGCGTGCTCAAGGGCGCCTTCGTCTTCGTGAGCGACCTTTCGCGCGCCATCGACTTGCCGCTCACCATCGACTTCGTGGCGCTGTCGAGCTACGGCGAGGCGACCGAGAGCTCGGGCGTGGTGAAGATCACCAGCGACCTGTCGCGGCCCATCGAGGCCAAGCACGTGCTGGTGGTCGAGGACATCATCGACACCGGCCTGACCATGCGCTACTTGCTCGATAACTTGTCCACGCGGCACCCGGCGTCGATCCGGATCTGCGGCCTGTTGCACAAGCCGGCGCGCGCGCGCACGAAGATCCCGATCGACTACCTGGGCTTTCCTATCGAGGACAAGTTCGTCGTCGGCTACGGACTCGACGAAGCCGAGCGGTATCGCAACCTCCCGTTCATCGGGGTGATGCTTGCCCGCTGAGACTCCGGCGCAGCCCGCGCGTGCTCCGGCTTCGGGCGGCGGCTTCCAGCGGCTGGTGCTGTGGCTGCTCATCTTCTGCCTGCTCGGCGTCGTCTGGTGGCTCGCCTCCGAGCGCAACGAGCGGCACTTCCGGCAAGCGGTGGACAGCGGCTTTCTCGTCGTCGAGCGCGGGCGCTTCTTCCCGATGGGCAGCTCGCGCATCGCGGCCGAGGACGCCACCTACGGGAAAGCCTACGGGCCGCTGCAGCTTCCGCCGGGCGCGAAGGTTTCGGAGATCGAGTACGACGACCAGGCCACGCTCGATCGCGGGCTGTTCCAGCTGCTGCTGCCGTGGGCGCGCGAGGCGGCGAAGAAGAGCGACGTGACGGCTGCGCAGGCGCTGGCGGACCGCGCGTCGCTCCTGCCCGGGCTCTCGGCGCAGCAGCAGGCGCAGCTCGCGGGGCTGCGCGGTGAGCTCGCGTACAGCGAGGCGCGGGGCGAGCTCTCGCAGGCGGCGAAGCTGGTGCTCTCGGCGCGCCGCAAGCTCGAGCTGGTGCGCGATGCCGCGGGCGACCACGCGCTCGAGGCCGCGCCGCTCGCCTCGGAGCTCGGCCCGGTCGCCGATCAGCTCGCCGCCGCCGCGGAGGGAAGATCGGCGCGCGCCCCGGCCCCCGCCGCGCCGCCTAACGCCGCGAATTCGCCTTCGACGGCGCCGCCGCAGCCCGCGCCCGCAGCGCCTCTCGCGACGCCACCGGCAGCGACACCCGCACCGGCAGCGAAGCCCGCTCCTCCCACGCCAGCTCCCTCCGCGTCTCCGCCGGGCAAGTGAGCTTCAACCGCCGAGGGCACCGAGCGCGCTGAGCTCGCACAGAAAGCGCGGTCGCCGTTTTTCAGCGCGAACCGCGGCGCCAGCTCGCGGCATCCATGCAGCTCCCTCAAGCCTCAGGAGCTCGCATGCGCGCCGCGGTCATCACCCAGTTCAACCAGCCTTGGGAGCTGAAGTCGCTTCCCGACCCGCGCCCGCATGCCGGCCAGGTGCTGATCCGGATCCGCGCCAGCGGCATGTGCGGCACCGATCTGCACGTCCACCACGGTCACATGGGCCTCAAGCCGCCCATCGTCGCGGGGCACGAGCCGGTGGGCGAGATCGTCGAGCTCGGCGCGGGTGTGACCGACCTGCGCGTCGGCGATCGCGTCGGAGTGCACTGGAACCAGAAGGGCTGCGGCCGCTGCCGGACGTGCCAGTCCGGCAACCAGTACGCGTGTTCGCAGGCGCAGTCCTGGATGCACATCGGCGGCGGCAATTCCGAGCTGATGCTCGCGTGGGCGTCGGGCTGCGCGCTCCTGCCGGAGGGCCTCGCGTACGAAGCGGCCGCGCCGATCTTCTGCGCCGGCTACACCGTGATGAGCGGACTGCGCAACGCGGACCCGAAGCCCGGCGAGCGCGTCGCGGTGCTCGGCCTGGGCGGCCTCGGCCACCTCGCGCTGCAGTTCTCGCACGCGGTCGGGCTCGAGACCTGGGCGGTGACCGGGCAGGCCGGCAAGTCGGCCGAGCTCAAGGCGATGGGCGCGCACCAGGTGCTCGTCGCCGGGCAGGATCCCGGCAAGGCGCTGCTCGACGCCGGCGGCTTCGACGTCATCCTCTCGACCACCAACTCCGCGAAGCAGATCGGCTCGGCCTACGGAGGGCTGCGGCGGGGCGGTCGGCTCGTCAACATGGGCGTCGCCAACGGCCCCGTCGCTCTCGATCCAATGCTGCTGATCATGGGCCAGCGCCAGCTGCGCGGCTCGAGCCAGGACGAGCGCGCCGACCTGATCGAGGCGCTCGAGCTGGTCGCGGCCGGCAAGGTGAAGCCTGCGCTCGAGGTCTATCCGCTCGACCGGGTGAACGAGGTCCGCGAACGGCTCGAAGCCGGCAAGGTCCGCTACCGGGCGGTGCTCACGCACGCGTAGCGCGCAAGTCTGATTCCAAGGCCCCCTCTAGCCGGGCAGGCCCTTGCGTGCGAACACTGCGGCGACCAAACTCGGCTTTCCCTTCTCTCCCGTGTCGAACCAGGAGACCTCGATGTCGTCGAGCCCGAGCGCGGGCAAGGTGTCGAAGAGCCAGCGCGCCGGATAGCTCGTCCCGCGCATGATCGGCCGCAGAGGCAGGCGGCGGCGCAGGGCGGCGTGCAGGTGTTCGGCGCGCGCGCGCAGTCCGTGCCAGAGCGCAAAGCCCTGCCGCTCGAACGGCCAGGCGTGCACGGGAAGCTGGATGAGCATCGTGCCTCCCGGAGCCAGCACCCGCGCAATCTGCGCGAACATGGCGCGGCCGTGCTCGAGCGAGTCGAAATGTTGGAAGACGTAGGTCGAGAGCGCGGCGGTGACAGAGCCGTCGGAGAGGGGAACGTCCGCGCCGCTGGTGAGGTGGAAGTGGATGGCCTCGTCCTGGATGCGCTCGCGCGCGTAGACGAGCATCCCCGGCGAGACGTCGAGCGCCTCGACGCGGCGGAAGTCGCGCGACAGGTGCCGCGTCATCCGGCCCGCGCCGCAGCCGATCTCGACGCACGCGTCGACGATCAGGCCGTACCTGCGCCAACGCACGAGAAGCGCGTTCCAGTCGGCGAGGCCAAGCGCGTAGAACGCCTCGTCCGTCCAGGGCGAGGCTCCGCCCGCCTGCTTCCCCTTCCAGGTTGCCACGGCCCAGAGCGGGTCCGTCTCGCCCCACGCCTGCCACTCGCTGTCCGAGTCGAACTTCATTGCGCACCTCGCGGCGACTCTGCCGCGGCCGGCCAGCCGAGTCGAGCGCGAGCGAGCGCTTGGGAGCTCGCTCGCTGATGGATCTTTTGTGCCTTCGGCTCTTTGTTCGGGGAGCGACTCTGCGGTACCATCCAGCTCGGCAAATTGCTGCGATGAAGCGCCGTTTGCCTCGCTCAGAGCCCCCATTCGATGACCACTCCGCTCGGCAAGTACAAGCTCGTGAAGCTGATCGCCTCCGGCGGCATGGCCGAGGTGTATCTGGCCAAGCAGGTGGGCGCGGCCGGCTTCGAAAAGCTGGTCTGCCTCAAGCGGATCCTGCCCCACCTCGCGCGGGACAAGCAGTTCGTCGAGATGTTCCTCAACGAGGCGCGATTGGCGGCGCGGCTCGATCACCCGAACATCGTCTCCATCTTCGATCTCGGCGAGACGAACGGGAACTACTTCATCGCCATGGAGTTCATCGATGGCCCGAACCTGCGCGCGGTCGGCAACCGCGCGGCCGAGCTGAACGAGTTGTTGCCCATCCCCGAGGTGCTCAAGATCATCTCGATGGCGGCGGCGGGCCTGCAGTACGCGCACGACCTCACCGACGAGCAGGGGCATCCGCTCGGGCTCGTGCACCGCGACATCTCGCCGGACAACATCCTCGTGCACCGCAATGGAGCCGCCAAGGTGGTGGACTTCGGCATCGCCAAGGCGGCCAACAGCTCGGGCGCGACCCGCACCGGGACGCTCAAGGGCAAGGTGGCGTATATGCCGCCGGAGCAGCTGCGCGGCTCTCCGCTCGACCGGCGCACCGACGTCTTCGCGCTCGGCGTGGTTCTCTACGAGATGCTCGCCGGCAAGCGGCCGTGGGACGCCATTTCCGAGGTGGCGCTGATCGGCAAGATCATGACCGAGGACGCGCCGCCGCTCGCCGAGCTGCGGCCCGATGCGCCCGAGGAGCTGCTCGCCATCGTCGAGCGCGTGCTCGCCAAGGATCGCGAGCAGCGCTACCAGAGCTGCCACGAGCTGCAGAACGATCTCGAGCAGCTGTTGGTCAATCTGGGGCAGACCATCACGCCCATGCGCGTTGCCGATTTTATCAAGGCCTACAGTCCGGAAGTTTCGCCGGCCTCGGAGGCCGAGGTGACCGATGCGTCGCTCGGCGCGGTGGAGGAGGAGTCGTTCGCCGGCACGGGCGCGGCGCCGCAGTTGATCGCGCACGGACGGCCGCCGCAGCCCGAGCGCGAGGCTGGCACGATGATGCTGGACAAGCCGGCTTTGCCGCCGCAGAAGGGGCGGGCGCTCCTGTATGGCATTGCCGCGTTCGCCTTCATCGCGATGGTCGGCGGCGGTGCGGCGGTCTTCTTCCTCAAGGGGCAGGGCGACGATCAGGCCGCGCCGGTGGCGGTCGAGCGCGCGACGCTGGTCGAGCCGGCCAGGCCGGCGCCGGAGAAACCGCTGCCTCCTCCACCCGAGCCCACCAGGGCGGTGGTCGCAGAGCCCATCAAATCAAAGCCGGCGCCGCGGAGGGTCGCGGTGGTCGAGCCGCCCGCGCCGCCGCCGCCCGTGGTCGTCGTGGTCAAGGAAGCGCCGAAGCCGCCGCCGCCCGCGCCGGTCGTGATCGCGAAGGGCGAGCTTTTGCTGCTCATCCGGCCGTGGGCGAAGGTCGAGGTGGACGGGCAGGAAATCGGGGTGACGCCCCTGGCGGACCCCATTCAGCTCTCCGCGGGGGACCACCAGGTCAGGCTGATCAACCCGGACCTTGGCAAGGACATCACCCGCACGGTGCACATCGTCGCGAGCGAGAGGAACACGCTGAAGGAGATCCTCGACGAGTAGGGGCGCTCTCCGCCGCCCCGATGTCCGCGCGGCCGCGCCGGAGCTCCTGCGCGACGCCGCACGAGGGCAAACGCGTCGATGAGTCAGGGGAGCTCGCCGGTGAAGACCAGCTCGGCGGGGCCGGTCATCCGCAACTCTCCGGTAATCGAATCTTGTCGAATCGATAATGGACCGCCGGGCAATTCGATCACGATGTCCTCGCCCGCCGCCGCTTCGCCGCGCGCGATAGCCGCCGCCGCCACCGCGCAGGCGCCGGTGCCGCACGCCTCGGTCAACCCGGCGCCGCGCTCGTAGACGACCGCCCGGTAATGCCGCGGCCCCAACCGCCCGACAAACTCGATGTTCGCGCCCTCGGAAAGGCACAGCTCGCGCCCGTGCCGCAGCGCCAGCTCGCGCGGATCTTCATCGCTGAAGAGCACGCGGTGCGGGTTGCCCATCGAGATCGACAGCGCGTCGCCGAGCTCTAGCCGGTGCGTGCCGTCGCCGGCTGCCAGCCGGCGCGTGCCCTCGAGGCGCGGGGCGCCCATCCCCACCGTGACGCCGCCGGCGAGCGGCGATCGCGCGCGCACCGAGCAGGGCCTCGGGCCCGCGTCGGTGAGCAGCAGCACCTCGCGGCTCGCCGGGCTGCGGCCGCCGTCCGTGGCCAGCCAGAGCGCGGCGCAGCGCGCGCCGTTGCCGCACATCTCGGGCACCGAGCCGTCCTGGTTCTGGATCAGCATCCGCGCGTCGCCTTCTCGCGACGGCAGGAGCGTGAGCACGCCGTCGCCGCCCACGCCGCGGTGGCGGTCGCACAGCGCGAGGGCGCGCTCGCTGGAGAGCGGCTCCCCTCCCGCCCGCAGATCGACGAGCAGGAAGTCGTTGCCGAGGCCGTGCAACTTTGCAAAACGCATCGCAGGGATTGTAATCGCGGGCTCGCAAAAGTGCTGCCCCCAAATCCTTGACTAAACATGCCGCGGGCGCTTCAACTGCAGGCTGGAGGGTCCTGCCGTGTCGCGCACCTGCCCCGACTGCCAAAACATCTACGACGACGAGGTCCTCCACTGCCCGGAGGACGGCCTCAACCTGTCGACAGTACCGGTGGTGGACGAGCTGATCGGTCGCACCATCGGCTCGTACACGGTGATCAAGCCGCTGGGCAAAGGCGGCATGGGCGCCGTCTACCTGGGCGAGCACCCGGTCATCGGCTCGAAGGTAGCGATCAAGTTCCTCCACCCGGAGTACGCGCACGACCAGAAGATCGTCGATCGCTTCTTCAATGAAGCGCGCGCGGTCAACGTCATCGGCCACGACAACATCCTCAAGATCATCGACCTCAACGTCACCGACGATCACCGTCACTACTTCGTGATGGAGTTCCTGCTCGGCCGCGCGCTGCAGACCCTGATCAAACACGGCCTCGCGATCCCGCTCGAGGTGTCCGGTCCCATCCTGCTGCAGGTCTGCGAGGCGCTGGAGGCCGCCCACCGCAAGGGGATCATTCACCGCGACCTGAAGCCCGACAATCTTTATCTGATCAGCCACAAGGGCAAAAAGAACTTCGTCAAGGTGGTGGACTTCGGCATCGCCAAGCTGACCGACGCGCAGGGCGCTTCCACCGGCAAGACACAGACAGGCATGGTGATGGGCACGCCCGCGTACATGTCGCCCGAGCAGGGCAGCGGGAAGACCAACGCCATCGACGGCCGCAGCGACGTCTACTCGCTGGGCGTGATCATGTTCCAGCTCGCCACCGGACGGGTGCCGTTCAAGGGCGAGGACTTTGGCGCGATGCTGGTCGCGCACCTGCAGCAGGCTCCGCCGCGTCCGCGCGACCTCGCACCCAGCACCCCCGAGGAGTACGAGCAGATCATCCTCAAGTGCCTGGAGAAGAAGCAGGACGATCGCTTCCAGAGCATGAAGGAGCTCGGCGAGGCCCTCTCCGCCTGTATGGCCAGCCTGGGCATCTCGCGCGAGCTGCCGCTCGACGACTCTACCGACTTCGAGCTGAACCCGGTCGAGATGCGCGCGAGCTCGGACCCGGGAGTGCGCACGCCGTCGCAGCCCGATCGATCGACGCGGCCCGCCGGCGCGCGTAACTCCAGTCCGGGAGCGCGCGCTGGCCCGCAATCGGATCCCGGCGCTCGCGCTTCCAATCCCGGCGCCCGCGCTTCCAATCCCGGCGCCCGCGCTTCCGATCCCGGCCGTGCGCTCTCGAACCCGACGCGGACCCGCTCACTGTCGCCCACGGCGGAGCCGCCGCGCCAGCCGCGAAGCAAGCTGCCTCTCGTCGCCGGGGTGATCGGCGCGCTCATCCTGGTCGGTGGGGGAATCGGGTATGGCGTCAAGCTCGGCGACGACCAGGCGGAGCAGGCCGTCACCAGGGCGAGCGCCATCGCGGCGAAGGAGGCCGCGAAAGCCGCCGCCGGGAGCGCCGCCAGTAGCGAGGCCCCTGACGACTCCACGCCGGTCTTCCTCTCGGTCGTCTCCGATCCGCTCGACGCCGAGGTGCACGCCGTCTGGAAGGGCGGCGAAAAGTCGGGCAGCGCGCCGCTCGCGGTCGAGGTGCCCAGGAACTCCAAGGTGCACTTCGACTTCCGGAAGCCGGGCTACCTCCCCTATGTGACCGAGGTCATCGCCGACCAGAACCAGACCGTGACCGCGCAGCTGGAGGCCGCGCCGGCGGCGCCCACCGCCAGCGACCGCCCGCAGCACCGCCGCCGCAAGCGCGAAGCCGGGAACGAGAAGGAAGAACTACCGGCCAACAAGGACGGCGTCATAGACCTCAGCGATGCGCTCAAGTAGGCTGCCACCCGTTCCTATATCTATCAAGAGTTCCAGTCGTTCTGGATGATTGACAGCACCGCCCCGCGAATAGTCAACTGTACAGGCGCCGTGCCGAATGACCCTCGGGCGCGCGGAGGCTTGGCCGCTCCCGCGCAGCCCTTGGGTTCAAACGGAGACGGACGTCTCCGCGGAGAGAACAGTGTCGCGTACCTGCCCCGACTGCCAGAACCAGTACGAAGACGAGATCATCCACTGCCCGGAGGACGGCCTCGACCTGTCCAGCGTGGAACCGGACGACCCGCTGATCGGCCGCAGCATCGGCTCGTACCGGGTGGTGAAACCGCTGGGCAAGGGCGGGATGGGCGCCGTCTACCTGGCCGAGCACCCGGTGATCGGCTCGAAGGTCGCGATCAAGTTACTGCACCCGCAGTACGCGACCGATCAGAAAATCGTCGACCGATTCCTCGCGGAAGCGCGCGCGGTCAACGTCATCGGCCACGACAACATCCTCAAGATCCTCGACCTCAACGTCACCGAGGACAATCGTCACTACTTCGTGATGGAGTTCCTCTACGGCAAGGCGCTGCAGGACATGGTCAAGCCGGACGAGCCGGTCCCGCTGGACGTGACGGGCCCCATCCTGCTGCAGACCTGTGAGGCGTTGCAGGCCGCCCACGATCACAAGATCATCCACCGCGACCTGAAGCCCGACAATGTGTATCTCATCGTCCACAAGGGCCGGAAGAACTACGTCAAGGTGGTGGACTTCGGCATCGCCAAGGTCAGCGACGAGCAGGGCCAGTCCACCGGCAAGACCCAGACCGGCATGGTGATGGGCACGCCGGCGTACATGTCTCCCGAGCAGGCCGGCGGCATGACCAACCGCATCGACGGCCGCAGCGACATCTACTCGCTGGGCTGCATGATGTTCCAGATGGCCACCGGCAAGCTCCCCTTCCCGGGGTCGAGCTTCGGCGAAGTGCTCA
>JAYWBT010000100.1:0-15403 GCA_043781235.1 Deltaproteobacteria bacterium
GCATCGACTTCGACAACGCCATCATCCACTACGTGCTCAAGGACTTCGCCGGGAAGACCGGCATCGACCTGTCCACCGACCCGGTGGCGATGCAGCGAATCAAGGACCTCGCCGAGCGGACCAAGATCGACCTCTCCGCCCGAGAGGAGGCGCCCTTCAACATCCCGTTCATCACGATGACCGCCCAGGGCCAGCCGCTCAACATCGAGATGAAGTTCAATCGGAAGCTGCTCGAGCAGCTCACCGCCGACCTGGTGGACCGCACGCTGCAGATCGTCGCCCGCGTGCTGGTGGACTCCGGACTGTCTACCAAGGACGTGGAAGAGGTGATGCTCGTCGGAGGGCAGACGCGCATGCCGGTGGTGCAGGACCGGCTGACCAAGTTCTTCAGCAAGACGCCCTCCAAGGCGGTGCATCCGGACGAGGCCGTGGCGATTGGCGCCGCGCTCTACGCGCACTCGCTCGAGGACAACTCGAATCTGCGCCTGCAGCTGCTCGACGTGATTCCGATGGCCATCGGTCTCGAGAAGGCCGGCGGCTCGTTCCACGAGGTGTTCCCGCGCAACGCCGCCATCCCCAACGCCAAGGCCATCGATGCAACCACCAGCTACGACGGCCAGACCGAGGTGGCGATGCGCATCTTCCAGGGCGACGCCCCCGAGGTCGCGCACAACGAGCTGCTCGGCGACTTCCTCTTCAGCGGCCTGCGGCCCGGCGAGGCGGGCAAGGCGCGGCTCGAGATCACCTTCGACGTCAACATCGAAGGCATCCTCACCATGTCGGCGCGCGATCTCGACACCGGCAAGCAGATGAAGACCACGGTCCGGGTGACGCAGCACTGATGCTGGTCTTCCGGCCCGACGCAGCCCCGGTGGACGTCGCCGCGGTGCATGCGGCGGCGCCGCTCGCCGATCTACACGCGCACCCCGCGCTGAATGCTTACTACCTGCGACGTGATCTCGGGCGCGAGCACAAGCCGCCCGAGGTCTTCAATCCCTGGCGGCAGCAGATCGATCTGCCGCGGGCGCGTGCGGGCGGCCTGCGCGTGCTGACCGCCTGCGCCTACGCGCCGGCGGCCATCCCCTGGCCGCGCCCGTTCGCGGCGGCGCTCCAGTGCTTCGACGCGATCGAGGCGCTCTGCGCGCGGAACCCTCTGCTCGCGCAGCTCGCGCGACGGCCCGGCGAGATCGCGCCCATCCTCGCCGCGGGAAAGCTCGCTGTCATCCACGCGGCCGAAGGCGGGCACCACCTCGAACGATCGCTGGAGAAGCTCGAGGTGCTCGCCTCGCGCGGGCTGCGCTACCTGACGCTCACCCACTTCGTGCACAACGGCCTGGCGCAGCCGGCGCTGGTGCCGGGACATCCGTGGTTCGCGCTGCTGCGAGGCCGCCCGGGGCTGACTCCGCTCGGGAAGGACGTCGTGCGCAAGTGCGAGAGCTTGAGCGTGCTGGTCGATGTCTCGCATTGCTCGGAGCGATCGTTCGCGGACGTCGCGTCGGTCGCGACGCGGCCGCTGATCGCGACGCACACCGGGTTCCGCCGCTTCTTTCCCGCCGAGCGCAATCTCTCCGACGAGCAGCTGCGGATCGTGGCGCGGTCGGGCGGCATGGTCGGCGTCATCACCTGGGACCGGCTCCTGGGCGGGCCGGACGTCGAGCAGATGGTCGACGCCATCGTGCACGGCGCGCTGGTGGCGGGCCCGGAGCACATCGGCATCGGCACCGACTTCGACGGCTGGGTGCACAGCGCCCGCGGCATCCGCGAGGCGCGGCACTACCCGGCCATCACCGAGCGGCTCGCGCAGCGCGGCTTCACCGCTGCGGAGATCACCGGCATCCTCGGCGGCAACTACCTCCGCGTCCTCGGCGAAGCCTGAGAAAGCTCTCCTCGGTCAGGGATTCCTGCGGAAGCGCGGGAGGAAGATGGCGCCCAGGATCAGGGTGCTGAGGAGCTGGACCGCGTGGAGACCGACGGCGAAGGCGGCGGCCTTTTCCTTCGAGCCGCCGAAAGCGACCAGCGCCATCCCTGCGCCGAGCTCGAAGTTGCCCAGATTCGCCGGCGGCGCCGGGATCGCCAGCGCGAGGTTGACGCCGAAGAGCACCGCCATCGCGTGCGCCACGTCGTGCGGCAAATGGAACGCGGCCAGCGCGATCTGCGTGGTGACGATCTCGACCGCCCACGCACCGGCCGAGTAGAGCAGCCCGAGCACCACCACGCGCGGCTCGCGCAGCCCGACCAACCCGCCGCGAACCCGCGCGACGAGCTGCTGCAGGCGGCCCGGCCGCTCGCGCGCCGAAGGCTCACGCGCGAGGCGCAGCAGCAGCAGCGCGAACAGCAGCGCCGCGGCCATCCCGCCCCAGATCACGAGCGACATCCAGAGCCGCACCGGCAGGAGGATCGGCAGCGCGGCGGCGAAGGCGAACATGACCACGCCGTTGATGGCGTGGTCGAGAGCGACGGTGCCGGCCGCTTCGGCGCGGCCCATCCCGCTCGAGCGCGACAAAAGCTCGAAGCGCACCGCCTCGCCGGCGCGCACCGGCAGAACGGCGCTGGCCGCGTAGGAGACGCATTGCGCGGCGACGATGGTCATCAGCGACACCGGCCGCACCGCTGACGCCAGCGCCTTCCAGCGGAGCGCGTTGCAGAAGAGCCCGGGCAGTCCAACGACCACCACCAGTGCGAGCAGGCCGAGGTTCGCTGCGCCCAGCGCCGCCCGCAGCTGCGGCCAGTCGAGCCTGCGCGCGAGCAGCGCCAGGCAGGCGGCGAGCGCCACCCAGATGGCGACGCGCAGCGCGAGCAGGAGGCGCTTGCGATCGGCCATCTACCTCGGTGGCCTTGCGTGCGGCCCCGGCGCCGAGTCCGGCGAGCCCGACGTGCCGGCGCGCGAGGTCGAGGGCGGCGAGGTCGAGGGCGGCGCGCTCGCGGGCGGAGCGCCTGCGGCGCGGCTCGGCGAAGGCCGCGGCGCGACCTGCGCGCCCGGCCGCTGGGTGACCTGCGCGCCCGGCCGCGGCGCAAACTGCGCGGTGGGCCGCTGCGGCTGCACCTGCGACGGGCTCGCGCGCATGTACGGCAGTCCCACCTGTCCCGCCGGCGCCGAGCGCGGCCGGTAGAACGAGGCCGCTCCGCCCTGCACTCCCGCGGCGCGCGGCCGCGGAGCGTCGGCGATCTGCATCGGCCTCACGCCGCGCCCGGTCTGCTCCTCGACCGCCCGTACCACGGGCCCTGCGCGGGGGCCGCCAATCGGTGCGGCCCAGACGCGCGCGCCCTGCGGGATCGGCACCGCGTAATGCGGCACGGGCTGGAGAAAGTTGCGCTGCTCGACGAAGACCCAGACATGCGGCTGCTCGTAGTAGATGTTGCGCGGGCCCAGCGGGCACCAGCCGGCGTAGCCGTCGCCCCACCGCCAGGACACCCACGCCGGGGCCCAGACGTTGCCAGGCAGCCAGACCCAACCGGCGTTCGGCTCATAAGCCCAGCGGCCATAGTGGTAGACCGCCCAGCCGAACGGCTCGTCGCTCATCCAGGCCCAGCCTGCCGTGGTGTACGCCCAGCGGCCCGCGTAATACGGGCGCCAATTCTCATCGACGTCGCCCGGCCGCCAGACCGTGCCGTACTCCGGCGTGTCGATCCACTCGCCGTTCGCGGAGAGCGCGGGGTCGCTGCGGAAGTCGTCGATCGACGGCCCCTGCTGCTGATCGCCGTAGTCGCCGCGCTGCTGCTGGTCGCGGTCGCGGCCGTGGTGTTCTCCGCCCTCGTCTTCCTCGTCACCGTCGTCGTGGCCGCGGGCGCTGGCGGCGAGCGGAGCGAGCGTTAGAACGAGGGTGAGCAGCGCTGCGAGTTTGCGGAGCATTGGAACCTCCTGGTGCTTGGACGGCGGGTGCCCGCGCATGTTCACTCGACCGCCGAAGCGGCGCGGCGCCCACCCCCGCGAGGAGCAGGCGCCGTAGATGCGCGAGCCGCGAAGCCTACGCCGACTTGCGATCCTTCTCGAAGGCGAGCGTCGGCTCTTCGCCGCGACTGATCACGCCCTCGGTGATCTTGCACTCCTTGATGTTGTCCCGGTACGGCACGTCGTACTGGATGTCGAGCATGGCGTTCTCCATGATGGCGCGCAGGCCGCGCGCGCCCGCCTTGCGCCGCATGGCCTCGTGGGCGATGGCGCGCAGCGCTTCCTTGGTGAACGTCAGCTTCAGGCGCTCCATCTCGAAGAGCTTCTGGTACTGCTTCACCAGCGCATTCTTCGGCTGGGTGAGGATGGTGACCAGATCGTCCTCGCTGAGATCGCTCAGCGTCGCGAGCATCGGCAGGCGGCCGCAGAACTCCGGGATCAGTCCGAACTTGATCAGGTCCTGCGGCTCGATCAGGGCGAGCAGCTCGCCCACGCCGCGATTGTCCTTGGCGGTGATCTGGGCGCCGAACCCCAGGCCCTTCTCGCCGGTACGCCGCCGCACGATGTTCTCGATGCCGTAGAAGGCGCCGCCGCAGATGAACAAGATATTCGTTGTATCGACTTGAATGTATTCCTGCTGGTTGTACTTCTTGCCCCCGCGCGGGGTGACGTTGGCGCGCGTGCCCTCGATGATCTTGAGCAGCGCCTGCTGCACGCCCTCGCCGCCGACGTCGCGGGTGGGCGATGGCGTGTCTCCCTTGCGCGCGATCTTGTCGATCTCGTCGATGTAGACGATGCCGCGAGAAGCCTTCTCCACGTCGTAGTCGGCCGCGTGGAGCAAATTCTGGATGATGTTTTCCACGTCCTCGCCCACGTATCCCGCCTCGGTGAGCGAGGTGGCGTCGGCGATGGTGAAGGGAACATTGAGGAAGCGGGCGAGCGACTGGGCGAGCAGCGTCTTGCCCGAGCCGGTGGGCCCCACCAGCAAGATGTTGGACTTCTGCAACTCGACGTCGTTCTCGCCCTGCGCGCGTGCGGCCTGCATGCCGGGACGCTGGCGCGACGGCTTTTTGGAATAGATGCGCTTGTAGTGGTTGTAGACGGCCACCGCGAGGATCTTCTTCGCCTGCTCCTGCCCGATGACGTAGTCATCGAGGAAGGTCTTGATCTCGACCGGCGCCGGCAGCGCGACCGCGGGGCGGTTCTCCTCGCGCTCGGACTCCTCGGCGATGATGTCGTTGCAGAGCTTGATGCACTCGTCGCAGATGTAGACAGTCGGCCCAGCGATGAGCTTGCGGACTTCGCGCTGCCCCTTCCCACAGAAGGAACACGAGAGATTGCCGTGATGACTGTCCTTCCTGCTCATGACACCTCCTTCGCTGGCTTTCGCTGACCGACGAGTCTACGCGGCCCGCTACCGGCCGGGCAACCTTGTCCGAGTTCGTACGAAGCAAAATAATATAGATAGCACCCCTCGGGCGCCAGAATGCGCCCCGATTTTCCCTGTCCACGAGAGGACCATCGGCCGATCGCGTCGCCGGGGGCTTCTCAGCGGGGCCCGGACGCCCAAGATTGGACTGCATGGAGCGATCCCCGCGGAAGTGGCCTGCGGCTCCTTGCCCAACTTTCGAGGCGCGATGACCCGGGAGCACCGTTTATACAAGCGCGCCCGCATCCTCCTCCCGGTCATCGTCCGGGTCGGCGGCGAGCCGCCCATCCACGCGGTTGCGACCGATCTCTCGGTCGGCGGGTTCTTCCTGCTCGACGACGCGCGCATCTCGCGCGCCAGCGAGGCACAGGTCGAGGTGGAGCTCGACGCCGAACACACCGTGCGCGCGCAGGCCCGCGTGGTGCGGCAGCAGCACCCGGAGAGGCAGTCGCCGCGCGGGCTCGACGTGCCGGGTCTCGGGCTCGCGTTCGAGTCCTTGACGGACCCGGCCGCGCGCGCCATCGCCAGGCTGGTCAACAGCAAGGCGGCGTGAAACAAGTTGCGCTATCGGCGCGCGGGCGCGACATTTGCGGCCATGACGCACGATCTCCTCATCGTCGGAGCAGGCCCTGCCGGTATCTCCACCGCCGTCGAGGCGCGCGACGCCGGCATCGCCCACGACAAGATCGTGGTGCTCGAGAAGGGCCCGGCGCACTCTTACGCCATCCGCAAGTTCTATCCGGACGACAAGCGGGTGGACGCGGTCTACAAGGGCATCCCTGCGGTGTGCGAGGGCCGGGTCTGCATCGTGGACGGCACCAAGCAGACCACGCTCGACTTCCTCCATCAGACGGTCCAGCAGTGGGAGCTCGACGTCCGCTACGAGGAGGGCGTCGATACCATTCTCCGCCGCGACGACGGGGTTTTCGAGGTGCGCACGCCCAAGGCGCTCTACCAGGCGCGTGTCGTGGTGGTGGCGATCGGCGTCCTCGGCAAGCCGAACGTGCCGGACTACAAGATCCCACGCAACGAGCTGCGCGGGCGCGTTCACTTCGACGTGACCTCCGAAAAGCTGGAGGGAGAGCGCGCTCTCATCGTTGGCGGCGGCGACTCGGCGGCCGACTTCGCGCACTACCTGGTCTCGAAGGGGTTCCACGTGGGCCTGAGCTACCGCAAGCCAGAGCTCAGCCGCATGAATCAGATCAACGTCTCCGATATGAAGGGCCTGGCCGAGGCCGGGCGCATCGAGCTGCTCATGCCCACCGACGTGACCCGGCTCGAGTCCGACGCCGGCCGGCCGCGCGCGGTGTTCGGGCAGATCGATCCGCGCACCTACGATCACGTCGTCTACGCGCTCGGTGGCTCGACGCCCGCTGGCTTCCTGCACTCAACCGGCATCGAGCTCAAGGGGGGCGAGCCACTCCTGGGCGAGGGCGGACAGACCAACGTGCGCGGGCTCTTCCTCGCCGGCGACCTGACCGTCGGCAAGAAGGGCGGCTCGATCATCTCTGCCTTCAACTCCGGCGTGCGCACCATGCGCGTCATCCTCCGCGAGCAGCTGTTGACGTGAAGCGCACCTACGCCCTGAAGCTCGCGTACGACGGGGGCGCGTTCCGCGGATGGCAGAAGCAGCCGGGCCAGATCACCGTGCAGGGCGCGATCGAGGACGCCCTTCGCGCGCTGCTCGGAAAGCCGTACACGCTGCACGGCGCGTCGCGCACCGACGCGGGAGTGCACGCGCTCGCGCAGGTGGCGAGCTTCTCTTCCGGGCGCGATCCGGACCTGGCGCAGCTGCGGCTACCGGTGGGCGCGCGCGTGATCGCCGCCGCGGTCGCCTCGCCGTCGTTCCACGCGCGGGCCAGCTCGGCCGGGAAGCGCTACCGCTATCGTTTCTGCTTCGGCGCGCGCGACGCCGGCGCGTTCTTCCTCGGGTCCGATGCGAAGCCGGACTGGGAGCGGGCGCGGCAGGCGCTGGCTGCGCTCGCGGCGCTGCCGGAGATCACCGGGCTCGCCTCGCCCTCACAGAATCGCAAGCCGGCGCCGCCGTTGTCGGGCTGGTCGCTCGAGGCGGATTCTGCCTTCGCCACGCTCGAGGTCGAAGCGCGCGCCTTCCGCAAGCACCAGATACGGAACCTCGCCGGCCACCTCGGCGCCGTCGCGCTCGGCCTCGCCGAGCCGCAAACGCTCGCGGTGCTGGCGAAGCGCGCGAGGCCGTGGATGGGCGCCACCGCCCCGCCCCACGGCCTCACGCTCCTCGAGGTGCTCTACCCGCGCGAGCTGGATCCGTTTGCCTGACGGCGACGCCAGAGCAGCGCGATCCCGAAGAGCGGCAACAGGCTCCACGCCGGGGCCTGCGGCGAGGTGCTGCACCCCGCCAGGCCCGCCTGGTGGATCTGCGCGGCCTCTTCCTCCGGGCCGAAGTGCGCCTGCGTGGAGCGGCCCGCCTCGTCGCTGACGCTCGCGGTGAGCCCACGGCCGCCCAGCTCCACGATCGACCAGGTGCGCGCCTCGGCCGGCTGCGTCCAGAGCCGATCGCCGTCGATGCGGTAGCTGTAGCGCAGCGCACTGCCCGACGCCGGGCTGCTCGCGCGTGTCACCACCGCGCCGTCGGAGCGCTGGACCAGTTCCAGCTTCGGTGCCTCGTAGCTGACGAAGAAGTCCACCTCGACCGGCTGCGGGTCCATGGTGTGATCGTCGCCCTGCTCGCGAGCGGTCACCTCGATGTGGTGGTGACCCTGCACGAGGAAGAGCGGATCGCGAATGACCAGCCGGGGACCCGAAAGCCACGGCGACCAGAGCGAGCCATCGACGCGGTAGGTAAACTGGGCGCGGGTGTCGGCGTGGGCGAGCACGGCGCTGCCCTCGAGCTCGATGCTCGGATACTGGCCGTGGCGGATCTCCTCGACGTCGTCCGGCACCACGGTATTGAGCACCTTGACGCCCGCCTTGACTGTGACCTGCTGGCAGCCGGCGCTGCAGTCCTTCATCGACGCCCAGAGGGCAAGGTGCGCGTAGCCGTCGGTGGTGACGTTCTTCAGCGGTACCGCGCCGGCGAGGCCGGTCACGCCGACCTTCAGGCCGAGGAAGCTCGGCAGCGTGATCGGCTTGAGCACGCCCGCGAGCAGCGGCTGCGCCAGCCGGACCGCGGCGCCGAGCAGGTCCTTCACCACGCCCGGATCCTCGGCGAGCATGTCGCTCGGGCCGTACGGGGTGCCCTTGGGCGACAGCGCGCTGATGTTGGTGAGCACCGTGTCGAGCGAGCCGAGCACCGGCTGCAGCGTGTCGGCGTTCGGATCGGCGAAGGTGCGCAGCCCGAGCGGCAGCAGCATGTCGGCCTGCAGCGTGAAGAGGCGGACCTGCCGCTCGTCCACGAGGGCGTAGAAGTCCAGGTTCATCTTGTTCAGCGAGAGCGTGATCAGAGGGTCGCCCGTGGAGAGCGTGCCGTCGGAGTTGACCGTGGTGGTGTTCTTCCCGATGCGCAGGTAGGGCGGCTGCGTGGGCCGGAGCAGGATGACCATGGGCACGTCCTTGCCGCCGGTGACCAGGCCGAGCGACGGCAGGAACGTCTTGAACAGCCCGCTCGAGATGAACGCGGTCGTCTTGTTGGTGATGGCCACGCAGAGCAGGCCCGCGTTGTAGGCATCGAGGAAGCCGCTGTTCAGCAGGGAGCTCGCGAGCGAGAAGCCGAGCGCGTAGCCCGCGACCCCCGCCGGCTGGACGACGGTGTCGTCGAAGTTCATCGCCGGCGGCGCCGGGAAGATCGCCGCGGCGGCGGTCTTCACGCACAGCCCGATATAGTTCGACGCCGGCTGGGTACCGGCCGTGGCCGAGAACTGCACGCCATTTGAGTCCACTTGCGGGCTCGCCGTCTTGCTCCCGAGGCTGGCGAGGAGGTCGAGCCTGGTGTTCGGCGGGAAGCCGACCTTCTGGGTCAGGTCGCTGACGTCGAGCTGGCCGGAGATGCCCAGCTGGAGGGGTTCGCACTCGTGCGAGGGCGGGTCTTGAGGGCTCTGGCCGTGCGCCACGCAGACGCCGCGGCCGGTGTCGCAGTCGAGTGCGTTTCCGCCGTCGTCGTTCGGGCAGAGGAAGCTGGTGTTGTTGCAGTCATGCGGCGCGCCGGCCAGGTCGGCGGAGCGCTGGCAGCGGCGCTTGTCGATCAGCTTGCGGATGACGCCGACGATCTGGGTTTTGAAGCGGTTCTTGATCGCGTCGAAGAGGTACCCGCGCACGTACTGCACGATGGCGCAGAGGCCGCCGGGGTTGGACTGGTCCAGGTTGCAGTTGGCATTGATGGCGCCGAAGAGGCCGCCGCAGCTCAGGCTGCCCGCGCCGTCGGTGGGGCTGTAGTTGCCGTTGCCGCCGCCGCAGCCGTCGCCGGTGTAGCTGCCGCTCGTGGAAGGCGCGGGATCGGTGCCGGCGATGTTGTCGATGACCAGCGCTGCCGGCTGGAAGTTCGCCACCAGCGTGGCCAGCGACGCGTCGCTGAAGTTGAACTCGAGGCGGCCGTCGGGTGCGGTGGAGAACTGGAGGTCGAGATCGATGGCGGTGTCGGCCTGCGGCAGGCCGGGGAGCTCGTCGTCGTACTTCACGCGCGCCTGGATGGGCGTGTTGCCGCTGCACAGGGTCGAGTGCGCTTCCTTGGTGCGAAGGTAGAGGTCGCCGGTCTTGACGTGCGAGATGATGTGGGCGCGCAGCGTGCCGGGCGTGCTCCCGCTCGCCGGCAGCAGCGTCCACTTCACGTCCTTGAAGGTCATGTGCAGCGGCGTGGTCTCGCCGGGATCGCAGACGCCGTTGAAGTTGTTGTCGCCGGCGACTACCGAAAAGTAGAAGCCGGTCGAGACGACGCATGCGTTCAGCAGAGGTGGTCCGCCGTCGATGCAGGGGAGGCTGAGGCCGCCGCTAGCGCCAGCATTGAGATCGCCGATCAGGTCGTTCAAGTGCGCGGCGTTGAGAAAATCGAATCCGGCGCGGGTGACGCGCACCTGCGCGACGTTGTCCAGCTTGGAGCCGGTGAAGACGATCGGGTGGCCTTGGGCGTCCTTGGTCTTGAACGCGCCGCCGCAGGAGCCGCCGCAGCCACCGCCGCTGCTGGAGCAACCGACGGCGACGAGCGCCGCGGCGAGGATGAAGCGGATATGCCGCCGACGCGGGGTAGATCGATAGATGGGCTGCATGCTGCGGCGACCTCCGGGCAATGCGCAGATGTTGGAACGCGCGCACCGTACAGGAGGCGAGCGCATGCCCGACAGCCGTCGATCGTCCGATGGAGTCAGGCGCGGCGGAGCGCGACCAGGCCTTCGTTGAGCCGGCCGGTCCGGAACGACTCGAGGTCGAGGCTGACGTATTTGAACCCCGCGGCCTTCAGCGCGGCCGATGCCTCCGCGCGCAGCTCGACGAGCTTGCCCAGCTCGGTCGCGCCCACCTCGATGCGCGCGATCTCGCCGTGATAGCGCACGCGGAACTCGCGCAGACCCAGCTTGCGCAGCGCCATCTCGCTCTGCGCGAGCTGGTGCAGCCGCCCGGCGGTGACTTCGGTGCCGTAGGGGATGCGCGACGAGAGGCACGGCTGCTGCGGCTTGTCCCAGGTCGGCAGGCCGGCGGCGCGGCTCAGCGCGCGGATCTCGTCTTTGGTGAGCCCCGCCTCGGCGAGCGGCTGCACGATGAAGTGCTCGCCGGCGGCCTGCAGGCCGGGGCGATAGTCGGAGAGCTCGTCGGCGTTGGTGCCCGAGACGACGGCGCCCAGACCGAGCGCGCGCGCCTCTGCCTCAGCGAGCGAGTACAGCTCGGTCTTGCAGAAGTAGCAGCGGTTGACCGGATTGGCGGCGTAGCGAGGGTCTTCCAGCTCGCCGGAACGCTTCTCGATGTGCCGGGCGCCGAGGAACCGCGCGACCGTGCGCGCCGACTCCAGCTCGTCGGGCGCGACCGCGGGCGAGAGCGCAGTGAAGGCGACGGCTCTGTCGCCCAGCGCCGCTTTTGCGAGCGAGAGGAGATAAGCGGAGTCCACTCCGCCGGAGTACGCAACCAGCGCGCTGCCGAGCCCGCGCAGACGCGCGAGAGCGATCTCGCGCTTGGCGAGTGCGGTGTCGGTGAGCTTGTCCATGCGCGAAGTCTAGCGCTTGCGGCCCTTGGCGCCCGCCGCGATGCGGGGACGGTCGGCGGGGGAGCGCGTCGCGGCCGGCCGCTTCTTCGAGCTCGCTGGAGCTGCCGCCTGCGTTTTGGTCGCCTTGGGAACCGGCTTCTTCGCCGCCGCCGGAGCGGGCTTGACCAGCTTCACCGCCTTGGCTCCTGCGACCGCCGCGGGCACAGGGGCCGCAGCCTTGGGCGGCGCCTTGGGAACCCTCGGCGGCGGCAACGGCTTGGGCGCCGGCATCTTGGAGCTGCGCGCCTGCACGCGGGGCCGCGACTTCATCGCCGCGAGCGCGGGATCGAGCAGCCGCTGGGCGACGAGCTGGCCCATGATGTGCTCCACCGCCTCGTCCACCGAGTGCTTGCTGGTGTCGACGATGACCTCCGGGTGCGTCGGCGGCTCGTACGGCTCGGAGATGCCGACCAGGTTCTTCAGCTCGCCCGCCAACGCGCGCTTGTACTTGCCCGAGCGGTCGCGCTGGATGAGCGTATCGATGGGGCACTCGACGAAGACCTCGGCGAAGCGGCCGACCTGGCGGCGGGCCTCGTCGCGCGTCTCGCGATAGGGGCTCTCGATAGCGGACTGGAAGATCACCCCGCCGCCGCGAGTCACCAGCTTGCAAACCCAGGTCAGCTTGCGCGCCTCGGCGTTGCGCTCGTCCTTGGTCTGCGCGCCACCGATGCCCAACATCTGGTGGACTTCCGCGCCGTCGAGGATATCGACGATCTTGCCCAGCCGCTTGAGCCGATTGGCGAGGCCATGCGAGAGGGTCGTCTTCCCGGAGCCGCTCATGCCCGTGAACCAGACAGTAAAACCAGTCGAAGTGGTACCGAGGTTCATAGTTGGCATTTGCTCCAGGTCGAATTTCGCGCGCATAGTACTCGCCTCGTCCCTCTCTGGCAAGCAAATGCTGCCCTCTATTGTCAGGCCCTTGCGGGCAGCTAAAGATTCCCGATTCCGGTCACTTGCTCCTCCGCGAAATCGCGACGCGCACCGTCCCACGAATAAAGCCGGCCATCATCCACCGCGCCGTTGCGAACCGATACGACCAGATATCGAACGCCGGGCCAGAGCGGCTCGTCGCCACCGCCCAGTGCCATCTCGCGATCCTCACGCGAGAAATAGGCGCCCACGTCCGGGTGGCTGTGGACGATGGCGGCCAGCCGGCCACCCTGCGCGTCGGCCGCCTCCAGCGCGGCCAGCAGGGCCCTCGGCTCCATGACGTATCCGTCGCGAATGGTGCGGGAGCTGGTTGCGCTGGCCCCCGCGACGTTGGCGATGGGCTCGAAGCGGCTGGCGCCGTCCCAGTCGGCCAGCACCAGCCCGCAACACTCGGCGGGATAGGTGGACCGCGCGTGAGCGGCGATGGCCTGCAGGACCTCCACGGTCATGGCGCGGCTGTTTTCAGCCGAAGCGGGCTTCATGCGAGCGAGCGCAACACGTCGAGCGCCGCGCCCGCACCGATCATGGCGCTGTCCGCCGCGGTGGCGCCTTCTTCGGGCGCGATGGAGAGCGCGCAGCCGCCGCCGAGCGCGAGCCAGGGGCCGAGCGCGCGGCACTCCTCGGCGAACGCGGGATGCACCTCCAGCTTGCCCACGCCCGACGCCGCGAGGTAGCGCGCCGCCCAGCGCGCGGCGAGTCCTGCGCCCTCGATGCGCACCGACGCCAGCAGCAGCCGCTCCTGACCCTCGCCGCCGAAGCCGTCGAGGAGGAGATGGCGCGCGTAGCGCTCTTGCTGCTCGGGCGACAGCACTGGTCAGCGGCCTCCGGCGATGGCGGGCACGATGGTGAGCCGGTCGCCTTCGCGCAACGCGGTCGCGAGCCCCTGCCCGCCGCGGATGTCCTCGTCGTTGCGAAACAGGTTCACGTAGCGGCGCAGCGCGCCCTTGTCGTCGAGCAGGCGCTCCTTGAGGCCGGGGAACTTGCGCGACAGCTCGTCCACCGCGGCCTGCACGGTGGCGCCCTCGACCGCGACCTCGCTCTGGTTTGCAGTCAGGGGACGGAGCGGCGCGGGGATCTTCACGGTGATGGGCATCCCGGAAGGATGCCACAAGCGCAGGATGGATCCTGCCGCAAGGCGAGCGGGCGCGCGGCGCCGACGCGACCGTCCCAGCGCTGCAGCACCCCGGCTTCCGGAGCGCCGGCGAGGAGCAGCAGGGCGGCGCGGGCCATCGCCGCTCCCACCAGGCCGCAGAGCGGCGAGGCGACGCCCGCCTCCGCGCAGGTGGGGAGTGCACCAATCGGTGGTCCTTCGAAGAGGCAGCGGAGGCAGGCGGTGCGGCGCGGGAGGATGGTGAGGAGTCGGCCCTCCCAGCCGAGCGCGGCGCCGTGCACGAGCGGCACGCCGGCGGCGATGCAGGCGTCGTTGGCGAGGAAGCGGGTCTCGAAGTTGTCGGTGGCGTCGAGAACCACGGCCGCGCCGCGGATGAGCGCCGCCGCATTTGATACATTGAAGCGAATATTCTGAAAACTGGCACGGGCGCCGAGGTGCCGGGCGGCCGCGGCGGCCTTGGGCTCCCCGAGATCGCGCTCGCGAAAGAGGATCTGGCGGGCGAGGTTCGATCGCTCCACGCGGTCGTCGTCGATGAGCACGATCTCGAGCGGAGCACCGGACTCCGCGAGCGCCATCGCCGCCGGACAGCCGAGCCCGCCCGCGCCCAGGATCACGACGCGGCTCATCGCTCCTCCAGGCTGGGCTGCAGCAGCGCGCGGCCCCAGCGCAGCAGCGGCGTCGGTCGATCGAGGAGTGTGTCTAGCGCGGCCAGACAGGGCAGGATAAGGAACGGTCTCACGGAGGGCAAATGCGACGCGCGCTGCTGCTCGCTTTACTGACCGCCTGCCAGGAGCCCGCGACCCCTGCGGCTCCCGCGAACCTCCCGCCGGGGGCGACCCAAGCGGCCCCGGCCGCGGCGAACCCTGCGCCCGTGACCGTTCCGGCAGTGAGCGCGCGCGCCGCCTGCGTCGATGCGCAACTCGGCGCGCGCCACCTGAATTTGTACGGCGACCCGCCCGACACCGTCTACGCCGGCGGCTCGCCGCTCTTCGACGAGAAGACCTCGGCGACGCGCGATCGCATCCAGTACGTTGTTGCGAAGCATCCCGAGATCGAGCGGGCGTGCGCCGCGAAGTGAGGGGTTTGCCGCTGCTCGGCGCCCGCTGCTATCGTCCTCGCCGTGACCGAGCTGCAGGCCGCCGCACTGCCTTCTCCCCGCGGCGATCGCCTCGGCGGACTCTTCTCCGGCGCCGCCGAGAACAGCGGCACCCGCGGCGGCTTCACCGAGGACCGCTTCCTCACCCGCGCCCGCGCGCTCTTCTACGCGCGCCTGGCCTTCCTGGTGCTGGGCCTCGGCGTCATCGGAGTGCCGGCGTGGTCGCAGGCGTTCGGCGTCGGGGGACCCGGCGCCTTCGCGGTCTACCTCTGCATGGTCGCCTACAGCGCGGCCAACTACGTCTTCCTCGCCAACAAGAAGCTCGGCCGCGCGCTGACCTTCTCCACGCTCTGCGCCGACCTCTGCGTGCTGGTGTGGCTGGTCAGCGCGACCGGCGGCCTGCGCAGCCCGCTGCTCGCGGCGCAGCTGCTCTTCACCACGCTCTTCGTGGTGCTCTTCCCCACGCCGCTCGCGGTGGTGCCGCCGCTGCTCACCTTCCCGGTGGTGGCCAAGCTCGATCAGCTCTGGGGCGGCCACGCCGTGGTGCAGATCGATATCTTCATCCTGCTCTGGTACTCGGCCATCAACTGCATCCTCGTCTACGTGATGGTCTATCTGAACGAACGCGACCGCAACAAGCACCGCGAGCTGCAGAAGCTCTCGCTCCAGGTGCGCGCGATGGCGATCGTCGAGGAGCGCAACCGTCTGGCGCGCGAGATCCACGACGGCCTCGGCGGCGTGCTCTCCAGCGTGGTGATCCAGAGCGAATACCTGCTCAACATGATCGACGGCTCCGAGGTGCGCTCTCG
>JAYWBT010000101.1:0-39128 GCA_043781235.1 Deltaproteobacteria bacterium
CCGGCGGTACCTATTCGGTCAGCCTGCGCGTGACCGACGCCGCCGGGAACCGCAGCGCGCCGCAGGTGATGGACATCACCGTCGCGAGTTGCCGGGCGCCGGTCGCGGTGATCATTGCGCCGCAGCCGGGCGTCAAGACCTTCAGCAGCGTCGCGCTCTCAGCGAGCGTGAATGATTTGCAGGGTCCGGGCTGTGCCGTCACCGCGCCGCCCAGCTACGCCTGGAGCCTGAGCTCGGTGCCGGCCGGCTCCACCGCGGCGATCGACTTCCCTTTCTCGTCGGCGCCGCGCTTCGTCCCCGACCTGCCCGGCGATTACATCGCGAGCCTGATCGTCAGCGACGCGCTCGGCAACCGCGGCGCCGCTACCGCGACCTTCGTGGTGATGGGCTGCGGCCAGAGCGGCGGCAGCTCGATGCAGGTCAAGGTCTCCGCGGCCACCGCAACCCCCGAGCTGGGACAGCGCACCGCGCTCGCCGCCGTCGTCTCGGACGTCAACTCGCTTGCCTGCGCGAGCAAGGCGACCGCGCCCTATGCCTACGCGTGGTCGCTCAGCGTCCCCGCCGGCAGCCAGGCGACGCTGTTGAACGCGGCGAGCTCGCAGCCGGGCTTCGTCCCCGACGTAGCCGGTCAGTACGGCTTCACCGTCACCGTCACCGATGCGCTCGGCTACCAGGCGGCGCCGCTCGCGCCCGGCAGCGTGACCGCGCAGAGCTGCACGCTTTTGCCGGCCATCTCCGCGGTGGGCGCGAGCCAGCTCACCTACAGCCCGGTCCAGCTCGTCGGCGCGGGGGCCTCCGCCTGCGGGCAGCCGTTCACCTACCGCTGGTCGTTCGACTCCCTCCCCATCGGCAGCAGCGCGCACTTCAATAATCCTGCCGACCGCACACCGTCGTTCATCGTGGACG
The DNA here is from genome assembly GCA_043781235.1 of Deltaproteobacteria bacterium. Taxonomy (GTDB): domain Bacteria; phylum Myxococcota; class Myxococcia; order Myxococcales; family 40CM-4-68-19; genus JANYKT01. The sequence goes on from JAYWBT010000101.1 coordinate 907, forward strand.
TTCCCAGTGGCACCTGGGTCGCGCGCCTCACGATCACCGATTCAATCAACGGCGCGAAGACCTCGACCACGCGCACCGTGACCAGCAGTTCGTGCGGCAGCTCGAGGCCCTATGCCTCGGCGGGCGTCTCGCTGCCGTTCCCCATCTCGGTCTCGATGCCCCAGCCGGACCCTGCGGTGGGGTCCACCGTGCAATACCTGCCGAATTACCAACTGCAGCTCGACGGCACGCTCAGCGCGGACCCTGCGGTCGCGTGCACCGGTCCGATGACCTTTGCCTGGAGCACGTACTCGACGCCGCCCAACAGCGCCGCCGCGCTCTATCCGGCCACCGCCGCGAAGCCGGTCTTCACGCCCGACCTCGCGGGCGACTACATCTTCCAGCTCCGTGTCAGCGACGGCCGCTTTACCAGCGCGCCGAGCTTTTTGCACATCACCGTGTCCGATCCGCTGCCCGACTTCGTCGATCCCGCCACCGTGTCGCGCGCCGTGCTCTGGAACGACGCCGAAATCGATCCCAGCAAGAACCCCCTCGACCCCAACTCCGGCAACCCCGCCATCGCGTTCTACGAGCTGAACGGGGGGAATACTTTCTACGATCTCAATTTCGCCCAGTGCACGGCGAACTGTGCCAGCGGCTCGCCCACCTGGATCGTCACCACCATCGAAGCGAACGCGGTCGATGTGACCAACGGCAACCGCGCCACGGCGCAGGTGTCGCTCAAGTACTTCCCCGGCACCGGCATGCCCGTGGTCGCCTATCGATATGATTCCACTTGCGAGATGCATTACGCGGTCCTCAATGGCGCGGCGTGGATCATCAGCACCATCGATGCGCTCGACGCCGGTTGCTTGGGCGAGCACGGCGAGATCCAGCTGACGTTCGTCGGCGCAGCCAACACGCCGGCGGTCGCCTATCACACGCACATCAACGGCCCCAATCCATCGGCGAGATATGCCGCCTGCACGGCGGGCTGCACGACCGGCGTGGGTACCGCCTGGGCAATGCAGGACATCGATACCGTCAACAATGCAGGCCATTACATGACCGCCTTCGTCAGCCCGGTCAGCAAGCTGCCGCGCATCGCCTACCAGGACAATCAGACGGCATCCCTGCATTACGCGGAGTGCGTCGACGGCGGCGGCTCCTGCGCCGCCGCCAGCGGCAGCTGGGGAACGCCCACCGTCTTGCTCGCGGGCAGCGGCGCGACCGCGCCGGGCTTCTGGAACTCGATGGCGGTGGCGCCGAACGGGGTCACCGGCATTGCTTTCGAAGACGGCACGCTGAACAAGGTCCGGCTGATCACCTGCCCCGGCTCGTGCACCAGCGCCGCGAAATGGAGCACGGTCGATATCGCGACGCTCGGCGCCGGCAACTACTTCCCTTCGCTGCAATACGACGCGCAGAGCCTCGCGCACGTTACCTATATCGACAGCGCCGCCAGGATCCTGCGCTACGCGATCCAGTCCAACAACACCTTCCAGTATTTCGACATCGATCACGGCGTGGACGACGGGCACAGCTCGTTCATCCTCACGCCACTCGGGAGCACCCATGTCTCGTACGCGCTCACCACGGGCCTCAAATACTATCCGTTCGGCGATTAGGCTCGCGCCGAAGGTCCGCACGTTCGGCCTCTGGTGCGCCGCCTCGGTCGCGCTCGCCGCCGGCTGCGCGTCGAAGGTGAAGCCGCCGGTCGCAGCCATCGCCGCGGCGCCGGCTGCGCACGTGGGCGTCGCGCTGCAGCTCGACGGCTCCGCCAGCCTCTCCCTGCGCGGCGGGAACCCGCTCACCTATGCCTGGGTATTCACCGCGCTGCCGCCGCGGAGCAAGGCGGCGCTCAATGATGCGCGCCTCGCGAAGCCCTCCTTCGTCCCGGATCTGGCTGGCACCTATTCGCTGCTGCTCACCGTCGATGACGGCCTGCTCGCCAGCTCGATGGCGGTGGACGTCACCGTCGCCGACGACTGCCGGCCCACCATCGCCACCCTTTCGCAATCGCCGGAGAGGCCCCAGATCGGCCAGACCGCGGCTGTCAGCGCGACGGCCGGGACCAGCTGCGGCGGGAGCGCCATCGTCGCCTGGCAGTGGTCGATCCATGCGGCGCCCGCGGGCAGCCGGGCGCTGATCCTGCTCGCCGACACCGCGACCCCGTCGTTCACGCCCGACGTGCGCGGCAACTATGATCTCGTGGTGCAGGTGACTGACTCGTTCGGCCTCACCAGCGACACCTCGGATACCAAAGCGCACCTCACCTACAGCACCCAGCCTTGTGGCGACAACGCGCCGGTGGTTCAGTCGATCGCGGTTGCGCCCACCGCGCCCGATGTCGGGGGGCAGGTCGCGCTCAGCGCGGTGGTCACCGATGCCGACTCGGATTTGACCGGCGTCTGCGGGCTGAAGCGCGCGTTCTCCTACGCGTGGTCCCTGCTCGAGCTGCCGGCGGGCTCGGCGGCGCGGCTCAACAACGTAGCCATTCGCGCCCCCTCGTTCACGCCGGATCTGCACGGTACTTATGTCGTGGGCTTGCTGATCACTGACAACCTCGGCCGCCAGAGCCAGCTGCTCAAACAGACCATCGCCACCACCGGCTGTGGCGACGCGACACCCACCGCCGTCGTCCCCGCCTTTGGCCCGGTTGCGACTGGCACCTCGGTGCAGTTGCACACCGCCGTAACCGACGCCGACAACCCCGTCTACAATGGCACCGACTCCGCGGGCGGCCCCGCCGTCGCGAGTCCCGCGTCGGGCGCCTGCAACCTGCCGCTCAATTACTCTTATCGCTGGACGCTCGTCTCCGCGCCCATCGGCAGCAAGGCGGCGCTCAACAACGCCGGACTGGCCAACCCGTCGTTCGTCGCCGACGTGCAGGGCAGCTACGTCCTCTCGGTCGTCGCCGCCGCCTCCACCGGCCACGCCAGCGCGCCCACCTTCGTTACGGTGACTGCGATCCCCTGCGGCTCGGTGCCAATCGCCGCCGCCATCGTCCAGTCGGGCGCGGTGGCCGCCACCGGCACGCCGCTCTCCCTGACCGCCACCGTCACTGATTCCAATGACAGCTGCTCGAATCCGGTGCTCGTCGCCCGGCCCTTCTCGTATGCTTGGTCGATCATCAGCGCGCCGCCGGGAAGCAGGGCAGCGCTCGCCGGCACCAACGCCCTCGGCGTCTCCACCGCCGCCTCGCCCAGCCTCACCCCCGACGTGAACGGCGCCTACACCATCGGCCTCGCCGTCACCGATCAGCTCGGCCTCAAGGTCGTGGCGGCGCCGTCGGTGATCACCGCGGCCTTCTGCAACCAGGCGCCCACGGCCGCGATCAGCTTCTCGATCGCGCCCGTGACCGCTGTCGGCGGAAGCCTGCTCACCGACGGCGGTCCCGAGACGGGTGCGCCCGTCACGCTCACCGCCGTCATCGGCAACGGCAATACCGTCGCGATCGGTTGTCCCGCGGCCACGACCGCCTCTTACTCGTATGCGTGGTCGATCGTGAACCAGCCCGCCGGCAGCGCCGCGCAGCTCAACAATCCTTCCGCCCTGAGCCCGAGCTTCACGCCCGATGTGGCCGGAACCTATCGAGTGCAGCTGATTGCCACTGACGCGGGCGGCAACGTCGGAGTGCCTGCCCAGCTCGACGTGCCAAACGTGGGCAGCTGCACGCAGCCCCTGACGGTCAACTCCATCAACGTCGTGACTCCGGCGCCGCTCGGCACCGGCCTGCCCATCGCGCTCGGCGCGACCGTGACCGACCCGAACTACAACGGCAACACGCCGGGCTGCCCGCTGATCAATCCGCTCCTGACGTATAGCTGGTCCCTGGTGCGGCAGCCGAACGGCAGCCATGCCACGCTCAACAACGCCAACGCGGCCAACCCGAGCTTCGTGCCCGACGTCGCGACCTCAGCCGGCCAAGAGTACATCGTCGAGCTCGTGGCGACCGACGCAGCGGGTCTCAAGAGCGCGCCGACCGACTCTTCGAAGCTCGTCGTTGGTGGCTGCAGTCAATCGCTCGCAAGCGACGCGCTGCTGGCCCCGCAGGTCATCGGCGCGGGCCAGCCGATCACGCTCTCCATCCCGAACCTGCGCGATCCGAATGCGGGCGTCCTGGGCTGCCCGGTCGTGCCGCAGAATGCGTTCACCTACGCGTGGCAGATCGTCGGCCTTCCCACCGGCAGCAAGGCGCAGCTGAACAGCGCCAGCGCATCGGCGCCGAGCTTCGTGCCCGACCTCACGGGCGACTATTTCGTCCAGGCCTCCGTCGCCGACACTCTCGGCAATCGCGGCTCCTTCACGCTGCCGAAGATCACCGTCGCCGCGCCCTGCAACCAGCCGCTGACGCTCACGACGCCGACCTTCTCCGCCTCGCCGACCGTCAGCCTGAACCCCTCGAGCCCGAGCCCCATCACCGCCGCGACCACCCTCAGCGATGTGAACGCTGCGCCGTGGGCCCCTGCCACCGCGTACGCGGTCTCCTGGCGCGTGGTCAACGGCGGGACGTTCTACACCGCCACTACCGCCGGCATCTCCGGCGTAGGCGCTGGCCCCACCGGCAGCGGCGCGGGCATCGTGGACAACACCGTGCGGTGGGCTTCCGGAGGCCCGGGCGTCGCGTGCGTGGGCCAGACGTCCGCGTACTCGTACCAGTGGGCGATGATCGCGCGCCCGCCGCAGAGCGTGGCGAGCATCGCCGATCCCACCGCCGTCACCGCGAGCTTCGTCGCCGACGTGGGCGGCAGCTATGTGCTGCAAGTCAAAGCCACCGACGCGCTCGGCAACAGCGGTACGGCCACCGTCACCATTCCGGTGAGCGGCTGCAACGCGACGCCGAGCGTGACGGCCACCGCTTCCGCGCCCATCGCCGAGATAGGCCGCAACGTGTCGCTCAACGCGCTCGTCACCGCCGACGCGAACCTCGGCTGCGGCGGCGCGCCGACCACGGCGCCGTATAGCTACGCGTGGTCGCTGCTCTCGCTACCAGCCAACTCCGCGGCGGTCCTCTCCTCGCCGCGCAGCGCGCAGGCGAGCTTCGTGCCCGACGTTGCCACCGGCGTTGGCGCCTTGAACCAGTACCAGTACGGCGTGGTGGTGACCGACGCGCTCGGCAACCAGGGCGCTGCCAGCGGCACCGTCCAGGCTGTGAGCTGCGCGATGGCGGCGTCGATCTCCCCGTTGAACCCCGCTCCGGGCTCGCTGAACATGGGCACGCAACAGCAGGTCAGCGGCACGGTCGCCTTCCCGCCCGCGTGCACCCTCGCGCTACAGCCGCCGGTCGCGTACCAGTGGTCGTTCGATCAGCTCCCCTTGGGCAGCAGCTCGGTCTTCAATGCGCCGAACTCTTTCAATCCGAGCTTCCTGCTTGACCGCCCGAGCCCGGCGGTCTGGATCGCCCGGCTGACCGTCACCGATCTGATCAGCGGCGCGACCGCCACCACCACCTCGACGTTCTCGACCAGCGCCTGCGGCGGCTCTGCGCTGCTCCCCGGCGCGAAGGTGGTCAGCGCCGCCGGCACGGGAGGCAACGGGGGGTTGGCCCTGAGCACCACCGCGTCCAGCCCGACCTCGCTGGGCACTTTCACGCTGGCGACCCCCGGCCAGGGCAGCCTGCAATTCAATGGCACGCTCAACAACAGCGGCACCCCCCTGGTGGACCCCAACAGCGCCTGCGCCGGTCCATTAACCTATCAATGGTCCATCTATGCTCTCCCGCCGGGCAGCGCCGCCTCGATCAAGAGCGCCACGGCCGCCAAGCCGACGTTCCTCCTCGACGTCAAAGGCATCTACGAGTTGTCGCTCGTCATCAGCGACGGCCTGCAGACCTCGGTGCCCATCTATATGAGCGTGCAGGGAAACTAATCAGCGCGGCCCGAGCCGCTTGGTCAGCGCGCGATTAAACATGGACGAATCGACCGCGTCGGCGGTGGAGAAGTCCAGGCCCTCCGTGGCGCGCTGCCACTCCGCCTTGGTGCCGCGCGGCGCCTGCACCGGCCCGGGCGGCAGCGGCAGCCGGGTCGAGCGCAGCACGGCCGGCACGCGCGCGTGGAAGGTCCACGGCCGCGCCTCGCGCTCGAACAGCTCCGCGATGGGCGGGGCATTGGCATCGAGCAAAGACATCGGCGCGAGGCCGAGCAGCGCCTCGATGGTCCGGAGCACCTCGACCGTGGTGTGCGGCGAGGAAACGACCGCCCCCTGCCGCACGTGCGCTCCGGCGGCGAAGAGCAGGCTGCGGTGCGCGTCGACGTGATCGGGGCCGTCCTGCGCGTCGTCCTCGAGTGCCAGCACCACCGTGTCCGCGGCATAGCGGCTGGCGGCGAGCTTCTCCACCAACAAGCCGAGCGCATAGTCATTGTCGGCCATCTGCGTATCGGGCGTGTCCACGCCGTCCATTCCCTCGCCGAAGCTGCCCAGGTGATCGTGCGCGAGCCGCACCAGCGAGAGGGCGGGAAGATCGCCGCGCTCCGCATAGCCGTCGAACTCACGCTCCCATTCACGCAGGTTCCAGTAATCGGGAAAGCGCATATCGAAGGTGCGGAAATAGGGATCCGAGCGCTCGCGCAGCTCTTCTTCATTGGCGACGAATTGGACGGCGTGCTCGGCGAAGGCATGGCGGCTGGGCGGCAGCTGGCCTGGCTTGCGCGGGTCGTAAAGGAGGTCGTTGCCGAAGAAGCCGTAGTTGCGCACGGTGAGGCCCGCGCGCAGGGCCGCGCTCCACAGATAGCCGGTCCCCGGGCTGGCAACGTCGGCCGGGCCGGGGAGCAGATCGTCGTCGTCCCGCTGTGGCAGGGAGACGTTGACGTTCCGGTTCTGTCCTTCGAAATCGTAGGAGAGGCCGCGGTCGGCATAGTTCACCGGGATCTCCATCTCGACCACTTGCGAGGCGCGCGCGGCGGTGGACCAGTTCCAGCCGTCGCCGCTCACCTGCGCATTGACGAAGAAGCGGTCGAGCGTGACGAACTCGCGCGCGAGGGCGTGATGGTTCGGCGTCAGCGCCTCGGGAAACAGGGTGAGCTTCGGGTCGCCGTCGGCGCCCGCGAGATCGCCCAGGACCTGATCGTAGGTGCGGTTCTCTTTGATGACATAGATGACGTGCTTGATGCCCAGCGAGGCGAAGACCGGGCCGGCGTCAGCTCCGCGCAGCTGGGCCGCGGCCTGCGCGGTCTGCGCGCGCAGCTCGGACGGCGCCGGGAATGAAAAGCTCTGCAGCGACCCTTTGACGAGCTGCCAGATGTATTGATTCGCCGCCCGGCAGGCGCCCGACGCGAGACCCGCCTTGCCGGCGCCCGCGGCCTGCCGCTCGTCGCGGCATGCGCCCGGATTGGGCCCGGCCACGCTGCGCGCGTTGGCGATGAAGAGGCGCTTCCCGTCGGTGGCCACCGCGTCGGGATACCAGCCCGTCGGATAGAGCGCGCGTTCGCCGCCCTCGAGCGGAATGACGGAGACCAGGTTCAGCGCGCCCAGCGTCACGTAAAGCTTTCCCGCGTGGAGCGCCAGCGCGGAGGGATTGGCGCCTCGCAAACCGCGCGACCAGGACGGGTCGAGCACCGGCCAGCGCGCCACCACGGTGCCGTCCTCGATGGCCTCGACCTCGTCGCTCACCGAGCTGAGCGCATACACGCGCTCTCCGTCGGCGAGCAGCGCGACGGGCCGCGCGCCGACATGGATTCGCCGCGCTACCCGCGGCGCCGCCGTCAGATCGAGCTCGACAATCTCGTCGTCGCGCACGCAGGCAACGAACACGCGGCCCGCGCGCCCCGGCTGCAAGACGGCCACCGCCAGCGGGAACGCGCCGCCAGGCTGCCCGCGCCGTGCCGGATCGATCTTGCCCGGCCGCAGGTCCAGCTCGGACACGGCCGCGCGCCGCGCGATATCCACCACGGTAATGGAATCGTTCTCGTAATTGGCCACCACCAGCTGCGTTCCCGAGAGCGCGAGGCCCGCGGCCATGGGCCTCACTCCCTTGCCGAGCCCGCTGGCGTGGCCGAGCCGGATGGCCGGCAGCACCTCGGCGAACCGTCCGCCGCCGAGCGCGTATTCGTGGACCAGGTCGTCGACGCCCCCGCTGGCCCAGAACCTTCGCGAGTCGGGCGCCCAGGCGAGGCCGCGAAACGCATTGGGAATGGCGATGGCCTGCAGCTTGCGCGGCGCGCCTTCGCCGAGCGCGTGCACGAAGACCCATTCGGTCGAGAGATCCGCACGGCGCGCGCCGTCCGCGCCCTCGATGACGTTGTAGCCGGTGGTGAGCGTGAGCAGCAGCGTGCCGTCGGGGCTCACCGAGAGCGCGGCGGGCTGCCCGGCCCGGAAGCCGGGGAACCCGGCGAGGCCCGGATCGAGCGCCTCGACGTTGCCGAGCGGCAGCGTGGTGCCGGGGAGTCGCAGGGCCGGCGCCGAAGCGCAGGCGCAGAGCAGCAGGGCAGCGGCTGGTTTCATCGGTGGAACATACAGCGCGGCGATCGGGAGGGCTCCCGACCGCTTGCCATATCCTGGGCCCGATCGAGCAATGTCGAGATCGCGCGGCTGTTAGCGGACGTTTTCGTAGCAGCGGGCGAGCGCGGTGGCCGGGACGCCGAGCCGGTAGAGGAGGGGGAAGAGAACCACGAGCAGCGTATCGCGGACCGGGTGCGCGAGGAAGCGGCGGCCCGAGACGCGGACGCGCGCCGGAACGCGGGCGATGCGGCCCAGCTTGCGCAGGCGCCGCGCCAACTCGAGATCTTCCATCAGCGGCTGCAGCGGAAATCCTCCTGCGCGCGCGAAGGCATCGCGCCGGACGAAGAGCGCCTGATCTCCGTAGGGCAGACCGGTATAGCGGGAGCGGAGGTCGGCGAGATGCAGCCAGGGCGCGGCACGTCCGTCGTCGGCGACGTGCCAGGTGCGGAAGGCGCCCGCCACGGTGCGCTGGTCCTCGAGAGCGCGCTCGATGAGCGCGGGAGCCCGAGAAGGCAGAGATACGTCGGCGTGAAGGAAAAGGAAGACTTCACCCGTGGCGATCGCGGCGCCGGCGTTCATCTGCGCGGCGCGGCCCCGGGGAGCGTCGATGAGGCGCGCCGGCGGTCCGACCCGCTCGCGCGTGCGGTCGCGGCTGCCGCCGTCCACCACGATCACCTCGTGGAAGCCTGCCAGATCAGCGAGGCTCAGGCCGATGCGCGCTTCCTCGTCGAGGACCGGAAGGACAACCGAGATCTTCATCGCAGCTCCGCGAGGACCGCCGGGATCCTCATCGCAGCTCCGCCAGGCTCGCCAGGACCGCCTGCGTTCGAGGCGCGGCGAGGGCGCCGGCAGCGAGCAGCGCGCGCAGCCGGGAAAGATCCTCGGGCCGGTCCACGTCGAACCACGGCTCGAGCACCGCGGTGCGAAAGCCTCGCTCGCGCAGCCTCGCCAGAGTGCGCGCGCAGGTCTCGGGAGCGCTCCAGGGTAGTCCATCGAGCAGCTTCGATGGACAGCGGCGCAGCGCGAGCAAGTAGAAGCCGCCGTCGTCGGCCGGGCCGATGACCGCGTCGTGTTCGCGCAGCGCCAGGCGCGCGGCCTCGAGGAGCCGCAGCGGGAGCGCGGGCGCATCCGCTCCGATGGCGATCGCCGCACCGCACTGTTCCAGCGCGGCGCGCAGCACCCGCTCGATGCGCGCGCCGAGATCTCCCTCGCCTTGCAGCAAGACCGGGACCGCGGCCCCGGTCGGCGCGGTGCTGGCGAGGGCCACTGTCGCCCAGGGAAGCGTCGCCGCGGCCTCCAGCGTGTCGTCGATAAATGCCCGCGCGAGCCGCGCGGCGATCTCGGGCGCAAGGCCGAGTCGCGTCTTCACCTCGCCGGCGATGGGCGGCTTGGCGAAGACGCAGATCACCGCCTCCATCGGACGATCCTCTCCAGCACGCGGCGCGCGCGCGGCGTGAGGCGGCCCCGGTTCCACGCGTCCGCGGCGCGCTTCCACGCCTCGGCCTGCGTCGGATAGGGGTGGATGGTGCGCGCGAGGCTGGCCATGGAGACCCCTGCCGTGATCGCCAGAGACAGCTCGCCGATGCTCTCTCCCGCGTGTCGCGATACCAGCGTCGCGCCGAGGATGCGCCCCCTCTTGCCCACGTGAATGCGGGCGAAGCCGTTCGTCTCCCCGTCGAGCACCGCGCGATCCACCTCTTCGAGCGGAACCGTGAAGGTCTCGACCTCGAGCCCGCGCTCGCGCGCCTCCTGCTGGTAGAGGCCGACGTGCGCCACCTCGGGATCGGTATAGGTGCACCACGGCATCACCAGCCCGCTCTGCTTCTTGCGCCCGAAGAAGAGCGCATTCTGCAGGGCGATGCGGGCGAGCGCATCGGCGGCGTGGGTGAACTGGTATTTCGAGGCCACGTCACCGACGGCGTAGATGCGCGGGTTCGTGGTGCGCAGGTGGTCGTCGACCTCGACGCCCTTCTTGCGGTAGCGGACGCCGGCTTCGTCCAGGTTCAGGCCCTCCACATTGGGGGCGCGGCCCGCGGCGAGAAGGATCTCGTCGCCGGAAGCCCGGCCTTCTGCGCCCTCGCGCTCCTCGCGCGCGAAGATCAGGGTCTTTCCTTCAGGACCGCGCTCGGCCCGGGTCAGGCGCGCGTTGAGCTCGAGCCGGACGCCGTCGCGGCGCAGCGAGGATTCGACAATGGCCGCGGCGTCGCGATCCTCGCGGGGCAGCAGGCGCGGGCCGATCAGGGTGACCTCGCTGCCGAGCCTCGCGAACGCCTGCGCGAGCTCGCAGCCGATCGGGCCGGCCCCGACCACGAGGAGGCGGCGGGGCAGGGCGGTCAGGGAGAACACCGTCTCGTTGGTGAGAAAGCCGGTCTCTCGCAGGCCGCGCACTTCCGGCACCGCAGCGCGTCCGCCGGTCGCGAGGATGGCCCGCTTGAAGCTCAAGCGCGCTCCCTCCACCTCGGTGGCGTCGGGCGAAACGAATCGCGCCGCGCCGAGGAAGACCGCGACGCCATGTTCGCGCAGGCGCTGCGCGGAGTCGTTCTTCGAGATGCGCGCGCGCAGCTTCCGCATGCGCTCCAGCGCGGCTGCGAAGTCCGGCTCCGGCGGCGAGCAGCGAACGCCGAACGCCCCGGCCTCGCGCACGTCGGCGACCGCGCGCGCCGAGCGGAGGATTCCTTTCGAGGGCACGCAGCCATAGTTCAGGCAATCGCCGCCGAGCAGGTGCTTTTCAATCAGCGCGACCCGAGCCCCGAGCCCTGCCGCGCCGAGCGCGGAGACGAGCCCGCCGGTGCCGCCGCCGATCACCACCAGATCGTAGCGGCCGGCAGGTGGGTTCTGCCACCCGGGCGGATGCGCGTTCTGCGCCAGCGCGCGGTTGTGCTCGTCGTCCGGAAAAAGATCCGCGGTCATCGAACGGCCTCCGATTCATTCAGCGCGGTGCGCAGCGCACGGCGGGCGACCAGCGTGATCAGCACTACCACCACGACGGTGGCGGCGATCCCGATCCACAGCGCCGCGGAAGGCCCGCGGGTGTGGCCGAGCTGCGCCGCGTTGGTCGCCGCGGCGCCGATGGAGACGTAGAGGAACGTGCCCGGCAGCATGCCGAGAAAGGAAGCCGAGACATAGGTGAGGAAGGGCACCCGGGTCACACCGAGTGCGTAGTTGAGCAGATTGAATGGCACGATGGGAGAGAGCCGGAGGAGGAAGACGATCTTGAACCCGTTCTCGGCGACTGCCTTGTCGATGGCCGCGAAGCGTTTGTCGCCCGCGAGTCTCCGCTCCACCCGGCTGCGGGCGAGCGTGCGCCCGAGCAGAAAGGCGATCGAGGCTGCCGCGACGGTGACCGGCGACGCGAGCAGCGTGCCAAAGACTCGCCCGTAGAGGAACCCGGCGCCCAGCGTGAGGACCGATGCCGGCAAGAGCACCAGCGGGGCTATCAGATAGACCGCGGCAAAAGCGATCACGCCCAGGGAGCCGGCGCCGTGCACCTTCTCGATCAGATGCCTCGCCCACTCGCCGACGGGGAGCAGGCGGACGGCGACGAGCGCTGCTGCCGCGACCGCCGCGATCAGGATCCATTTCTTTTTCACGACTGCTCGACGCTCCGGCGGGTGATTGCGTTACATCCCGTTCCTCAGGGGCTGAAGACCGCGGTGACGCAGTCCGAGGTGGAGTAGGGCATTCCAGTGCGAAAGGGAGCCCGGTCCAGCTTGTCCCAGGGCGCCGATACCGAGGTGATGGTAATCGCATATTGACCGTTGGCCTGGAGCAGGCCATCCGGCACTTGCACCGAAGTGACCCCGTACACGGTGAGGGAAATCAGGACGGCCATCGGGCCGCCGACCGGGATCGATACGCCGTTCGGCGGCAGGGGGCCGGCCGCGTCCAGGCGCACCACATAGGAAGTAGCCGCGCCGAGCGCTGGCGGTGACCAGGAGATGGTCGGCGTCAAGCCAACTGCGGTCTGCGCCTGGAAAGCATCGCGACCCGCGATCCGCGGCGAGCGCGGCGAGCCGAGCACCGGGACGATGGCCTCGACGGCAGGCATTGGCTCGAAGGAGGCGAAGAACGCCTGCATTGCATAGGGCGTCGCGGTGCCGGGCTGGGGCACGTCGGCGTCGGCGATATACGTGACATACCGCGCCTCTTTCCACGACGGTCCGAGGAATTGACCATAAGCGACCGTGCCGTAATCCGCGTCCTGCAGCGCCGGCCCCTGCACATAGGCGAGCGAGGTGCTGGCGGCGAGGCTCGGCTGATCGGGATAATCGAGCGAGCGGGGGATAGCCAGCACCGAGACCCCCTGCGCGTGGAATGGCTTCATCGCAGGGTTTGCGTCCGTCAGCAGCGTCGCCCAGAGCGAGTTCCGTAGGTTTGCGCGCAGCGCTCCGGTCTGCGGAGCGTCGACCAGGTTCAACGCCGCGCTGCCGGCGACGCCGTCGTGCAGCGTGAGGTTATCCAGCCGCTGGAAGCGCGTCGCGACATGCGCCATTCCCTGCGTCGCGCCGCTGCCGACCGGGCTGCTCGAGCGCTGGTAGAAGAACTCCACGTCGCCCTTCGACGCGTCGGGCAGGCCAAGCGCGCTGGCGGTGGTCATCTTGTTCCAGTCGAAGTTCGCGTGCCAGCTGTTCGCTCCGACGGCGGGCGGCGCGGCGCCCCCGCCGGCTTGTGGCCGGCCATAGACGTGCGCCTGCGAGCCGGCAAAGAGCAGCATGTCACCGGTGAAGTCGCCGGCCGATTTCGCCCACGGCGTGAGGCCGAGGACGTCGAGCGTGAAGCTGGTCGGGTTTGCGGCAATCCGCACATCTGGTCTCGCGCTCACCACCGTGCTCAGGTCGGGCGTGCTGGTGGTGAGCTCGAGCAGGTCGGCAAACCGGGTGGTCGCGTCCCATTGCGTATCCACCTCGAGGAAGTAGGGCCCTTCCGGAACGTCGGCGACCGAGAAGCTCGAGTTGGCGCCGAAGGAGACCGGGACGCGGCGATAGTTGCTTCCGGCGGGAACCCAGACAGCGGGAACGCTCAAGGGCGGTCCGAGCGAGCCCGGCAGGATGGTCTTGCTGCCGTCGTCGGCCCAATAGACGGTCGAGATGGTGCCGCTGACCGTGCGCTTGTGCCCCGCGGAAGGCCCGGCATATCCCGAGGCGAGATGGGTGATCTGGACCGAGGCGAGTCCATTCGCGACCAATGCCGGCAGGGTCTCGGCCCCGTCGACCACGATGGCGGCGGAGGTCACCGAGGCATCGACCGGAATGGAGAGGGTCGCGGGACGAGTGAAGCTCAACCCCGCCGGTCCAAAGTCATAGACGGTGGAGAGCGCGCCCGCCAGGCCCGTCGTGCGCGCCTGCACTGTAATGGTCGTATCCGCCGTGAGCGCGTTCGGAACGATGGCGAGAGTGGGTCCGCCGGGCATCTGGACCACGCCGCCGAGCGGACCGATGGTCGCGGTCGTCGCCACACCTCCGGTCTTCTTCGTTCCTCCGCCGCAGCCGACCAGCGCCACGACGGCCAAACAACCAGCGCGCATTTGCATGGGGTCTCCCTGGGAAGGTGACCTTCCCGCGGCGTCGACTGCTGCGCAAGCGCACCGGCCACCGCCTGCTCGAATTGCGCGTGGATCGGCCGGTCAGCGGGGTGCCGTCTCCGGCGGCGGCGTGTGCGAAGGCGGCGTGTCCGGCGGATGGATACCGAAGATCGCTTTCGCCACCCAGGGCTCGGCGCTGCCGAACCCGCGCCCGACGCCGACGTTGAAGTCGAAATAGTCGCTGGCGAAGTCCACCACGCCGTAGAGCCGATGGTTCTGCTGGGCCGCGGGAAGGAAGGAGTCGAACGGACCCAGCGCCGCGTAATACTCGCCGCCGACCGAGAGCTCGGGGCGGGCGAAGACGGCGAGCTTGAACGCCGGCTCGAACTGCGGGTGGCCGGCCAGCGGTCCCTGGAGATCGGTCGTGAGGATCGGGTTCACCGACCCATAAAGAGGCCCGATGCGCGCATCGATGGCCGGCCTCACCTCGCTCCCCCAGACGTTGGGCTCGTAGGCTCCGGGGATGCGGGACAACTCGAAGTTGATCGAGAGCCCGAGCCGGTCGTCAAAGAACTTCTCCGGCCACTTCGCCTTGAACCGCAGCTTCACGCCCGCGTAATCGAACGAGCCTCCCGGCCGCAGCGCGCCCTGTAGATATCCGCCCAACTCGCCCCAGCCGAAGAGGCCGAGGTGCGGCTCGAGCGTGGTGTGCAGGACGTGCTCGGTGGCGAGCTCGCCTTCGGATGAGGGCACCCGGCTGCCCGTGAAGACGTAGTTGGTGTGGAGCTCGAGGCCGAAGTGCCCGGCCTCCGCCACCTCGGAGTCGTAGACCTGGATCTCGAAGCGGTCCTGGGCGGAGGCGGAGAAGGCGGCGAGCGAGAGGGCGAGCGTGATGATTCGCATGGAGCCTCGGATACCGCGCGGGCGATTTGGGAGCATTGCACTCTTTTCGCAGCCGGGCGTTTTACGGGTGCCTATCTTCCGGTCCACTGCATTTGACCGGCTGGTCCCTTGTCCGATGGTTCACCCACGCGCGCGCGACCCCGGTGCGTGTTGGAACGGCGAATGCATGGGCTTTTGCAAACGCTCGCGCGCGGGAGGTTGTCCGATGACGACTCAGCTCATGGCTCCGACGATGTTGAGCGACGCTGAAGTCCTCGCCTATCGAAGCAAAGCGCCGGTGGACGGGCGCGTGGCGGCGCGGCTCGCCCACGAGCTGCTTCGACCGGCCGAAGGCCGAAGCTGGGCGTCGGCGCCTCCTCGCGGTTCCGCGCCGGACCGGTCCCTGCTCCCCCGGTTCCTCTTCGGCGAGGTGTGGATCGATCGGCGCGCCTCGGCCGTCTACGGCGACGTGCTCTGGCTCCTCTGCCAGCTTGGCCGCTTCGCGCGCGATGAGCACCTCGAGTTCGAGATCCAGCTGGGCGCGAGCACGGGTCGCGTGAGCACGGGCGGCCTCGACGCCGGGGCGCGGCAGATCCTGCGGCAGGCGCAGGGCCACGAGAGCGCCGAAGCGCTGCAGCTTCGCGAGCGCCGCCATCGGCGTCCGGGTCGCGCGACCCATGCGCGGGCCGGGTAACGCCGAATACACTTGGCCCGGCAACCTGCGCGAGCTGTCCTCGGTGCGTGGTCGCGATTTGGCGAGCGCGGTCGCCAAATCGCAAGAGGCCGTCACGGCGAAGGTGAAGCTGCCCTACGGCATCCATATCGACTGGAGCGGCGAATTCAACGAGCTGAAAGAGGCGACGGACCGATTGCTCCTGATCGTGCCGCTGACGCTCGTGCTGATTGGCTTCCTCGTCTATCGCGCCGTGCACAATTGGCTCGACACCTTGATCGTCCTCATCGACATTCCCGTCGCCTGCACCGGCGGCATCCTCGCGCTGCTCATCACCGGCCAGCACTTCTCCGTCTCGGCGGCGATGGGGTTTGTTTCCATCTTCGGCATCGCCGTGCAGGACGCGCTCTTGAGGGTGACGTACTTCCAGCGGCTTCACTTCGACCACGGGCTTCCCGTCGAGCAAGCGCGAGGCGTCGGAGAAGCGGTTCCGCCCGGTGCTGATGACCACGCTGGTGGCGACCCTGGGCCTGCTCCCGGCCGCCCTCGCGCACGGCATCGGCGCGGACACGCAGCGGCCGCTCGCCATCGTGGTGATCGCACCCGGTGGCCCCCTGGCTGGTGCTCGACCGGTGGCGTCGATCTGGATCCCGTTTCCGAGTGAAGCCTGAGCCGGTTCGCAGGCTTCACCCTTTCTCCGGCGCACCTCTGATAAACGCTGCTCGGCCATTTCGCGGTTCGAGAGGTAACGCCATGCTTCGAGAGACGCTGTCCGAGGTCGCCGGCCGCAACGGCAAAGCGTCCGCCGCCTCCGCGCGAGCGGCGGCGGTGTCGCTTCGGCAAGCCTCGGGCAGCAGCGCGGACGAGATCCTGCGGGCGCAGACCACCGCCGCGACCGGCCTCACGGAAGAGGAGGCAGCGCAGCGGCTCGCCGAGCACGGCAGCAACCAGGTGGCGCATGAACGTCCACCCGCCTGGTACGTGCAGCTCTGGCACGGCTTTGCCAACGCCTTCTCTGCGCTCCTGACCGTGCTCGCGACCGTGTCGTGGGCGACCGGCGATCGCGAGTCCGCCCTCATCATCGCGGCGATGGTGATCATCAGCGGGATGCTCCGCTTCTTTCAGGAGCGCCGCGCCAGCCTCGCCGCCGAGAAGCTGCAGGAGATGGTGCGCGTCACCACCACGGTCGTGCGCCGCGACGAGACCGGGACCTCGCGCGAATCGGAGATCCCCATTCGCCAGCTCGTCCCCGGCGACATCGTCCGTCTCTCGGCGGGCGACATGATTCCGGCGGACGTCCGGCTGCTGTCGGCGAAGGACCTGTTCGTCGCGCAGTCGACCCTGACCGGCGAGGCGCTGCCCGTCGAGAAGACGCCTTTGCCTGCGAAGACGCCGGCCCTGAATCCGCTCGAGCTGACCAACGTCGCGTTCCTGGGAACCAACGTCACCAGCGGCACGGCCACGGCGGTGGTGCTGAACACGGGGGACGACACCTATCTGGGAAGCATCGCCGGGAGCCTGGTCGGCCGCCGCGCGCTGACCAGCTTCGAGCGCGGCATCCGCGGCGTCTCGCTGCTGCTGCTGCGCTTCATGGCGGTGATGACCGTGATCGTCTTCTTGATCAACGGCGTCACCAAGCACGACTGGAAGGAGGCGTTCTTCTTCGCGCTCGCCATCGCCGTGGGGCTCACCCCCGAGATGCTGCCGATGATCGTCACCGGCACGCTCGCCATCGGCGCGGTGGCGATGTCGAAGAAGAAGGTCATCGTCAAGCGGCTGAACTCGATCCAGAACTTCGGCGCGATGGACGTACTCTGCACCGACAAGACGGGCACGCTCACCCAGGACCGGATCGTCCTGGAGAAATATTGCGACGTGGTGCGGGAGGAGGACGAGGGCGTCTTCGATCTCGCCTTTTACAATTCGTTCCACCAGACCGGCCTCAAGAACCTGCTCGACAAGGCGGTGCTCGCGCACAAGGTCGTGCCCACCGGGAATGTAATCAAGATCGACGAGATCCCGTTCGACTTCTCGCGCCGGATCATGTCGGTCGTGCTCGACGTGGACGGCACGCGCAAGCTCGTCGCCAAGGGGGCGCCGGAGTCCATCTTCAAGCGCTGCGCCCGCGTGGAGGTGAACGGCGAGATCGAGGAGCTGGACCCGGTCCTGCTCCCCGACCTGGTCGAAGAGCTGGACAAGCTGCAGGCACAAGGCTTCCGCGTCCTGGCCGTGGCCTATAAGAACGTGCCCTCCGATCGCAGCGTCTTCTCCAAGGAGGACGAGCAGGACCTGGTGCTGCGCGGCTATGTCGCGTTTCTCGATCCGCCGAAGGTGTCCACGCACCAGGCGCTGGCCGCGCTCGAGAAGCACGGCGTCCACGTCAAGGTGCTCACCGGCGACAACGACATCGTGGCGAAGAAGATCTGCGCCGACGTCGGCCTCGCCGTCGGCCGCGTGGTGCTCGGGAACGACGTCGAGGCCGCCACCGACGAGCAGCTCGCCAGGCTCGTCGAGGAGGCAAACCTCTTCGCGCGGCTCTCCCCCGCGCACAAGGAGAGGGTGGTCCGCGCGCTGCAGGGCAATGGCCATGTGGTCGGCTTCATGGGGGACGGCATCAACGACGCGCCGGCCCTGCGCGCCGCCGACGTCGGGATCTCGGTCGATAATGCAGTCGATATCGCGAAGGAGTCGGCCGATTTGATCCTGCTGGAGAAGGATCTGCTGGTGCTGGAGGACGGTGTCCTCGAAGGAAGGCGCGTCTTCGGCAACATCACCAAGTACATCAAGATGGGTACCAGCTCGAACTTCGGGAACATGTTCTCCGTGCTCGGCGCGAGCGCGTTTCTGCCCTTCCTGCCGATGCTCCCGATTCAGCTCCTCACCCAGAACCTGCTCTACGACTTCTCGCAGCTCGCCATCCCGTTCGACCGCGTGGACGAGGAGTATCTGCTCAAACCGCGCAAGTGGCGCATCGACGATATCCGGCGCTTCATGATCTGGTTCGGGCCGGTCAGCTCAATTTTTGATTACGTCACGTTTGCGTTGCTGTTCTTCGCTCTCAAGGCGAACGCGCCGGAGCACCAGGCGCTCTTCCAGTCGGCGTGGTTCGTCGAGGGCCTGCTTTCGCAGACGCTGATCGTTCATATGATCCGGACGCGCAAGATCCCGTTTCTCCAAAGCAGCCCCGCGCCTGCGCTCGCGCTCGCAACCGTGGCCGTGATGGCCGTGGGCATCGTGATTCCCTTTACCGGCTTTGGACGATCGCTCGGAATGGTGCCGCTGCCGGGAATCTTCTTCGTCTGGCTGGTCTTCATTCTCCTCGCCTACGCCGCGCTCGCGCAGCTGGTAAAGACCTGGTACGTTCGGCGCTACGGATACAACTGAGCGGCAGCCGGGCGTTCCCGAGCCTCGCGTCTAAACGGCGAAGCTCGCCGCGGCTTCACCGCCCGCTCCCTGCGCCGCCGGACTTGCGCGACGGCTCCGGCTGGACGAGCTGGTAGCGCGCGAGCTTCTCGTACAAGGTCGAGCGATGCAGACCCGCCAGCTCGGCAGCGCGCGCCACCGAGCCTCCCGCCTCGCGCAAGAGCGCCTCGAGATAATGGCGCTCCCACTGGTCGCGCTCTCGCCGGTAGCCGCTCTCCTCCGGCTCGGAAACGCGCACTTCGGGCGGCAGGTCCTCGAGGCGCAGCACCGCTCCCTGCGCGAGTAGCAGCGCCCGCTCGATGCTGTGCTCCAGCTCGCGCACGTTCCCGGGCCAGCGGTAGTCGAGCAGCGCGCGAAGCACCTCGGGCCCCGGCGCGAGGGGTGGCCGGCCGAGCCGCTGGGCGTGCTTGCGCACGAAGTGCTCAACCAGGAGCGGGATGTCCTCGCGGCGCTCCCGCAGCGGCGGCAGCCGCACCGGCATGACGTGGATCCGGTAGTAGAGGTCCTCGCGGAACTTCCCCTCCGCGACGCGCGCCTTGAGGTCGTCGTTGGTGGCGACCACGATGCGCACGTCGGCCTTGCACATGCGGCGGCTCCCGACCGGCACGTACTCGCCGTCCTGCAAGACGCGCAGGAGCTTGGGCTGCAGGGACGCGGCCATGGCGCCGATCTCGTCGAGGAAGAAGGTCCCTCCCTCGGCTTCTGCGAAGAACCCGCGCCGCGCGACGTTCGCGCCGGAGAACGCGCCGCGCTCGTGGCCGAACAGCTCCGACTCGGCGAGCATCTCGGGGATCGCGCTCATGTTGAGCGAGACGAACGGCCGCGACGCCCTCCGGCTCATCGCATGCACGGCGCGGGCGACCAGGTCCTTGCCGGTGCCGCTCTCGCCTTCGATGAGCACCGGCACATCGGTGGGCGCGACCCGCTCGAGCAGCGCCACCAGCGCCTGCATCGGTGGCGATCGGCCCACCACGCCCTGGATGCTGCGGGCCCCGGCCAGCTCGCGGTGCAGGCGCGCGTTTTCCCGGCGCAGTCCGGAGTGCTCGGCGGCGCGTGCGATCAAGAGCTCGAGGGCCTCGGGATCGACGGGCTTGCGCAGGTATTCGAACGCGCCAGCCTTCATCGCCTCCACCGCCGTCTCGACCGCGGCATAGGCGGTGACCACGATCACCGGCGCGTCGATGCCCTTGTCGCGGAAGAGGCGCAGGCCGGCGAGCCCGTCGATGCCGGGCATGCGCAGATCGGTGACGATCACGTCGGGCGGCTGCGCCTCGGCCGCCGCCAGCGCCTCGGCCACCGAGGCGTGGGTCTCGATCTGGAAGGAGCGCGAGAGGGCGCGATCCATCATCTGGCGCGCGGCTTCCAGGTCGTCGATGACGAGGACGCGTGGCTTCATGCGGATGCCTCCGCGGCCGGGAGCCGCACCCGGAAGAGCGCGCCCAGGCCGGGCTCGCTCTCCAGCTCGACGGAGCCGCCGTTCGCCTCGGCCGCCTGTCGCACGATGGCGAGACCCAGGCCGGTTCCGTTGGGCTTGGTGGTGAAGAACGGCTCGAAGATGCGGGCGCGCAACGAAGCCTCGACGCCTTTGCCGGTGTCCTGGAACTCCACCGCCACGCCGCCGTTCTGCTTCACCGCGCGCACCGACAGCTTTCCTCCGCCCTCCATCGCCTGCACGGCGTTGACGCAAAGGTTGACGAACGCCTGCCTGAGCAGCTCGGCATCGAACCGCACTAACGGCAGGCCGGGTTCGACCGACACCTCGGTGGTGACGTGCGCCGTGGCCGCCGCCGGTCCGATCACATCCACCGAATCGCGCACGATCGGCTCGACCTGCTGCGGCTCGGTGTGCGCCGATCGCGCGCGGGCGAAGAAGAGGAACCGCTCCAGCAGGGCGGCCGCGCGGGCCGACTCGCGGCGCACCGTCTCCAGATCGATGCGGTGCAGGTCGCCTTCGGGCACCTCCCGCAGCACCACGGAAGTGAAGCCCGCGATGACGTTGAGGGAGTTGCCCATCTCGTGGGCGAAGCCGGCAGCGATCGCCCCCAGGGTCGCGAGCCGCTCCGCGCGCAGCCCTTCCTTGGTGGCCAGCGCCACTCGCTGGTTGAGCGAAGCGATCAATTTCTCCATCTCGCCCTGGCTCTCCCGGACCCGCGCCGACATGCGGTTGAAGGCGCCGACCAGGTCCCTGAGCTCGGGATCGGCCTTGACCTTGACCTCGATGCGATCTCCCGCGGAGAGCGCGTCGGCAGCGCGAACGACCTCGGTGAGCGGCCTGGTGATGTGGCGGACCAGGACGGTGCCGAAGAGCATGCCGAGCGCGATCCAGACGCCGGCGATCGCGGCGGCGCCGGCCGCGAGCCGCCGGGCCTCGGCCACGATGCTGTCGGCGAGATACGAGACGCGCACCGCGCCAGCCACCTCGCCATCGCGCACGATCGGAGCGGCAGCTTCCAGCGGGACCTTGCGCACCAGGCGGAAGATCACGTCGAGCGGCGCTTCCGCCGTGCGAAGCTGGCTGGGCGCTCCCGGCGGGCAGCCGAGGCCGGTCGGGTCGGCGCAGGCCGTGACTTTCCCCGTCCGATCGACCACCCAGGCCCGCAGGAGCGGAGTGGTGGCGAGGGCGCGATCCAGCGCCGGCGCCAGCGCCTCCGAGGCGCCCGGCAGCGGGCCGTCGGGTCCCAGCCAGCGTGGGGCGGCGGCGGCGATCGAGGACGCAACCGCCGTGCCCTCGCAGGAGAGGTGCTCCTGCAGCTGTCCCACCTCACGCCAGAGCGCGACGGTGGTGACGCCGGTGGCAGAGAGGAGCGCCACGCCGGCGACCAGCACCAGCAGCTTGAATCGCAGCGTCATGGCGGCCGGCCCTTGCGGCACGCGCGTTGCACGGAAGATCGGGTTGCATGCGCTTCCGGCTGCTCATCTCGCTCGGCGCCGCGCTGGCCCTCGTTGGCCTGGTCGGATTCTCGCGGCTGCGGGCGTACGTCAAAGAGGACGCGCGCTTCTGCGCCTCCTGCCACAAGTCGAGTCCGGAGTTCGCCATCTGGAGCGGCGGACAGCACGGCGCCGTCTCGTGCCAGAAGTGCCACCACGCCACCACCGAAGAGAGCCTCGCCATGCTGCGCAGCTTCCTCGGGGGAGCGAGCCCCGCCCAGCATGCGTCTTTCGAGATCGGAGCCTGCGCCTCCTGTCACCTGAGCCACGACAAGGAGTGGGTCACGGTCGGGGCCTCGCGCGGACATCGCGTGCACGCCGTCGAGCAGAAGATCGCCTGCGTGAAATGCCACGGCGGCGGCGTCCACCGCTTCGAGCCGGCCACGGCGAGTTGCCAGGGCTGTCACGGCGAGCACGCCATCAACGTTCCGCGCATGCAGAAGCTCCACTGCCTCGCCTGCCACGACTTCCTCTCGGTAGAAGCGACCCTGCGGCCCACCCGCCGCGACTGCCTGCGCTGCCACCGGGAGCTCGGAATCCATCCTTCGCGCTTCCCTGAAGAGGCTCCGATGCGCTTCGCCTGCGCCGGCTGCCACAAGCCGCACGCGCCGCCCGGGGCCGAACTTGTTTCCTGCGAGAGCTGCCACAAGTCGATGGCCGACGCCGGCCTGCATCGTCTGCCCGCGCACGGAGACTGCGGAAAATGCCATCGCCCCCATGTCTGGAAGAGCGAGTGCGCCGACTGTCTGAGCTGCCATCACGGGATGACGCTCCTCACTTGTTCTTCCGCTCAGCCATGGCGAGGATCTGCAACGCCGGCGAGCCCTCCCCGTGACAGGTGAGGCAGGCGTCCCGGTCGATCTCGCGGCCTTCGTGGTGCTGTCCCTGGTGACAGACGTGGCAGTGGCCGGCAGCGCGATGGCCCGATAGTCCGTGCGCGAAGGGAGGGCCCTTCTCAAATCTCACGTGGGAATGGCAGGGGAAGCAGACCAACTCCTCGCGCTCCGGGAGGTGAGCAACGAGCACCTGCGGCCTCGCCTCGACGACGGCCAAAGGCGGAGGAGGGCTGCAAGCGACCGCGAGCACGAGGGCGGCGGCGCGGATCATGGCAGCTTCCCCTTCTCCTTGAGCTCGTCATACTCGGCGCCGTGCTCGTGCTCGAGCGTCTTCAGGTCGATGCGGCCGTCGATCCACACCCAGCTCATGGGGAAGACGCTCGGTCTCAAGTGGACGTTGTAGAGATGCCAGACGAAGAGGGCGAGCGCGGCCAGCGTCGCTTCGTCGCCGTGCGCGATCTGGCAGGCCTCGATCACGCTGGCGGGCAGGAAGGTAGCGAACCCGACCGGGAACCAGCGCACGAGCCCGGTGCCGAACATGATGGCGACGCCCCAGAAGACGGCCCAGTAGTCGAACTTCTCGGCGTACATGAAGCGCCCAAAGCGCGGCCGCTCCTGCTTGCGGTCGAAGAAGTAGGCGACGTTGGCGAGCAGGTCGCGCAGGTCCTTGGGCGTGGGCACCATGGAGAGGAACGGCTGGTTCCGCACCGCGAGCACGGTCAGATAGACCAGGTGGTAGACCGCGGCGATGCCCATGACGATGCCGGCGATGTGATGGATGAGGCCGGCGCGCGTCACGCCCCCGAAGAGCGATACCAGCCCTCGCGAAGCGCTGACGCCAGCGCCGTGGAGCGGCCACCCGGTCGCCACCAGCGTGACCACGGAGACGATCAGCACCCAGTGCTGGAGGAGCTGGTGCCGATCGAAGCGCACCACCGTCCTGGACGCGCCGGACGCGGTCTCCTCGGGCTCGCCATTGCGGCGGCGGCGGCGGCGCCGCCAGCGGTGGCGAGCCTCGGCGCCGAAATCGAGCGAGACGTGGAGGACGAGGCCGGTCAAGACCAGCGAGGTGAGCCAGGAAAAGAGGATCACCGTGTAATGCGGAATCGGGCGCGTGATCCGGCTGGCCGGCACGTGCGTAAAGGTGGCGGCGAAATTTGCGTTCGCGCCCTTGTGGCACTCCGCGCAGGTGGCGGTCTTGTTGGCGGCGGCCACGCTGGATGCGGGCGAGCTCATCGGCGCCACGTCGTGGGAACCGTGGCAGTTGAAGCAGGACGGCGCGCGGTCGCTGCCCAGCGCCACCAGGCGGCCGTGGACGGAGTCGCGGAAGCCGGGGACCGGGTGCGCGCTGAGCCCGGCGCGGGCGATGAGCTCCGGATTCTCGTGGCAGGTGGAGCAGCGGGCGGCGAAAACCTTCTTCCGTTCGTTGACCGAGATGGCGCTCGAGTTGGGGATGGCGTGGGCCGGGCCGTGGCAATCCATGCAGAGGGGTCCGGCCACCGGGCGATCCTCGCGCAGCCAGCGGCCGTGGATGGACGCGGCCAGGTCGTCGCGCTGCGACTCGTGGCACCTGCCGCAGGCGGCGATGGCCTCCGGGGCCGTGCTTCTCGACCCCACTTTGGAGATGACGGCCGACTCCTGCGGCGACCACTGGGGCGGCTTGGCCCGGTGCATGGAGAAGTCGAAGCCCTTGTGGCAGTCCGCGCAGTCGAGCTTCGCGTGGACGGAGAGGGAGAAGGCTTCGGCGTCGAAGAGCTGCTGGTTGTGGCAGACGAGGCAACTCTTGTTGGAAGGACCCGCGAGCGCGCCGCCGGACACGGCCAGCAGCGCGATGAAGATCGGTGCACGCATGCTCGCTTCGATTGCAAAAGTCGCGCCTCGGCGGCGGCGCAAGCGCTGCAGAATCCGCAGTTCCTGCGCCCGCGCGATCCGAGCGCTGGCGGGGACCACCATGAGAGCCGGCGCTGCCATTCAAAAGCTGCGGAACAATAACCGTGCCTTGGCGACGGAGCCGGGTCATGGCGAACCCTGTCGGGACGAACGACATTTGCGCCCTGCGCAAATCCCGTGCGCGCGGCTCTCCTGAGGTCACGGCTATTCGCGATCGCTGCGCAGGGATTTCGCGCCGCCGCAACCGCCCCCTCGGAGAGATCCGACCGCCCTCGATGCGAGGACTGCTGATGCCGGCGCAGATATGGGACCGCTCGCCGTGGCCTGCAATATGCAAAACGGCAGGACGGAATTCCAGGAGGTGGCTGATGAAGCTGGTCCTCGTCACCCTGCTTGGTGCAATCGCCTTCGGCGCATCCGCGCAAGAAGAGCCGCTTACGCCAACCGAGGAAGTCGACAACTGCATGGGGTGCCACCATCTCCCCGATATGGAGATCAAGCTGGAAACCGGCGAGCTATTCAGCCTCCGCGTCGACCGCGAGGCCTACCGCAAGTCGAGCCACCACAAGCTCGGCTGCAGCGACTGCCACACCGACTTGAAGGGCGTCGAAGGCGAGCACGCCAAGAAGCCGCTCGCGAGCAAGCGCGAGTTCGCCATCGCGTTTTCGGAAGCCTGCAAGAAGTGCCATTTCTCCAATTACGCCGAGACGCTCGACAGCGTGCACCACGCGCGCATCGCAGGTGGCAAGTTCGACGGCGCGGTCTGCTCGGACTGCCACGGCGCGCACGACGTCACTCCCCCCGCCGAGCCGCGCTCGAAGATTTCGCGGACCTGCGCGAAGTGCCACCGCGGGATCTCGGAAGCGTACGCGAAGAGCGTGCACGGGCAGGCGCTGGCCGCGACCGAGAACGAGGACGTGCCGACCTGCACCGATTGCCACCACTCGCACGACATCGCCGATCCGCGCGCCGGCGCGTGGCGGCTGAAGACGCCGGAGCTGTGCGGCGGCTGTCATGGGAATCCGAAGCTGGCGGCAAAGTACAACCTCTCGTCCGACGTGCTGCAGACGTATCTCGCCGACTTCCACGGCGTGACGGTGCAGCTGCAGAAAGGCGAGAAAGGGGCCAACCCGGTGGTGGCGCTCTGCACCGACTGCCACGGCGTCCACGACATCGCGAAAACCCAAGGCGGAGGCTCCAGGGTCATCCAGGCGAACCTGCTCGGCACCTGCCAGAAGTGCCATCCGGGCGCCAAGGCCGACTTCCCCGCCGCCTGGATGTCGCATTACGAGCCCTCCTTCAAGAAGGCGCCGCTCGTCTACCTGATCAAGCTCGCCTACTCGTTCTTCATCCCCTTCATGATCGGCGGGCTCGCCCTGCAGTTGATCCTCCACCTCTGGCGACTGGCGGTGAACCGATGAACGCCCCGATTCGTCCTCTCCCCGGAGTGGAGACCGCTTCCCTGATCCGCTTCTCGACACGCCAGCGCGCCGAGCACTTGGTGGCCATGAGCCTGTTCACTCTTCTGATCGTGACCGGCATGCCGCAGAAGTACCCGGCCGCCCGCGTCTCGGCGATCGCCGTCAGCGCACTGGGCGGGATCCAGGCGGCCAGGTTCATTCACCGCGCCTGCGGCATCCTCTTCACGCTCGCAGTCGCCGTCCACCTCGGCCTGGCCATCTTTGATGTGCTCGCGCGCCGCGTGAGGCTCTTCAGCATGGTGCCGGATCGGAAGGACTTCACCGACGCGGTCACCACGCTGCGCTATTACATAGGGCTGACCAAGAGGCAGGCATCGTTCGACCGCTACGACTTCCGCCAGAAGTTCGAGTACTGGGGAATGGTGATGGGGTCGCTGATCATGGTGCTCAGCGGCTTTGTCCTGCTCTTCCCCATCGCGGTGACGTGGCTTTTGCCCGGCCAGCTCATCCCCGCAGCCAAGATGCTCCATACCAGCGAGGGGCTGCTCGCCACGCTGGTGATCATCGTCTGGCACCTCTACAACGCGCACTTCAACCCGGACGTCTTTCCTTTCGATTCTTGCATCTTCACCGGAAAGATCAGCCTCGAACGCATGCAGAAGGAGCACCCGCTCGAGCTCGCGCGGAAGGAGAAGGCGCCGCTCGCGCCTTGAGCGCGCATGAGCAAAGGCGCGCGATCCCGCCACCGCATCCAGGCGCGCGTTTCCACTCTCGTCGCGGTCGGAATGCTGGGGCCGCTCGCCGCCGTCGTCTTCATCGGCTCCGGCAGCCAGCAGGAGCTGGAGCGGCGGATCCTCGCCGGGCGGACCCTCAACGCCTCGTTCATGGCGGAGCGGCTGCAGACCCTGCTTTCCTCCGAACTGGAGACCCTCCGTGCAGTCGCGCAGTCGGCGCGCTCGGACCCGGCCCGCGCGGGCCCCGCGCTGCGCGAGGCGTGGGTGCAGCGGCACGAGATCTTCGATGCGGTGTTCGCCGTCGACCGCGCCGGGCGCGTCCTCGCGCAGGAGCCGGCGCCGGACCCAGCGGTCGACGGTCCGCGGGCGGCCGCCGAGGCCGACCGCACGGCTCGCCCGGCCTTCACCGACCTGCTGACCTCCGGCCCCGGCGCGCTGCATGTCTACGCGCTGGTTCCCATCCGGGGCGGCGACGGAAAGCTCGCCGGCGCGATCGGCGGGATCATCGACCCCGGGAGCACGCGCTTCGCGTCGATCCTCAAAGGCTACCGGTCCGTGTCGGGCGAATCGATCGATCTGGTGGACAGCGCAGGCGCGGTGCTCGCCAGCTCGGATCCGGCGCGCGTCCTGCTGTCGAGCGCGGGCGCCGACGAGCTGGTCGCCCGGGCAAGGATCTCGGTGGCCCGCTGGGAAGTGGCGGTGCGGCAGTCGCGGAGCGAGGCACTTGGGTTCGACCTCTCCCGCCGTGTGTTCGGCGCTTCCGCCCTGGCGTTGGCGATCGCGCTGGCTTTCGCGTGGGGCGCCTCGCGCAGCCTGACGCGGCCGCTCTCGGCGCTCACCGCCGCGGCCGAGCGGATCAGCCTGGGCCAGCTGGCGCAGCCGATTCCCCTGCTGGACGATGACGAGGTGGGCCTGCTCGGCCGGGCGCTGGAGCGGATGCGCGCCGCGCTCCAGGACTCCATCGCGCTGCTCGAGTCGCGCGTCGAGGAGCGCACCGCGGACCTCGCACGCGTCAACCAGGAGCTGCAGGCGCATGAGGATGCCGTCCGGCGGCTGCTCGGCAAGATCATCGGCGCGCAAGAGGACGAACGGCGCCGCGTCGCCCGCGAGCTGCACGACGAGACGACCCAGAGCCTGACCACGCTGGCGATGCGCATCCAGACGGCCGCCGCGGCCGCGCCGCCGGGCGAGCTGCGCGACCACCTGGAGGCGGCCTGCGTGCTGGCGGAGCGCACCCTCGACGGCGTGCACCGGCTGATCGTCGACCTGCGACCTGCGGTCCTCGACGACCTGGGCCTCAAGTCGGCGATCCTCTGGTACGCCGAGAAGCACCTCGAGCCGCGAGGGATCGCCGTGCGCTGCGAGTTCTCCGACCTGGACGGCCGCTTGCCGGCGCAACTCGAGACGGCAGTGTTCCGGGTGGTGCAGGAGGCGCTGACCAACGTCGCCCGGCACGCGCAGGCATCGAGGGTGCTCGTCCAGGCCGCGCGCAGGCACGGCCGTCTGACGCTGGAGATCGAGGACGACGGCAAGGGTTTCGACCACGCGGCGCGTGCGGCTGCAAGGCCGGACGGGAGCGGATGGGGGCTTCTGGGCATGCGCGAGCGGGTCGAGATTCTGGGCGGCGAGCTGCGCATCGACTCGGCGCCGGGAGAGGGAACCCACCTCGCGCTTTGGGTGCCGCTCCCCGAGTCCGCGCCGATCGAGGAGGCCGCGCATGGATAAGATCCGCATCGTCATCGCCGACGACCACGATCTTTTGCGCGAAGGCATCCGCGCGCTGCTCGCGCCCACCGAAGACATCCTGGTCGTGGGCGAGGCCGCCGACGGCGCCGCCGCGGTGGAGCTGTGCAGCAAGCTCGACCCCGACGTGGTGCTGATGGACATCGCCATGCCTGGCCTGGGCGGTTTGGAGGCGACGCTCGAGCTGCGCCGCACCTGCCCGCGCTGCAGGGTGCTGGTGCTCACCCAGTACGGCGACCGCGAGTACGTGCGCCGCTTCCTCAAGGCCGGCGTCGCGGGCTTCGTGCTGAAGAAGGTCGCCGCCTCGGCGTTGGTCAACGCCATCCGCGCGGTTCAGCGCGGTGGCTTCGTGCTCGATCCGTCGATCGCGCGCGAGGCGCTCGACGACGGCGGCAAACCGCGGCGAGCGGACGAGCGCGATCCCTACGAGGCGCTCACCGACCGCGAGAAGCAGGTGCTGAAGCTGGTCGCCGACGGCAGGAGCAACAAGGAGGTCGCCTCGGTCCTCGGCATCAGCGTCAAGACGGCGATGAGCCATCGCGAGCACATGATGGACAAGCTCGATCTACACAACCGCACCGACCTGGTGCGCTTCGCGCTGCGAAAAGGCGTCCTGCCGCCGCAGCCTTGACCGACTCGGGAATTGATCTCCTCCAACTCGGGTGTGCGGGCGCGCGCCCTCGGGATTCGTTCTCCGGGGATCGGGATGGATTCCCGATTTGCAGACGACGGCCTCGCCTTACCCTCTCTTTGAAAGAGGGAGGCCAATCATGAAGACCTGCAACGGTGGAACGAAGGTGCGGCGCGGTTACTACTGGAACCTGAGGGCCTGGGAGGTCGTCACCGTGGGCGCCGAGAGCGCGCTGCCCGGCGGCGCGGACGAGAGGTTCGTCCACGTTCCGCTCCCGGTGTTGTTCGTGGTCGCGCCGGTGATGGGCGGGCTGTTCGCGGTCTTCCTCCCCTTCATCGGGTTCGCGATGACGTTCTACGGGGCCGGCAAGAAGGTCGCGGAGTGGGCGGGCCGTCGCTCGGACAGGCTCGCCCGGAACTGATGGGGGAAAAACCAGGCCCGCCCTCCGAGCGGGAGGACGGGCCTCTGGGCCGCGCGGCTACTTCAGCGCGCGGACGTAGGCGACCAGCCCGTCGATCTGGTCGGGCGTCAACTTGTCTTTGTAGGGGTCCATCCCCTTGGCGCCCTCGACGATGGCCGTCTTGATTTGCTCGTCGGTCCGCGACTTCTGCCACTCGGGCGTCGTGTAGTCCTTCACGCCCAGCTTCTTGCCCTGATCGGTCTGCCCTTTGCCGTCGAGGCCGTGGCAGCCGGCGCACTTGCCCTTCCACAGCCGCTCGATTTTCTTGTCCCCCTCGGCACGCGCGGTGAGAGGCACAGCGCCAGCCAACACAAGCGCCGCGATCGTCCACATCTTTCCGTTCATGAGGTCCTCCTTGATTGCTTCGTTTTAAAGAGTGCCGTCGCGGCATCCCGTGCTTCGCGACGGCTTCCCACCTTCACGGGCGCTTGGCGGGGACCACCGCGGTACCCGTCTGGCCCTTCGGCTCCGCCACGAGGGAAACGACGTGGCCCAGAAGGCTGCCGGCCGCGGCGCCCGCGATGGTGAAGAACGCTGCGGTGCCGAATACGCCGAGCACCATTCCGAACACCACCAGCCCGCTGGCCAGCAAGCCCGGGTGGAGCGGCGCGCCAAAGATCCCGTTGGCCAGCAGCAGGCCAGCGTAGCCTCCGTACATCAGAGCCGGCAGCAGCGCGACTCCGAGAAACAGCGCGAATCCCACTGCGGCACCTGCGAGAGCGACGGTCTTGTTGCGCGTCCACATGGCATCCTCCGTTTGCTTGCGATGCCTCCTTCTTTTGCATCGGACCTGCCATCAAAAACATGAGTAAAAACAGCGGTTTGCTGGTGGCGGTGTCGGATCTTGGCGAGAGCTTGTCGGGATGCAACGACAAAGACCGACCTATCTGGTGAATCGATCGGCGTGGCAATACACGCATGACTCCTGCGCAGTCTTTCCGCCCCGCAGCAGCTTCGGGCTGTTCGACCCGTGCGGGAGGTGGCAGCTCGTGCAGGAGAATTCCTTGCCCGGCCTCTTGGGATCCGGGCCGCCCTCAACTTTATGAGAGGAGCCACTGTGTGATCCGTCCGCCTGTTCCTTATGGCAGGAGATGCAGAGCTCGTTCGTCGCCTTGTGCAGCCCCTGCGGATTGTCGGCGCCGTGCGGGTCGTGGCAGGCGGTGCAGCCATAACGTTCAAGCACTTTGTGCTTCACCTTGACGCCGACACCCACGCCCTTGTGGCACTTCAGGCAGAGATCGTTGCCGTCGCCGTCAGTAAGATTGAAACGGAAGTCGGCTCCGTGAGCGTCGTGGCAGGCGGTGCAGCCCTTCTCGAGGATGGGCTTGTGGATCCACTTGCGCTTGGTCACGTCGTCCTGGTGGCAGGTGAAGCACAAATCGTTGATCCTGGCGGTGGTGAGAAGCCCCTTGTTGTCTGACGAGTGCGGCTCATGGCAGACGGCGCAGTCGCCCAGCTTCGCGGCGCCGTGCTGGAACTTGTAGAGTTCCTCGAACTTCGTATGGCACTTGAAGCAAGTGTCGGGGACGGATTTCGCGAGCAGGCTCGGGAACTCGGAGCTGTGCGCCTGCGTGTGGCAATCCTGGCAATCGCCGTTGGCAACGGGCTTGTGCACCAGCTTCTTCGTGAGGTCGATTCGAAACCGCTCCGAAGCGGTGGCCGGGCCGGCCTTCGCTTTCGAGTCGTGGCAGCCAAGGCAGAGCTTCTTGCCCTTCTCCACCAGCTGGGCCTTGTTGTCGGAGCGATGAGGGTCGTGGCAGTCGAGGCAACGGCCCTCGAGAACAGGCGCGTGTTTGTCGTGGCCTTTCGCCAGGTCGGCGGTCTTGTGGCACGAATCGCAGAGCGCCTCGCGCCGATCGATCAGGAGGGGCTTCGCGTCGCCCGCGTGCGGGCTGTGGCAGCCCAGGCACTGGCCCTTCTTGACGGCGGTGTGAATGAACTCCGCGTCGTCATACTTCGCATGGCATTTGTAGCAGAGCGCCTCCACGGGCCAAATCTTCGCCAGCGCCGGATTGCTCGAAGCGTGCGGGTCGTGGCACGCCGTGCAGCCCGTTGACTTGATCACCGGGTGTGGCGGCGCCGCGCCGCTCGTGTCGTGGCACTTGGCGCACAGCGCGGGCTGCTCCGCGACGAGCGCCCAGGCCGGCGACTTGGGGCTCTTGCATTTCCCCTGGGTCCCGGTGGGGGCAGCCACGTGGCAGGCGGAGCACTCGCCGTCTTTCAGCGGATTGTGAATCTTGCGCCCGTCGAGGAGCGGCTGGTGGCAGCTCAGGCAGCTATCGAGATTGGCGCCCGGCCTGGGCGGCGCCGCGAGCGCGGCGGGCTTCGAGATCGAAATCGGCAGCGGCTTCACCTCCGCAGCCTTGGCGGGCGGCGGCAGCGGCTGCACTTCAATCGGCGCCGCGGTGGCGATCGCGATCGTCTTCTCGGCCTGCGGCTTCTTTGCCTGCTGGCTCGGGACGAGACTGCCCTGTGCCTCGGTCTGCGCCGGTCGGACGATGGCAGTTTGGCGAGCTAGGGGCAAAGCAGCGGTCGGTAAAGGAGCTATCGATAAAGCAATGGCTGCAACAGGCGCCGCGGGCATCGGCTTCTGGTAGCCCCCGATGGTAGCAACGGTCACCTGACCCGGCGCTCGATTGCCGCAGGCCGCACCGGGCACGCTGATCGCAAGCGACAGGATCGATCGGGCGACGAGCGCATGCATGACTGTCACTGGAGCAAGTCGCGTGCCCCGGGGCACGCGCACCAGGTGGAGGCCGATGTAACCGCGGCGGAGCGAATAGTTTGCGCCCTCACGCGGGCGTAGCGCGGTCGCGCGCAAGGTTCGCGTATCCGCGCACGCCGCATTGCTGCGCCAACGAGGCACGGTACTTGCTGAGCAAGCGATCATCGAACCGGGATTGCCCGGCTCCTCCCCCGAGGTCGCAGATGACGAAGAGAATGTGGATGTTGGCGTTCGCCGCCGCGCTGCCGCTTGCTGTTGCTCACGCTGAGGTGGACAAGAAGACCGAGCGCACCTGGAAGGCGAAGTGCTCCTCGTGCCACGGCGCCGACGGCAAGGGACAGACGGACCAGGGCAAGAAGATGGGCGTCGCGGATTACACCGCGGCGGATTGGCAGAAGGGCCGGACTGACGACCAGCTCAAGGCTGCCATCAGCGACGGCATCAAGCGCGAGAAGGCTGGCAAGAAGCAGGAGATGGACCCCTTCAAGGACAAGCTGGACGCAGCGCAGATCGACGCTCTCGTCGGGTACATCCGCTCGCTCAAATAGTTCGCAATGCTCTTCTCGTTCGCGGCTGATTGGTTGAGAACCCCCGAGCATAAGAGGCTCAGCGTGAGAAGCATGCTGCCCTCGGTCATTCTCATCGGGTTTCTCAACCTCGCCGCGGCGCAGCCGGTCGAGACCTGCACGGCGTGCCACGCCGGTCTCGATCGGTCCGCGCTCCGCGACCCCGTCCGGCAGATGAGCTCCCTGGGCTTCAAGGACGTGCATGCCGCGGCGGGCCTGGGCTGCGTCTCCTGCCACGGCGGCGATCCGTCGGCGGCCGACGCACTGGCCGCGCACGCGACGACCGGCTTCATCCCTCACCCCGCCAAGGGCGAGGCCACCCAACAGATGTGCGGCAAGTGCCACTCCAAGCCAGCGGAGAGCTGGCTCAAAGGCCCGCACAACCTCGCCCGCTCCCACGAGCGCCGGCCAGACTGCTCCACCTGCCACGGCGCGCACGGCGTGAAGGTCGCGTCGATCGATCTGATCGCCGAGCCGCTCTGCTCAAGTTGCCACACCTTCGGCCAGGCTTCGCGCATTCACAAGGCGCTCTTCGACGCCGAGCGCGATCTCGGCTCGCTCGACGCGAAGCTGGCGTTGTCGGGCGACGCCGTCGAGGGCAGGGCGCGCCTCGCCGAGGCTCGCTCGAATCTTCGCGGCCTGACGCACTCGCTCGACCTGATGGCTATCACCCGCAACGCCGCCGAGGCGCTGGCCGTGGTGGACGAGGTCCGCGCCAAGGAACTGCCGAAGCTCGAGGCCCGGGACTGGGGCCGCTACGGCCGCATCGCGTTCGCCGTCGTCGCGGCGCTGCTGCTGCTCTTCGGCGCAGGAATCGTCGCGCGTGCGGTGTGGTTGCGCCGCCACCATATGCCCGTCCTCCGCTCGATCAGCGCCAAGGAGCTCAAGATCCTCGCCGGCGTGGGGGCGGTGCTGGCGATCATAGGCAGCGCCGTCGCCTGGCGCGGCAAAAGTTATATAGAGCACGACCCCAAGTTCTGCCTCTCGTGCCACAACATGAGCTCGGCGTTCAATCGCTGGGATCGAAGCGCGCACAACAAGATCGAGTGCCACGCCTGCCACATCCCCAACACCATCGAAAACATCAAGCAGCTCTGGGTGCAGACGACGGAGGGGCCCGAGAAAATCATCCACCACGCCGACATCGACCGCTCGGTCTGCGAGAAGTGCCACGCCTCCGGCGCCGGAAGTCCGTCGAAGTGGAGCAAGATCATCGAGACGCCGGGCCACCGCGTGCACGCGGGCAAGGCCCGCATCGAGTGCGTGCAGTGCCACTCCACCTCGGTGCACCTGTTCAAGCCGCCCAGGGATCTCTGCGTGGGCTGCCACCGGGCGGTCACGCTCAAGGCGGCCGGCAACATGAGCGAGATGCACTGCATGCAGTGCCACCCGTTCCTCGCGCAGGACTCCAAGCGGTCCCTCAACCCGGACCGCGCCGCCTGTCTCGATTGCCACTCGACGCGGCAGGTGGGGACCGAGAGCTTCCCGGTCAAGGCGCCGATGAAGTGGGACTGCGGCAAGTGCCACAAGCCGCACGAGCAGCTCAACCTGGTCAACGCCGACTGCGTGAAATGCCACGAGGCCATCACCGAGGGCTTGCACAAGGTGAAGAGGCACGTCGATGCGTGCATGGGCTGCCACAAGCCGCACGCCTGGACGAGCGGCACCACCACCTGTACTGCCTGCCACAAGAACATCTCGCCCGAGCGACACCACCCCGGCAAGTCGTGCACCGAGTGCCACGGCGCCTGGGACGACAACTGGGTCAAGCTTTCCGCCAAGGGCAAATGAATCGGTAGTCGTCGCCTGGGAGTCCAGCGGACGGTGCGCGGCACAGCGATTGCTGTAGCAGGGTGCACGCCCCCGAGGTTGCCATGAGAGGTCCCGAAAACTGGCTCGCCATTGCCATCTTCGCAATGGTCGTGCGTGGACTGGTTCTCTTCCCGCTTCGCGGGCGCCTCGACGCCCGGCGACTGAAGCGGCCGGCGGGCCGATGAGCGAGCCCGACACGCTGGCGGCCCCCGCGGGCTGTTCGCTTCAGGCTGCGGTCCCCGGGCCGCAGCTGCGGACGGTGATCCTGGTCGGCAATCCCAACGTCGGCAAGAGCGCGCTGTTCGGCGCGCTGACTGGAACCTACGCCACCGTCTCCAATTACCCCGGCACCACCGTCGCGGTGACGCGCGGCCGGATGCGCACGGGCGCCACCAGCGTTGCGGTCCTCGACACGCCGGGGACCGCCAGCCTCGCCGCCACCTCGGAGGACGAGGCGGTGACCCGCGACATCGTTCTTGCCGAGGACGGCGCGGTTGTGGTGCAGGTCCTGGACGCGAAAAATTTGCGCCGCGGCCTGCTGCTGACGGCCGAGCTCGCGCAGGCCCACGTGCCGCTGGCGCTGGCGCTCAACATGTCCGACGAGGCGCGCGACCGCGGCTATTCCATCGACGCCGCTCTTCTTTCGCGGCTCCTGGGAGTGCCGATCGCGCAGACCATCGCCGTGCAGCGGCAGGGCGTGCAGCAATTGCGCGACGCCATCGCGCTCGCGCAACCGGCGCGGGCCGGCGTGCTGCGCGGCGGCTCGGTGACCGAGCGGCTGGTGGACGTCGACGCTCTGCTCTCGCGCGTGTTGCGCCGCAGCAATCCCGCGAGCACCAGCGCCTGGGTCGCGCAACTCGATCGCTTCACCACCCACCGCTTCCTGGGCCTGCCCATCCTCGCCGCGGTCCTCTACGCCAGCTATCAGTTCGTCGGCGTGCTCGGCGCCCAGGTGGGCGTCAACTTCCTCGAGAACTCGGTCTTCGCCCGGCGCCTGGTGCCGCTCCTGTCCCGCGTGTTTGCCTGGTTCGTTCCTCCGGGCGCCACCCAGGACTTCCTGATCGGACCGGCGGGACTCGTGACCGGCCGCTACGGCATGTTCTCGATGGGCCTCTCCTACGCTATCGCCATCGTGCTTCCCATCGTGGCCTGCTTTTTCCTCGTCTTCAGCGTGCTCGAGGACTCGGGCTACCTGCCGCGACTGGCGGTGATGGCCGATCGCGGCCTGCGCGTGATCGGCCTGAACGGCAAGGCCGTGCTTCCGATGGTGCTGGGCCTCGGCTGCGGGACCATGGCCACCATGACCACGCGCATCCTCGAGACCAGGAAGGAGAGGGTGCTGGTGACGCTGCTCCTGGCGGTGGGCGTGCCTTGCAGCGCGCAGCTGGCGGTCATCTTCGCCATGCTGGCCGGCGTCAGCGCAGGCGCGGCCGTCTGGTTCGTGGCGGTCATGGCGGGCGTCCTGATCCTGGTGGGCCTGCTGGCGGCGCGGCTGATCCCGGGCAGCTCGTCGGAGTTCGTGCTCGAGTTGCCGCCGCTGCGGCTGCCACAGCCCGGCAACGTTTTGATCAAGACCATCTCGCGCATCGAGTGGTATCTGCGCGAGGCGCTGCCCCTGTTCATGGTCGGCACCCTGGTGCTGTGGCTGCTCGATCGCACCGGCGGCCTCGCGGTGCTCGAGCGGGCCGCGGCCCCGCTGGTGGTGGGCCTTCTCGATCTACCGCGCGAGACGGCTGGCTCGTTCATCCTTGGCTTCCTGCGCCGCGACTACGCCGCCGCCGGCCTCTTCGCGCACTACGCGCCGATCGCGCGGGCGGGCCTGATGACCAGGTCGATGGAGATCGAAGTCGTAGTTGCGCTCACCACGGTGACGCTCTTCATCCCCTGCATCGCCAGCTTCCTGGTGATCTGGAAGGAGCGCGGCGCCAGGTTCGCGCTGGGCGTGCTCGCCTTCATCTTCCCCCTGGCGTTCGGCACCGGCGCGCTGGTGAACGCGCTGATGCGGAGGTTCTACTGATGTCCGGCGAAAAGACCACCTGTCCATTGTGCGGCGCAAAATTCGATCCCGCCGACGCGGCCTCTTGCCCGAGCTGCCCGCTGAGCGGCTCTTGCACCGCGCTCTGCTGTCCGCGGTGCAGGTACAGCTTCCCCGCCGAGACCCCGCTCGCGTCCATGGTGCGGCGCGCGCTCGGGCGGCTGGCGAGCCGGAGGGCCTCCTGATGCGCGCGCAAAAAACCGAAGAGCTTCTCGAGACCATCTTTACCGAGCGTGAAAGCGGCCGTGACGACCCCGTCTCGATCCTCGCGCACACCAACGAGCGCCACGCCGAGGGCAAGTGCACGGCAGACTTCGCCGAGCTGGAGCGCGAGGGGCTGGTGTGCGTGGCCGGCGATCGCATCTCGCTCACGCCGGCCGGCGACACCAGGGCCGCCTTCGTGGTGCGGCGGCACCGGCTGGCCGAGCGGCTCTTCACCGACCTGTTGGATCTTCCACCCGACCAGGTCGAGCAGCAGGCCTGCGAGCTCGAGCACGTCCTCTCCGCGGGAGCGACCGACTCGGTCTGCACGCTCCTCGGCCACCCCGATCTCTGTCCCCACGGCAAGCAGGTGCCGCGCGGCGCCTGCTGCAGCCGGAGCGAAATCGCGCCGCCGGTGATTCCGCTCTCGCAGCTTCCGGACGGTGCGCGCGCGCGGGTGGCGTTCCTCGTCTCCCGCGCGCCGGGCCGGGTCTCGCGGCTGCTGCCGTTCGGCATCGCGCCCGGCAGCGAGCTGCGCCTGCGCCAGCACGCGCCCGCCTTCGTCATCGAAGTGGGGGAGACCACGCTGGCGCTGGAGGCCAGCGTCGCGCGCGAGGTCTTCGTTCAGCCGCTGTAGCCCGCGCTGCCGCCCTGCACCCGGTGGCGCCGGGATTGCCGGACGGGATTCATTCGCTCGTTGCTGAGTCGCAATGCCGCGGTTATGCCGCGGGCCTTGACGGCGCACGCGTGGCGCTCTATGTTGGCTAAATGATATTGAGAATCACTCTCAAAATCAATATAAAACCCTTTCAACAGGGAAACTGAGCCCGGGAAGGGAACAAGGACCCATGAGCGCTCGTTATCGGCGCGCCCGGCGCACCAGGACAGCGATGCCGGGCCTGATCGAAGCAGTGTTTCTCGCCTGCTTCCTGGCCTCGGCGACCGCGCGCGCCGAGGAGAACATCCTCGTGCAGGCTCCCGCACCGGAAGACAGGCTTTCCGACCGCGAGATCTGGTCGCTCCACGCGCAGATGACCGCGGCGACGCAAGCACATCCGTCGTTCCATGCCGCGTACACCGGCAACAACAGCATGCTGCCCGACGCCGAGTCGGCCACTTCCCTGGTCGCGGACCTGTTCGCGGGTGTGCGGCTCTGGAACGGGGCGGAGCTCTACTTCCAGCCCGAGCTGACGGGTGGAAATGGGTTGAGCACGTCCTTCGGGGTCGCCGCCTATCCGAGCGGCGAGGTGTACCGCGTCGGAAGTCCGGTGCCGACAATCTTCAACGCCCGGCTCTTTCTGCGCCAGGTCGTCGGGCTGGGAG
>JAYWBT010000102.1:0-15236 GCA_043781235.1 Deltaproteobacteria bacterium
CGACGCTGCTCGCGCTGGGCGAGGACGAGGCGGCGCCGGCCGAGGTGGGCGCGGCGCCGGTGCCGGCCGAATCGTTCCTCTCGCTCTGCCGCGCGCTGCGCCTGCTGGAGACCGACGCGGACGCGGGCTGCCAGGATCTTTTGCTCGCTCTCGAAAACGCGCCCACGCTCGAGGCGCCGCGGCGGGTGCTTCTGGCGGCCGCGCGCGAGGCGGTCTCCGGCGACCGCATGCCCACTTTCTTCTCGGCGCTGGAGCGGCTGGTGGAGCTGCGGCCCGACGATGTCGAGGCGTTGCTCGCGCTCGGCGACTATCGCGCGCTGCACTTCGAGGACGAGGGCGCGCGCGAGCTGTTCCTCGAAGCGCGCGACCTCGCTCCCGACGCGGCCACCTCCGCCGAGGTGCTGGCGCGGCTGGCGGCCTTGGCGCTGCGCAGGGGACAGGACGGCGAGGCGGTCGCGCACCTGCGCGCGGCGATCAAGCTCGCGGATGAGCCGCTCCACTACCTCCAGCTCGGGCTCCTGCTGCAGCAGAAGGAGCCCGCCGAGGCGCTGCGCATGCACTCGCGCGCGGCGGTGCTGGCGCCGGAGGACGCGCGCGTCCGGCTCGAGCTGGTGCGTGCGCTGCGCAAGCTCGGGGAGGATCCGGAGCGCACGCTCGACGAGGCGGTCGAGGCGCTGCGCCTCGCGCGCGGCGACCCCGACCTCGAGCCCGAAGCACAAGCCGAGCTCGACGCGCTCGTCTAGGGAAAGGCCTCGGGCTAGCGCAGACGCGCGCTACGGCGCCTTGACTTGATCGACGAAGAGCTGGTTCGCCGGCAGCTGCGCGGTGGCCGCCTTGAGGGTCGCGCTGGAGACGAACGCGACGCCGGACTGATCGAGCGCGAGGTGCGGATAGAAGCCCGCCGACCCCGTCGGCCGCACGGTGGTGCGCGAGACCGTGTTTTGCATGGTCGGGTCGTAGCTCGCGAGCACCAGATTGACCGGCGTCGCATCCTGGTAAGCGAGCGCGATCTTGCCGCTGGGCGTGAAGGCGATGGAGGTCTGCGCGCCTGGGAAGCTCTGCGGGTGCCACTCCTCGCCGGCCGCGGGACGTCCGTCGTCCACGAGATGGATGAGCCCCGGCGCCCCCGGCTGCGCGTGCGCCGCGTGCGCAGTCAGGCCGCTCGACTGGTAGACGAGCAGCTGCTGCGAGGTGCGGTCGCCAAAGGCGATGGCGATGCGCCCGCCGGCCGCGTCCGCTTTCGAAGAGATGGCCAGCGCGGGGAAGCGGCCGGTGTCGCGCTGGACCGCGCCCACCGCGGTGTCGTGGCCGTCGATCTCGACCGGCGCGGCGAACGACGGCGTGATCCCGGTGCCGCTGCCCTGCACCGCCTTCACGACTTTGTTGATCGAGTCGTAGTAGGCGATGACCGGGTGGTCGTCCATGAACGCGAGCGACGGCATCAGGCCGGTACCCTGCGGCAGCTCGGCGAGGGTGGCCGCCGCCTCGGTGGTGCGGCACACCGGCGTTCCACTGGTGTCGCCGTCCTTTACGCAGAGGTTCGTACCGGTGCAGGCGGGCGTGCAGG
The DNA here is from genome assembly GCA_043781235.1 of Deltaproteobacteria bacterium. Lineage (GTDB taxonomy): Bacteria > Myxococcota > Myxococcia > Myxococcales > 40CM-4-68-19 > JANYKT01. Next base: position 1,568 of record JAYWBT010000102.1, read on the forward strand.
CGGGGGCGGTCACGGCGCAACGCTGGCCGTTGGCGGCGTTGGGATCGTCGATGCAGATCTCGCTCGTCTTGCAGCCGTTGTCGCAGGGCGGCGGCGGGCGGTTGAGGCTGTCCACGTCACCGATGACCTTCCAGTCGGCGGCGGCGAGCGGCTGGGCCTTCGTCGCCACCGCATAGACAAGCGCGGTGGACGGTCCCTGTTCGTTCTTCGCCTTGGTGTCGTACGACCCGCGGCGGAAGTAAGCGATCGCCGGCGTGCCGTTCGTCATCAGCGCGATCGAGGTGTAGAGCCCGAGGTCGCCGTTGGTCGGCGCGGAGCCCACCGGCGTTGCGCCGTCGACGGTCATCACGGTCCACGGTGCGAGCGGGCCGCCATAGCGCGCCGCGAACTTCAGATCGCCGTTGTCGTTATCGTAATAGGCGACATAGAGATCACCGGCGGCGCTTGCTGCGATTGACGTGTAGCGGCCGACGTCAGGACCGGAATCGGTGATGCCTCCGCGCGGGCCGTTGAGGTCGCCGCCGATGTGCCCGGAGGCTGGGACGCCGTCCACCCACTGCGACTTCTGCGGCGCAGCGAGCGAGCTCTTGTCGTAGGTGTGGACCACCAGGTCGCCGTACACACCGTCGTAGGCGCTGACGTAGATGGTGTTGCCGCTCACCGCCAGGCTCGAGTAGCGCGCCACATCGCGCGCCTGCAGCGGCGGGAGCGCGTCGCACTCGCAGGTCTCGCTGGCCGGGTTGCAGAGGTCGAAGATGTTGTCCGGGTTGGTGAGCACCAGCATCTTGCCGTTGCCGCAGGTCTGGTGGCAGGAGGCGTCGGCCGGAGGCAGCGAGCAGAGGTTGGTGGCGGTGATGCAGATCTTGCCGCCGGAGCAGCCGCCGCTGCAGGGCGGCTCGCCTACGCAGTACTTGTTGAAGCAGGAGGACCCGCTCGCGCAGCTGTTGTCGGTCGCGCACCTGTTGAAGCTGCAGCCCTGGCCCTTCACGAACACGCCGACGGTCTCGCACACCTGGCTGGCGGCGGGGCAGGAGCCGCCCACGCTGCACGGGGTGTACTTGTCGAAGCAGTAGTGCCCCTGCGCGTTGCAGACCTGGCCGGGGCAGCAGTCGGCCGCGGTATCGCACTGCTTGGGCTGGAGCGCGCAGGTCGGCGGCGCCTTGGCCTTGTCGCAGAACCAGCGGGCGTTGCCGGCGTTTTGATCGACGCATTCGGAGTCGCTCGCGCAGTCGGCGGTAGTGACCCTCGAAGACTTGCACCCCGCGAGAGTGCTGCTGGCGATGAGCGCTGCAAGGACGCCGCGGCGCGCAAGTGACGACATCATTTGAAGCTCCCGAAGCACAAGAGTGTTGTTTCGAGAAGCTTACCAGCTGATTACCGGATCACCCCTCCGCCACCTGACGGATGAAGGCGCTCGAAGCGGAACTCGACCAGCGCGGGCGCGATCTCGCCGCCGTCTACGGCCCGCTGGCGCTTGCACTCGTCGGTCAAGGAAACCTCGGTCTCGACAATGGCGGCCATCGCTCCCGGCTCGCAGGACGAGACCTGGATTCCGAACTCGACCGGGCAGACGCGGCCCGACCGCGAAGGGCCGGTCGCCTTCATCACGCCGGCCAGGGCGGTGTCGGTCCGGTGCAGCTCGAAGAGGATGGGCTCCGGTGGGTCCGCAAGGCCGCCGTCGTCCTGCGCGATGAGATATTCGCCGCGGAGCACGCCGCCGTGGTCGCGGAAGCGATAGGCGAAGTGAGGGTCGCTCGCGTTGGTCCAGACCCCGGAGAGATCCTCATCGCAGAAGCGCGCGGGCGCAGCCGGGGCGCGCGCGGCGGGACCCGCCGGTTTCCGGCAGGCGGCGAGCACCAGCAGCGCGCAGCATCGGACGATCGGAGGAGCCTTCGGCATGGACGCCCTTTCGCGGCCGGCTGTACTATCACCGCGATGAACGCGTGCAAGCGATCTCGCCGCGGTCTGCGGCGGCACGTGCGGCATCGTCATCAACGAGCGATCCTCGCGGTCCTCCTGCTCGCGCTCCCGGCGGCTGCCGCGCCGGCTCCCGAGGAGCTCGACCTGCTCGCGTCGTCGCTGCGGCCCGAGGGGCTGGCGGAGCTCGTCGCCAACGTCGGCCCGCTCTCGCAGCAGCCGCTGTCCGAGGTGGAGGCCGAGCTCCAGCCCGAGGCCGCGCGCATCGACGGCAAGCTGCGCCTCGTCTACCGCAACCGCGAGGCGGCGCCGATCGCGGAGCTGGTGCTGCGGCTCTATCCGCAGGCGGCGCGCGGAACGTCTTTGAAGGCGGACGATGTGCGCGTGGACGGCGCCAAAGTTGCGGCGCGCGCCCACGGCAGCGTGCTGGAGGTGCCGATCTCGCTGGCGCCGGGCGGCGCGGCGGTGGTGACGCTCGCGTTCCACGGCCGGCTGCGCAGGCTTCGCAAAGGCGACGACGACCCGCTCGCCGCCGCCGCGGGAATGCTCGCCCAGCTCGCGCCAGCGCTCGGCGCAGGGAGGACGCGGGATGCGGGCTACAGCACCTTCGCAGTCGGGCCGCAGGGCGCGGTGCTGGTCGATTGGTATCCGCAGCTCGCGGCCCGGGCGCGCGGGCAGTGGGACAAGCTCGCGCCGGGCCCGCTCGGAGCCGCGGGCCACGCCGATCCCTCGAGCGCAGTGGTGGCGCTCACCGTCCCGAAGGGCTGGCGCGTCGCCTCTGCCGGGTCCGCGCTGGGGCAGCACGGCTCGGGGTCGGCCAAAGAGACGGCCACTTTCGCCGCCGCCGGCATCCGCGGAGCGCTCGGCATGTCGGCGTCTGCTTTGGCGAGCGAGGTGGAGGACGAGGCAGGGCCCGTTCACCTGCGCGCCTCCTCGCTCCACGGGGACGCTGGAGCTCGCGCGCTGATCGAGTGCGCGCGCACTGCGCTGAAAAGCCTCGAGCCGCGCTTCGGCCCGTATCCGTGGCGGTCGTTCGCGCTCGCCGAAGCGCCGCTGACCGGCGGCGCGGGCGGCGTCGAGAGGTCCGGCTTCGCGCTCATCGCGCAGGCGCTCTCGCCGCGCGCGCGCAACGACAGCGTGCCGAGCGGCCTGTTCGAGTTCACCTGCTTCCACGAGGTGGCGCACCAGTGGTGGCAGGGCGTGGTCGGGTCGGACCCGCGGCGCGCGCCCTGGGTGGACGAGGCGCTCGCGCAGTGGAGCGCGGTGTTCGCCACCGAGATCGCGCGCGGCGGCGGCGACCTCGGGCGGGCCGCCGCAGCCGAGGTGGAGGCTAGCTACGTCGCTTTGAATTACCAGGGGATGCGGCTCGCGCGCGTCGCCGACGGCGCGGTGGCGAGGCCCGCCGATCAGTTCCGTTCGCCGCTTGCCTACGCGGGGCTGGTCTATGGCAAGGCGCCGCTCTTCTTCGACCGCGCGCGCGCGCTGATGGGCGAGGCACGGTTCTTCGCGGCGCTGCGCGAGTATCGCCGCCGCTGGGCGTTCCGCGAGGCGGGCGGGGAGGCTCTTCTCGAGGCCGTGCAGTGGGCGGACCCCGAGCACCGGCAGGAGCTGGCCGCGCTCGAGCGGCGCTGGCTGCGCGAACGCCACGGCGACGAGGATATCCCGCAGCCGGACGCGCTGGCGCTGGTCGAGTCACTCGGCGGAGGCGCCGCCGGCGGGGCCCCCGGAATCGCGCAGTTATTCAGGCTGATGCAGCGGGGCGGAGCGCCGTCCGACGTGCAGCTCAGGGATGCGCTGCGCGCCTTCGAGCGCCTGATGCCGGACCTCGCGCGCCAGCTGGATCCGGCGCAGTCGGGCAACCCCGACCCCGGGGAGTGAGCCGCGCCCTCGCCGGTGACCGTTCGATAGGGCGGGGGGGGGAGGGAGGGGGTGGCGGCGAGACACGTACGGAACGTACGTTTGGTACGGTCGCAGCCATCTCTAACTCTCGAAAACGAACGTACGTTTCGTACGTTCCGTACGAGTCCCTCCAAGCCCCCCGCGCCCCCCCGAGGTCCGCCGCGCAGCGATGCGCCTCCGTCCGTGGGCATGTTGAGGCGATCCTAGCCCAGCAGCAGCGATTCGCTGGCTGCGAGATCGGAGAAGTCGGCGAGGACCTTGTCCGCGCCGCTCTGCAAGAGCTCGTCCGTCGAGAAGCGGCCGGTCGCGACGCCGAGCGCGGGGAGGCCCGCCTCGTGCGCCGCCGAGACGTCGCGCGGGGTGTCGCCGATGACGAGTCCGCTCTTCGCGCCGAGCGCCTGGGCGCGGCGCCACGCGGCCCGGACGATGTCGGCGCGCGGCTCGGCGTCGCTGCCGTAGCCGCCGAAGCGGAAGCGGGTCAGGAGGCCGGTGCCGCTGAGCTTCGCGCGCGCGCCGCGCTCGACGTTGCCGGTGCAGAGGCCGAGCAGGACGTCTGCGCGCGCGTGCAGCCGCGCGATCAGCGCGTCGATGCCGGGCAGGGTGCGGTAGGCGTCGCCTGCGGCGCAGGCCTTCTCGAGCGCGTCGAGGTAATGCGCGAGCACCATGTCGATCGCCTGCTCCGAGACCGGCTTGTCGTCGGCGACGAGCGTCAGGCGCACGATCGCGCGGTCGGTCATGCCGTCGAGGCGCATCGACCGGAGGTGCTCGGCGGCCTTGGGGCGCTGGTGCAGCGCCGAGGCCAGCGAGCGCATCCCCGCGCCCGCGCTGCGAGTGAGCGTGCCGTCGAGGTCGAACAGGAGCGCCCTCAAGCGCCGCTCACCACGAGCTCGGCGAAGCGGATCGTCGGCGCCACGGTGCTGGAGCGGAAGTCGAGATCGCTGCCGACGGCGTCGATGCCTTCGAGCATGGCGAGCAGGTTGCCCGAGACGGTGATCTCCTGCACCGGATAGGTGAGCTCGCCGTTCTCGATCCACATCCCGTTGGCGCCGCGAGAGTAGTCACCGGTGACTACATCGGCGCCGCTGCCCAGCATCGCCGTGACGTAGAGGCCCCGGGTCACGCCCTTGATGATCTCCTCGGGGCTCTGCTCCCCGGCTTGCAGGAACAGGTTGCTGGTGCCGATGCCCGGGAGCGACGCCCAGCCGCGGACGGCGTTCGAGGTCGAGCGCGCCTTCGCCTTCTTCGCGGTGGCCGCGTCGTAGAGGAAGCTCTTCAGGACGCCCTGCTCGATGATGGCGGTGCGCTGCGACGGGACGCCTTCGCCGTCGAAGGGGCGGGTGGCGAGACCGTGCTCGAGGGTGGCATCGTCGATCAGCGTGACCCGCTTGCTGGCGATGCGCTTGCCGAGCTTGTCGCCGAGAAAGCTCGACTGCTTGAAGACGAGGTTGCCGTTCACGGCGGCGGACAGGCCGGAAATGAAACCGGCGGCCATCTGCGGGTCGAAGACCACCGGGACTTTCTGCGACTTTACTTTGCGCGCGCCCAGCATTCGCGCGGCCTTCTGCGCGGCGATGCGGCCGATCTCCTCTGGCTTCTGCAGCTGCGAAAGCATCCGGCGCGTGTCGGACCAGCTCGCGGTCTGCAGCTGCCCGGCCTCCTCGGCGACCGGCGAACAGTAGACGTAGGCGTAGGAGGCGCGCGACTCGCCGGCGGTGCCGCGGGTCGAGGCCACCGCCTGCCAGGAGAGGAAATCGCCGGCGCCGGTGGACTCGAATTTACGGACGCGCGGGTCGACGCCCTGCGCGCCCTTCTCGCAGGCGCGGGCGGTCTGCAGCTTCCAGGCGGGGTCGATGTCCTCGATGGCTGCGTCGTAGTCGCCCTCGGCGCCCGGCGTGGGGCCGAGCGTCTTCGGCAGCACGTTGCTGTCGTCGGAGGCGGTGCCTTTCGCCAGCGCGAGCGCGCGCTCGGCGAGGAGCAGGAGGCCTGCTTTGGAAAAGTCGGTGCCGTAGGCGAAGCCGAGGCGGCCGGACTTGATCACGCGCAGGCCGACGCCCTTGCTGGTGGCCTGCTGGAGCTCCTCGACCTCGCCATCGCGGACCTTGACCGAGGACTCGCGGGAGCGCTCGGCGTAGGCCTCGGCGTCGGAAGCGCCGGCCTTCTTCGCGAGGCCCGCCAGCCGCTCGCACACCGCGACCAGCGAGCTCATGCGCCCGTCCCGCCGACCGTGACGTTGTCAATCCGAACCGTCGGCAGCCCAACCCCCACCGGCACGCTCTGCCCATCCTTCCCGCAGGTCCCGAGCCCCGGATCGTGCGCCGCATCGCACCCCACCTGGGTGACGTTCTTGAGCGCCTCCGGCCCGACGCCGATCAGCATCGCGCCCTTCACGGGTTTGGTGATCTCCCCGTCCTCGATCAAGTACGCCTCCGAGATCTCGAAGACGAAGTTCCCGTTCGAGATGTCCACCTGCCCGCCGCCGAACTGCCGGCAGTAGAGCCCGCGCCGCACGCCAGAGATGATCTCCTCCGGCGTCGCGTCACCCGGCGCCAGATAGGTGTTGGTCATGCGCGGCAGCGGCGCGTGCCGGAAGCTCTGCCGCCGCCCCGAGCCCGTCGAGCGCTGTCCGGTCAGCTTCGCGTTCAGGTGATCGTAGAGATATCCCTTGAGCACGCCCTTCTCGATCAGCACCTTGCGCTCGCCGGGGTTCCCCTCGTCATCGACGTTGAGCGACCCGCGGCCGCCCGCGACTGTCCCATCGTCGATCACGGTCACGAGCTCGCTCGCCACCTTCTCGCCCAGCTTGCCGGCAAACAGCGAAGTCCCTTTGCGGATGAAGTCCGCCTCGAGCCCGTGCCCGACCGCCTCGTGCAGCAGGATGCCGCTCCAGCCCGGAGCCAGCACCACCGTCTGCGGCCCCGAGGGCGCCGCGACCGCGCCGAGCGTAGCCACCGCCTGCCGCGCCGCCTCGCGTCCGACGTGGGCGGGCGAGAAATCCTCGAAGAAGCGGAAGTCCACCCGCCCGCCGCCGCCATAGAAGCCGGTGCGCCGCTCGTTCTTCTTGCCGAACGCGACGCACTGGATGCCGAGCCGGCACAGGTCCTGCCGGTCCTCGGCGAAGTGCCCGAGCGTGTTGGCGACCAGGATCTCCTTGGTCTGATCCGCATAGCCGCCCATCACCTGCCGGATGCGCTTGTCGTAGGCCCGCGCGGCGGCGTTGGCCGCCATGACGAGCTCGATCTTGCGCGCCACTTCCACGCTCTCGAGCGGCTGCCGGACCTGGTAGTGCGTCGGCAGCGGGCGCCGCGCCATGTTGATGGGGCCGGGCCCGCGGGAGCCGTCGGCGATCAGCGCCGCCGTCTGCGCCGTGCGCAACAAAGCCTCGTCGTCGAGATCGTCGGAGTAGGCATAACCAACCTGCGCGCCGCGAATGGCCCGCACTCCGACGCCCGTAACCGATCCGACCTGCGCGCTTTTGATCTTCCCCTCGTCGAGCGAGACCGCGGTGGAGGTGGCCCGCTCGACGTAGACCTCGGCGAACTCCGCGCCGCGCGCCATCGCCGCCCAGAGGAGCTTTTCCACCAGCGGTAAAGACAGCAGCGGCGCGGGCCGCACCACCGGAGCTTTCTTTTTCGCCAGAGCTGGACCCATAGGCGCGCAGGGATAACGCCCGTGCGCCCGGAAGGAAAGCCATCTCGGCGTGGCTCCGCGCGGCACGAGATGTTGAAGCGCTTCCCGCGCTGGACTAGCGTGCCGCGCCCATGAGCCGCGCCGACCGCATCGCCCGCGAGGAGCTCGCCACCCTGCAGGCGCGCGGGCTCCTGCGATCGCTCGAGCCGCTCCGCTCGCGGCCGGGCGCCGAGATCGAGCTGCGCCCCGGCGAGCGGCTGATCAATTTGAGCTCCAACGATTACCTCGGCCTCGCCGGAGACGAGCGGGTCGCGCGGGCGCTGGCCGAGGGCGCTTTGCAATGGGGCGCGGGGGCGGGCGCGAGCCGGCTCGTCACCGGCGATCATGTGGTTCATCGCGCGCTCGAGGAGGAGCTCGCGCGCTTCGAGGAAACCGACGCGGCGCTGCTCTTCAACAGCGGCTACGCGGCCAACGGCGGGCTGCTCCCGGCCTTCGCAGGGCCCGAGGACGTGATCCTGAGCGACGAGCTCAACCACGCCTCGATCATCGACGGTTGTCGATTGTCGCGCGCCCGCGTCGAGGTGATTCGCCACGCCGATGCGCAGGCGTTCGCCGACGCGCTCGCCAGGGCGCGCGGCCGCCGCGTCCTGGTCGTGACCGATACGATCTTTTCGATGGACGGGGACCGCGCGCCGCTGGCCGACCTCGCCGCGCTCTGCGAGCGGCACGGCGCGCTGCTCTTCGTCGACGAAGCGCACGCGACCGGAGTGGTCGGCCCACGCGGCGCAGGTCTCGCCGCCGAGCTGCGCGTGAGCGTGGATGCGCGGATGGCGACGCTCTCCAAGGCGGCCGGCGTGGTCGGCGCCTGGGTCGCCTCCTCGCGCGCCGTCTGCGATTTTCTGATCAACCGCGCCCGCCCGCTGGTCTTCAGTACCGCGCTTCCGCCCGCTATCGCCTGCGCGGCGCTGGAGGCGATCCAGCTCCTCTCGGGCGCCGAGGGCGACGCGCTCCGCCAGCGACTGTGGATCAATGTCGCGCGCATGGCACGGGGCCTGCGCGCGCTGGGCTTCGAGGCGCGCGAGAGCTCGCCCATCCTCCCGGTGGTGCTGGGCGCGCCCGAGCGCGCGGTCGAGGTCGCGGCCCGGCTGCGCGAGCGCGGCGTGCTGGTCAAGGCCATCCGCCCTCCGACCGTGCCGCAGGGCACCAGCCGCCTGCGCTTCGCGCTCTCGGCCGCGCACAGCGCCGGACAGATCGACGCCGCGCTCGCCGCCCTGCGCGACTCGCTGTGAAACGGTGGGTCGCACATCCGGCCTCGATCCGCATGACCGTGGAAGACGCGGCGCGCGGGAGAAGAAACGGCGGCCCCGGCGCACCCGCGCGTCGGGGTCAAGGAGCGCGCGCCTTCACGCGCCAGGCGCCCCTGCCGCGCGGGCGCGGAAGGGAGTAAAACGCGCCCCCATGAGCGACATCCCCTCCGTTCCGGAAGAGGCCGAGGCGCGGCACCAGCGGCTCGCGGCGCTCGACCGCGCGCACGTCTGGCACCCGTTCACGCAGATGCAGACCTGGCTGGTGCCGCTCCCCGACGACGAGGCGGTGATCATCGATCACGCGCGCGGGTCGTGGCTCTTCGACACCCGCGGCCGCAAGTACCTCGACGCCATCTCCAGCCTCTGGGTCAACCTCCACGGCCACCGCAAGAGCGAGATCGACAGCGCCATCAAGCTGCAGCTCTCGAGCGTGGCGCACAGCACGCTCCTGGGCCTCGCCTCGCCGCCGTCGATCGAGCTCGCCGCCCAGCTCGTGCAGCGGGCGCCGAAAGCGGAAGGCGAGCCGGGGCTTAATAAAGTCTTCTATTCGGACAGCGGCTCCACCAGCGTCGAGATCGCGTTGAAGATGGCCTTCCAGCACTGGCAGCTGCGCGGCAAGTCGAAGAAGACCCGCTTCGTCGCGCTCGCTGAGGGCTATCACGGCGATACGCTCGGCGCGGTCAGTGTCGGCGGCATGGACCTCTTCCACCAGCTCTTCCAGCCGCTGCTCTTCGATTGCCTGCGCATACCGACGCCGTACGTCTATCGCTGGCCGACCGGGCCGAAGCATTGCCTCGAGTCGGCGGCGCTCGCGGCCGAGGCGCTCATTTCCGGCCGGCGCGACGAGATCGCCGCGGTGGTCATGGAGCCATTGGTGCAGGGCGCGGCCGGAATGATTACCCACCCGCCGGGATATCTGAAGCGCATCGCCAAAGCCTGCAAGGAGAATGGCGTCCTGCTGATTTGCGACGAGGTCGCCACCGGCTTCGGCCGCACCGGCACGCTCTTCGCTTGCGAGCAGGAGGAGGTGGTGCCCGATTTCCTCTGCATGGCAAAGGGAATTACCGGCGGATATCTTCCGCTCGCCGCGACGCTGACGACCGACGCGGTCTTCGAGAGCTTCCTCGGCCCCTTCGAGAGCAAGCGCACCTTCTTCCACGGCCACTCGTATACCGGCAACGCGCTCGCCTGCGCGGCGGCGCTCGCCAGCTTACGGATCTTCGACGAGGAGGGGACGCTCGGGCACGTGCGGCAGATGGCGGAGCGCTTCGCGGAAGGATTGAAATCGATTGCCGAGCTCAAGCACGTCGGCGACGTGCGGCAGCGCGGATTGATGATTGGCATCGAGCTGGTGCGCGACCGGGCCACGCGCGAGGAGTTTGATTACACCGCGCGCGTCGGCCATCGCGTCTGTATCGCGGGCCGCAAGCGCGAGGTGATGCTGCGCCCGCTCGGGAACGTGGTGGTGCTGATGCCGCCCTTGTCGATCGCGCCCTCCGAAGTGGATTTGCTGGTCGAAGCCGTGCGCGATTCCATCATCGAGGTAACGGAACAATGAAAGGTTACTTCGTTGCGGGCACCGATACGGGCGTGGGCAAGACCGAGGTGGCGCGCGCGCTGCTGCTGCTGTTCACCGAAGCGGGTCTGCGGCCGCACGCGCTGAAGCCGGTCGAGACCGGCTGCAACCCCGACGCGCCCGAGGACGCGCTGGCGCTGCGCCAGACCTGCGGCCCGCCCGGGGATGCGCTGCCGCTCGACCAGGTCTGTCCCTATCGCTTTCGCCTTCCCGCTGCGCCGCTCGTCGCCGCCGAGGCGGAGGGCGCAACGATCGATCTCACGCTGGTAGAAAAGATTGTCGCCGCCGCCGTCCAGCCCTTGGTCGTCGAGGCGGCAGGCGGGCTGCTGGTGCCGCTCGCGCGCGAGGTCGCGCACGATTCGATCGAGCAGGCCGACGAGCCCGACCGCGGGCCGGCGTCGAGGCTGGTCACGAATCTTGATCTCGCCGAGCGCCTGGGCCTGCCGGTGGTGCTGGTCGGCCGCGCGGGGCTGGGCACGCTGAACCATTGCGCGCTCTCGGCGCAGGCGCTGGCGGCCCGCGGGCTCAGGCTTGCTGCCATCGTGCTCAACCGCGTCGCGCCCGACGACGATCCGAGCGTGGCCACCAACGCGGCGCTCATTGAAGAGCTGACCGGCGCGCGCGTGCTCGGCCCCACGCCCTTCGTCCGCTCCGCGGAGGGACGGCCGCGCGCCCTGCTCGGCTTCCTCTCGGCCCTGCGCTGACAGCGCGACCAGGCCCCGCGCCGACGGCACCACGAGCCTGGTCGCGCAGCGAACGACCCGGCCCGGAAACGCGTTGACGCCCCCGGAGCGCGCCGCTAGAGTCCGCGCCCGCTGAATGAATGACCATTCAGTTTATCGCGGAGCGAGCATGGCCGACCAGACGTCCAAGTCCTTCTTCGAGGAGAAGATCGCCCAGAAGCTGAAGGACAAGCCCGAGCTCTCCAAGGCGATCAACTCGACCTACGAGTTCAACATCACCGGCGACACCGGCGGTGTCTGGACGGTCGATCTCACCAAGGAGCCCGGCGTGGTGACCGCAGGCTCGCAGGGTCCGGCGAACTGTACCGTCACCTGCACCGCGAGCGACTTCATGAACGTCGTCAGCGGCAAGATGAACGCGCAGATGGCGTTCATGAGCGGCAAGCTCAAGATCAAGGGCGATATGGGCCTCGCCATGAAACTGCAGAAGATCATCGGATAGGTGCTCATCGGACCGCTGCAGGGCACCCGCGTCCTCGATCTGACGCGGCTCATCCCCGGGCCGTATGCCACGCTGCTGCTGGCGGACCTCGGCGCCGACGTGGTCAAGATCGAGGATCCCGCGCTGGGCGATTACCTGCGCGAGATCTCGCCGGGCATGTACGCCGCGCTCAATCGCGGCAAGCGATCGGCCTGCATCGATTTGAAATCGCCCGAGGGCGTCGCGGCGCTGCGCCGGCTGTGCGCGACCGCCGACGTGCTGGTCGAGGGCTTCCGCCCCGGCGTGCTGGCGCGGCTCGGCCTCGAGTTCTCCGATTTCCCACGGCTGGTGGTGTGCAGCATCTCGGGGTTCGGGCAGACCGGGCCCTGGCGCGACCGCGCCGGCCACGACATCGGCTACATCGCTTTGAGCGGGGTGCTGGCCCGCTGCCGCACGCTCCCCGGCGTCCAGTTGGCGGACTTCTTCGGCGGTGGACAGCAGGCGGCCATCGCGGTGCTGGCTGCGCTGCTCGAGCGTGTGCGCACCGGCCGCGGGCGCTTCCTCGATGTCGCCATGGCCGAAGGCGCGCTCGGCTTCGTGTTGCCGTACGTCTCGGGCTCGGTGGAGGCGCTGCTCGGCGAGCATCCCTGCTATCGAGTCTATCCGTGCCGCGACGGGCGACGCCTCGCTCTGGGCGCGCTCGAGCCGAAGTTCTGGGCGCGCTTCTGCGCCGCGGTGGCGCAGCCTTCGTGGGTCGAGCGGCAATTCGATGCTGCGCTCACCTCTTCAGTCGATGCGCTCCTCCTCTCGCGCACGCGCGACGAATGGGACGGTTTTCTAAAGCCGTTCGACTGCTGCAGCGAGGCGGTGCTCGAGGTCTCCGAGCTCGCCGCGCATCCATTGATGATCGCGCGCGACCTGTTCATCGACGGCTTCCTGCGCACGCTGCCGGCGTTGGTGCCGACCGCGTCACTGCCGCGCGGCGCCGCGCCCACGCTGGGGCAGCACACCGCGGAGATCCTGGGTGGCTTCAGCGCGCGCTGAGGGGCGCACCCGCCGTGCGGGAGGAGCAGGGTCATCTCATCCGGCCTGCAAGTCGGCCCGCCGCATGTTAATCGTCGCGCTCGCCGACGGTCCGAGTGGCGTGGACGAAGTCCCTCCCGCGAGCGAATTCAGGAAGCACGCCGATGCGGCCCTTCCAACTCGCCCGCGATGCGCGCTGTCCTGGGTCCTTGATGGCGAGAGGCTGAGCGTGCAGGGCACGATCGAGCGCCAGCTCGCACAGTTTTGGTCCGGGCAGCGGTTCGGAAGCACGACGCCATTGGATTTTAGAATCCCGCCCTGTGAAGATCCCCGAGCCGACCGGCCGACCGAGACGGGCGCCGCCCAGGCCCACCAGAGCGCCAGGATCAAAGCGACTCTGTGACGGATGCAGGTTGACATGCGCCGCGCGCGGATCTATACGAGCGACCCACTGACGCGGGGTGGAGCAGTCCGGTAGCTCGTCGGGCTCATAACCCGAAGGTCACAGGTTCAAATCCTGTCCCCGCAACTCAAAAAACGTAGGCCCTGCAGGCGCTTGGCTTGTGGGGCCTGCGCTTTTGTGGGCTCGGGCAGCGACCCGAGGGGCGCGGGTTTGCAGGCCGTGCAAGGCTTCGGATGTCCTTCGAGCAGTTCTCGGCACTTGGCGGTTCCCTGCCCGCCCGGAACGTTGGCCCGCTGCGACCCACCGCTGACCACGGGCTGACCAACTTGAATCACGTTTCGCCGGCGATGGTGCCATCACGCAGGCCGGCACTCTTGCGGAGGGGGGTTCTTCCGGTCGGACAGACCTCCGCAGGCCGAAGGAGGATGTATCAGCGGGCGAACAGGTCAGACATCAGGGCGAGCTGTTGCCGGAGCGTCAAGTCCTCGAGCGCGAGGTCAGTGCGATTTCTGAGCGCCGCGCGAAGGACGCCCAATAGGGCGAGAACGAGGGACATGGCTCCCCATGGCTCGCACTCCGCTGGCCCATCGTCCAGTCTCAGGATCAAGTTTTGGCAAACGACACCGGAGTGAATGTCTGATTCGACGCGAGCGACGACCCGTTGCGCGGCCTGCGGCTGGGTCGTCTACGCCGACGCCCTGCGCTGCAAGCACTGCCTGGTCGATCGCGCGACGATGATCGGCGTCGCCGACT